>JAFGMP010000220.1 GCA_016927495.1 Candidatus Latescibacterota bacterium | reverse complement strand
TTCATATTGTGCTCAGGTCTTTTTAAACGACACAGAATATAACGCCACAAAAGCCTCCTTTGATGGCAATCTATTGAATTTGGAGTTTGCCGTACCGGGTGTCAGCGCTGTCATCAAAACCACAGCGCAGGCAAATTATATCGAATGGGAGGTAATCTCATGCGAAGGCAACAAAGTCGATTCATTTGTGTTTCTGAACTGCCCCCTTACATTGAACGGAAAACCCGAAGAACCATTCGGAGCCTGTTCCTTTGCACTCAATACATTTACCCATGTACAGCAGCTTCCGGCTCTTCAGTCTCATCTTTGGGCTTCATGTTACGACAGATTCGGCATCAAAGGCGCAAAGGTTGCATTAATCGGCGCACCTCCGGGAAAAATGCTTTCTACCATTCGCACAATTGCCGGGAACGCCAATGATTTACCGCACAATGAAGTCGCCGGAGCATGGGCGGATGAAATTCCGTTCAACCACGGCTCATATCTGTTCAATTTCGGCACACTGACCGAAGAAACGGTGGATGACTGGATCGACATGGTGCACAGCCTCGGTTTCAATCAGATCGACAACCACGGCGGCGGCGCAGGTTTTTTCAGGTTCGGTGATTTCCATTTGAATGAAGAAAAGTGGCCGGACGGTTGGGACAACATGAAAAACATAGTAGCCCGTCTCCACGATGCCGGAATCGGATCGATCCTCCATACCTATGCATTCTTTATCGACAAACAATCGAAATATGTCACTCCGGTTCCCCATCCGGGACTCGATGCATTCAGGACATTCACACTCGCCGAACCGGTAGACAAATCCGCCACAGAAATTACGGTAACCGAATCCACTGCCGATGTCTCCACAATTACCGGCTTTTTCGAACGAAACAGCGTGACGCTCCATGTCGGGGATGAACTGATCACCTTCAGCGGTGTCACCAAAGAGCTTCCGTACAAGTTCACCGGATGCACCCGCGGTGCTTACGGCACAACAGCATCAGAGCACCCTAAGGGCGCCGGAGCCCGTCACCTCAAGGAATGTTTCGGGCTTTTTGTGCCGGACTGCGAATCGGAACTGTTCACGGAAATTGCCAAAAATCATGCCGAATTAGTCGATTACTGCGATTTCGACGGCTTCTATCTCGATGCTATCGACGGCAGTGACATCTTGCGGGGCAGCGAAAATACATGGTATTACGGCCAGAAGTTTGTATATGAGATATACAGACACCTGAAGAAGCCGGTGGGCATGGAAATGAGTTCGATGTGGCACCAGATGTGGAATTTCCGCACACGCTGGCAGGCATGGGACTACCCTAACCGGGGACAAAAGCGTTTTGTCGACATCCATGCATCCACGGTCAACGGCGGCCTGATGCTGCCGCTGCATTTCGGCTGGTGGAACTTCCAGCACTTTTCACCGCCGCAGGTGGAACCATCCTACACCGATGTTATCGAATACTTAGGCTGTAAAATGATCGGCTACAATGCGGGGCTTTCACTCACCGGCGCGGTAAACAAGGAAAGCCTACGCACCATACCGGCATACCGGCGTCTTGTCGAAATGCTCCATACCTATGAAGAACTCCGTCACGACAACTATTTCGAGGAACCGGTCAGAGCACAACTCCGTGAACCGGGCAAGGAATTTACGCTGTTTCAGGATGAAGCGAAACAATGGCGGTTCCGCCGGGCAAACTATGACAAGCACAAAGTTACCGGCCTGAAAAATCCGGATGCTACATGGCATACCGAAAACCCGTATGGCGACCAGCCGGTCAAGGCACGTATCGAACTTCTTATGTCGGCAGGCAAGTATGATGATCCCGGCGCGGTGGTTCTTGCGGAATTCACAAAGATTGATAATACCGTGGCGCAATCCTCCGCCGCGGGTGTTACCGCGGAACTTGTATCATCATCCGAATCCATCGGAACCGCAGCAACAACCGTAAAGTATTCCGCTTTAAATAACGGCACTGTTGCACAAAATGGTGCATGGTCAAAAGCGGTGAAAACGTTCGACCCGGTTATCGACCTTAACAAAACCCAGGCTCTGGGCGTCTGGATCAAGGGTGACGGTAACGGCGAACTTCTGAACTTCAGGCTTGAAAGCCCCCGTCACATCGCGTACGGCGCGGTGGCAGATCATTATATCGATGTCGATTTCACCGGCTGGCGGTATTTCGAACTCATCGAGACGGAATCCACACGGTGGAACGACTACACATGGGAGGACGGCAAATGGCTGTATAACGTCTATCGCGAGCTGATCAATTTCAAATATATCGAATCGATAAGTATGTGGATGAACAATGTGCCCCCGAACGGACAGGGCGAGTGCTTCATCAGTCCGGTAAAAGCGCTGCCGATGATAACAAATGTGATCAAAAATCCGACGATCACCATCAACGGACAACAGATTCAATTCCCCATCGAAATGCAGTCGGGCTACTATCTGGAATTGTACGCGAAAGATAACTGTAAGCTCTATGGGCCGAAGGGAGAACTGATCGCCGAGGTTACCCCTGAGCAGGACATCCCGCTCCTTAAAAGCGGCACAAACGAGATAACGTTCACCTGCGACGAGACGACCGAATTTTCAACACGGGTGTTTGTGACGGTGATAAGTTATGGGGAGGCTTTGTGAGGGTATCAAATACCCACATCCATCTCTCTCTCCCGCTCAAGTTCTCTCAACGCATCCGGTGAAACTTTTGCTGTCTTAATGATATCCAGAATTTTATTGCCCTGTATTCTACGTTTTTCAGCTTGAATATATGTTTGGGTCGCTTCGGCTATTATAGAGGATACCGATTTGTATTGTTCTGCGGCTATTGCTTTAATCTCATGTACAAAATCATCGGGCAAATTAATGGTAATTTTCATGGTATATCCCTCATATAATTTTAATCAGGGCGAACACATGGGTTCGCCCCTACATTTTCATTCCATAGCGTATCCAATCGATTCGTCAATTGTTATCGTAGGGGCAGACCCGCGTGTCTGCCCTTTTTTGAGATCGGATTGCATATTGAAAGCAATTACTTCAAAAGCATCATACGATGCATATCAAAAATGTTTGAACCTGACAACATTCGTGTAAAGTAAATTCCCGACGATACAGGGTATCCGGTATCATCTCGACCATCCCAAACCATAGTATGTTCACCCGCTGGTAATGATCCTGTAAAAAGAGACCGTACTTTTTGGCCTGAAATGTTATACACCTCGATACTAACCGGCATCTGATCCGCAACGGAAAAGCATATGGATGTCTGAGGATTAAACGGATTGGGATAATTTCCGGTAATTATTATATCGGAAGGCCGTACCTGATTAGTATCCATAACTGAGGAAATATTATCGGGAAAAAAACGGGAAACTCCGTTTTGTGTTACAACCCAGACAACACCTTCATTGTTAACCACTACTTCTGTTATAAAGTTATGGATAGAATTATCATATATCGAGTAAGGTTTTACCGTTTCACCATCATAACAGAAAAGTCCTTCGGTCGAACCGATCCAAACCAATTCATCGGGTCCAATAGCTGCTGAAATTATCTCATTTTCCGCTAAACCGACTTCAAATGTTAATGACCTAAATTCAATACCATCATATATGCTCAAGCCTCCCCTTGTTCCTATCCAAAGATTGCCATATGAGTCAAAAGTTAATGAAAAAACATCGTCATTAACTAAACCATCCTGTGTTGAATACCGTGTAAAGGTTGTACCATCATAATGAACTATACCCCCGTATGTTCCACACCAAAATGATCCATCGGGATCAAAAGCAACTGCACGAACCTGTTTATCTAATTTTCCTGTGTCTATCTCCCATTCTGTCCATACAACGCCATTATAATATTTCAATCCCTCTACCGTTCCTGCTAAAACATTTCCATTTTTATCAATGGTTATATCCCAAACAGAGGAATCATAATAATCCCAACTATGATTTATCCATGATTTTCCATCATATTCATAAGCACCTCCCGATGTAGCGAGCCATACTGTATCACCCAAACCGAAAGCAATTGAGTTAACAGAATGTTGAATATCTATTACCGTCCATTTAGTTCCGTCAAAAATCGTACAACCACCTTGTTGATCTCCAAACCAGACGTTCCCATTTGGCGCAACTGCTACCGAAAAAACTCTAGAACTCATAGTCCCTTCTGTAAGGAAAATTTCCCATGAATTGCCATCATACCTTCGTAATCCATACGATGTTCCACCCCATCCATCATTCCATAGATAACCATCTTTTTGTACAATTTCATACATGGCCTGCAGTTCTTTTTCTTCGGTGTAAGTAGTGAATGAATTACCATCGAAACTGCCTGAGCCGGATGGGGTATCAATCCAAAGGACATCGTCCTTACCGGCAATTACACTAAATATCCGGTTTTCCGGAAAACCGTTTTCCACTGTATAAATTTTCCACGCTTGCCCGTCATAACGGCATAAACCCCTATATGATCCTATCCAAAAATCACCGTCAGATGTATTGGCAAATGAATATGCTACATCAGCTTTTTTATCATTATCGGTTATTGCCACTTTTTCCATCATACCTGTTTCTGGTTTATATTTAAAAAAATCTGAATCACGGGATCCTATCCATACCCATCCGTCGGGAGTGAATCCGAAATCCCATATAGGTGTATTAGGCCCCGTGGTATCAAATCCCGGTTTATAATGCTGTTTCCAGCGTTCTCCATCCCACGTTAAAATTTTAGGATCCTGAGTTCCAACCCACAAAACCCCGTCAGCATCCACACCCAGACCTTCAACATAGTCAATATTACTAATTTTCACAGAAGACATATCTGTCATGTCCCACTGGTAAATACCGTTATTTATTGTTGAGGTCCAAACGGTTTGCCCATATACTTCCACTGCGAGTATTTCATTACCGCCTCTGAATGTTGTCCATTGTCCATCGGAATAAACGAGTGACGGGAGTAAATAAATAAATGAAATCAACAAAATATATGTACTGATTGTTTTACATATTTTCCCAATTTTTTGCTGTTTCATTGTGATTCATTCCTCATTCATTATTTCATATAATCCGGCAAGAACATTGTAAATCAATTTACAATATTCTGAAACAATGTCAACTTATTTTTAAGAAATAAGGGTGCGTTATTGTAGTGGATTTACTAATATTATGTAAGCTATAACGTTTTCGCGTTTTTTGTGTTTTTCGTTGTTTATTTTTTTGTTTTTTTGAGCTACAATTCTGAATATCATCTATTATTTCCCAAAATGAAGCACATAATGTATATGCAGGATTGTGTCTGCTGCGAAATTAAGTTCCTGATCAACAGTATAGCCGTCCTCAACCGGAATGATCAACGGTGACATCGGCGGGATTTCTTTCACAGGTTTTGAATAG
Organism: Candidatus Latescibacterota bacterium; assembly: GCA_016927495.1. GTDB lineage: Bacteria > Latescibacterota > Latescibacteria > Latescibacterales > Latescibacteraceae > JAFGMP01. The sequence continues at coordinate 4,659 of JAFGMP010000220.1, read as the reverse complement.
TCGTGTGTGCCATTCTCATCTACTAATGTTCCTGTTTTCATGCCATCGGCGGGAAATCCTAACATCAGGTTAAATATACGCGTACTCGCCTGAGACTCACCGTACGGTTCAACGGTAGAATTCCCCGTAACAGTGGCTGCTATGGTTCCGGATGTTGTCCACTCACAATAAGAAGTACTACCATTACCATTATCATCACCCTGAAAGCTGCCGTTACCCGAGATGGTCAGGTCGCCATCACCGGTCACCTGTCCCCATTCACCTTCAGTGTCGACCGGCACAGAGAAAATCACCGAACCTGTCCAGATTATGGTTTCATCCCAGTGCAATATGTCCGTTTGCTTGATCATACGGTGGTTTATTTCAAGGGTGAATGTTTTCACATTATTTTCATCGTCGTCGCCGCCGCCATTATCGCCGCCGCTGCCCCCACCACTGCAGCCTTCAGGGGTGAAATCGATACCCCTGATGTTTTCATCTTCGATTTCAACATTCCGGTCTTGCGGTTCGAAATCGTAACCACTTTTTTTCGGAGTGATTTTATAATTCCCATCCATGAGACGGTTAAATTCATAATTGCCATCATTATCGGTCAATGTAATTTCGTTCTCTATAGCTACTGCTTCCCAACTTATGTCAAACATTTTGCAGGTGACCGTAACACCCGGTATACCCTTTGCCTGGCTGTCACTCTCACCTTTCTCCGGGCACTCGTGAACCCTGCCGGATATCAAATGCCATCCGGTGAAATCATGTGTGTGTATATCCGATACGCTGATAGTAATACCGACAAATTCAGGGTCAAAGACGTAACGATTGTCATAGGTTTCGGGATATCCCGGATGATGCGCCGGCCTCAGTTGATATACCCCGTCCGGGACATTCTCGAAAGCATAAGACCCTTCACCGTTGGTCAATTGATGCTCATATTCTACCGGATTATATATATCACTAATATTGAGCAAACTCATCCTTATTCCATCCAAAGGTTTTTTGTTGTAGTCTTTTACTGTGCCCGATATGTTTTTTACATTACCGACAAGTGATCCAGTAAATTTATCAACTGTGACATCAGATCCGTTGACTATAAACGTTCTGTTTTGGGGATTGAATACAAATTCTGTTTTGGCCGGGATCAGGGTGTAATTACCGTCTCGAATATTTTCAAATATATACGTGCCATCAGAATCGGTAAGACCGGGAATATGCACACCGTTTCCCATCAAGGTCAAAGACACACTTTCAATACCTTTATCATTACCGTCGACAATAAGGCCTGAAACGTTGTAGACGGCGCCATCACTTCCACCGCCTGATCCGGTAAATCCGCCGGCTGTAACATTCGAGTCATTGACTGTAACTAACAGGAATTCCGGATCAAAGGTATATCCCTCTTTGTCCGGAACCAGTACATACGATCCGGGTGGAAGGTTTTCAAATAAATAATTCCCATCGGAGTCAGTCTGAACAAGCACTGTACCCGCTGTTGTCCTTGTACCTATTGTAACGTCAGCGATACCGTTCCCGGAAGCATCGACAATTCTCCCCGAAATAATATAGGTACCGTCGCCACCGCCACTATCGGGAGTACCGGTGAAAGTGTCTACCGTTTCATCCTCGCCGTGCATAGTCACAGTCCTGTCGTCCGGTGAAAATGTATAGCCTTCAAGGGTTGGAGTTACTGTGTGACGTCCGTCCGGCACGCCGCCGATTAAGTAATTTCCCTCCTTGTCGGTATTTCCGGTATAAGTGCCGTCATTTATGCTGATTAGAACATCTGCGATGCCTTCCCCTGAGGAATCGAGGATTCTACCGAGAACATTATGGCCGCTTTCTCCTGTGATGGAACCGGTGAAACTCTCAACCTGCAGGTTCGAACCGCTGACGATAATATTTCTGTATGGGGGAGAGAACGTATATCCTGAAAGTTGTGGTGCCAATTGGTATGTACCGTCCTTGACATTGCTGAAGAAATAATTCCCTTCTTTGTCGGCAACTATAGTCATGTCGGCTCCGCCCAATATCATGATGACATCAGCCAACCGTCCCCCGGAAGTATCGAGAACAGTCCCGTACACATTATGGCCGGGAGCTTCTTCTTTCAGGTAACCGACCATGGGTTCGAGGACTACATCCGATCCCTCGATAATAACCTGGATACTATCAGGTGTGAAGCCGTATAATCCGTGAACCAGGCGAATCGTATATGATCCAGATGCGAGACTAACAAAACGGAAAATTCCATGTTCATCGGTATCACAGGTTAGCGCGTTCTGATCGTTACCCTCAGGAGTTAGATAGATCCTCATACCCGCGATAGCCGCTCCCGAAGAATCTACAATCATACCCGATAAAGTATATCCCGCACCACCGCTGCCTGTGCCGGTGAAATTTTCGACTCGCACGTCTGCACCGCTGACAGTGACTTGCACGGTTTGAGGCGCAAACGTATACCCTTCAAGCAACGGGATTATATTATATGATCCGTCACTGACACCGCTGAAAAAATAATTCCCCTCTTTGTCGGTAAACGAAGCAACCGAGGTCATATCGGCTCCGCTGAGCATGAGTATGACATCGGCAAGACGTCCCCCGGAAGAATCGAAAATTGTCCCGTATACGTTGTATGTCCCGCCTTCGCTTTGGCTTAAGCCGACAATGGGTTCGAGGATTACATTGGAACCCTCGATAGTAATTTGTTTGCTGTTGGGAGAGAAGCTGTATAAACCATGAACAAGACGAAGCGTATATGTACCATCAATAAGATTTTCAAAAAGAAAGACGCCACTGTCATCGGTATCAGAAGTTACTTCAAACTGGCCGTCACCACCGCGAGATAAAATTATCCTCATGCCGGCTATAGCAACTCCGGAAGAATCGACAATCCTGCCCGATAGAGAATATGCACCTTCACCACCGGTAAATCCGGTGAAATTATCCACAATTATATTCGAACCGTCGACAATAATTTCTCTGCCTCTGGGAGAAAATGTGTACCCTTCCATACGGGGAGATACCCTATACGATCCGTTGGTAATGCTGCCGAAATAATAGAATCCTTCTTTATCGGTGACGGAAATCAAACCCGTATTGATAAGTTCCACCGTCACATCGGGCAAGGCATCCCCGGATGAGTCAGAGATTCTCCCAAATATATTGCAGGTAGCATCCTCTTCAAAATCATCGGTGGTTAAAGATCCCTCAACCGTATTCCCGGCGGAAATACATTCATAGGTGCCGTTTATTTCTACACCGTTTTCCCTACGGATATCAAAAGATTCAGTTGCAGCGAAAGCCCCCGACATGCAAACATCGCCGCTGTAGGTGGCTATCTCCTCATGGGTTTCCTCCTCAATAGCGCTGTGATAGTGAACGAGCCCTCCGAGGAATAACTCACCATCATCGGAAAAGTCGAATAAAGTACATGTTAAATCCTGAGTTAATGCACTTTGTTTAAAACCTCTCGTACCTTTAACGAGTGCATAGCCGGATGCTTCCCCGTCAACACGGGCACTTAATTCTAAGTTTGCGACAGGTTTCCCCATGTTTTTATAGCTGCGGTCGATAATGCTATTCACCGTATCGAGGATGATTTGATTGACTTCAGGTGCATTATTTTCAGTCAATGTGACATTTGGGCCATCATGGAGTGTAAGGCTTCCCTCACCTGAAAATCCGCTGAATGTATCGATGATAACGTTTGCGCCGCTGACAACCGCTGGCCTGTCTGCGGGTGTGAATGAATATTCTGATTTGGACGGAGTAACCGTGTATGAACCGTCCTTAATATCGTTGAATACATACTGGCCGCCGGAACCGGTGGTGACGGTCAGTGTTTGATTATTTCCGGCGAGTGTAACAGTAACACCTGAAATACTGTTCCCGGAGCTGTCCATGACGTTGCCTGATACGGTGAAGGTTTTCACGGTTTCAACTTTATCATCACCGCTGTCACTCGTTAAACAGCTTGCAATAGTAATCATGAGCAAGACAAGTATTATTCTGTGTACAGTTTTCATGGCAGCCCCCGTTCATTTAATAATACAGGATATGCGATAATTTTATTTTGTAACATACAAATAATATAATTTATTTTATATTTAATTCCCCTTCATTTTATAAAAATGTCAGGAAAAACTTTAAATTTTTTGGGATATGACTAAACTATACTTTTTTTATTCGAAAATCACAACATTTTTATTTCAACATTATTTCCTTTTTTGTAATTATTCCGGGATAAATAAAGCAAAAAGAATTTTACCACTTGCGAAATTGAACTCCCTTAATAGGATTGCGTGGGCTTTTTTCCTACTACTCCCCCCCAAACAATCCCGTCTGCTTCTCGACATTCTTTGTCAGATCACGGTCTACCAGCTTTTTCCCGTTCTCCGTGATAGTAATATGCCCGGAAGCGTCACCCTTCGTTCCGAACAACACCTCCCACGCTTTTGATCCATCGGTAAAACGGACACCGACCTGCGAACCGTCACGGATAAGCCCGGAATCGACCATTCTGCCAAGGCTTAGGTCACCGGCCTGGATAAGATGCAGGAAATAATCCTCAGCGCTCTCATTTTTGGGGCTGACTTCAATTCGCCACTGGCCGAGTAACTGCGTCGAGTCCGGTGTCGCATGGCCTTTCGGCATGGCGTAATTGTG
>JAFGMP010000219.1 GCA_016927495.1 Candidatus Latescibacterota bacterium | reverse complement strand
CTATTCAATAATTTCAGAAACAACACCGGCGCCAATAGTCCGTCCACCCTCGCGGATAGCGAAACGAAGGCCATCGTTCATGGCGATCGGTGTAATCAGTTCACCGATAATTTCAATATTGTCACCCGGCATCACCATCTCTACGCCTTCAGGCATACCCAGAATACCGGTCACATCTGTTGTACGGAAATAAAACTGTGGACGGTAACCGTTGAAAAACGGCGTATGACGTCCGCCTTCTTCTTTTGTCAGCACATACACCTGACCTTTGAACTTCGTATGCGGCGTCACCGAACCCGGCGCTGCCAGCACCATACCGCGTTCCACACGCTCTTTGTCCATCCCACGGAGCAACAATCCCACGTTGTCTCCAGCCTGGCCTTCATCCATGATCTTTCGGAACATCTCAACACCGGTACATACCGTCTTCATCGTTTCCTTGATTCCCACAAGCTCAAGCGGGTCGTTCATATGCACTATGCCCTGCTCGATTCGGCCCGTCGCTACCGTCCCGCGACCCGTAATCGAAAATACATCCTCTACAGGCATCAAAAACGGTTTGTCCAGCGAACGCTCCGGAATCGGTATATAGTTGTCCAGCGCATCCATCAACTCAAACACAAACTGGATACTCGGTTCTTCCAAACTCACACCGTCCCAGTTCATCGCCGCTAACGCCGATCCTCTGATTATCGGTATCTCGTCCCCGGGAAACTCATATTTCGTTAACAACTCTCGTACCTCGAGTTCCACCAACTCGATCAATTCAGGATCGTCAACCATATCGATCTTGTTCAAAAACACCACTATTCGGGGTACTCCCACCTGTCGGGCAAGCAATATATGCTCACGGGTCTGGGGCATCGGACCGTCCGCCGCACTCACCACCAGAATCGCTCCATCCATCTGCGCGGCTCCGGTTATCATGTTTTTTACATAGTCGGCATGCCCCGGACAGTCCACATGCGCATAGTGCCGGCTTTCAGACTGGTATTCTACATGGGCCGTCGCTATCGTGATTCCACGCTCCCGCTCTTCCGGCGCCTTATCAATATCATCAAACGACTGATGATCCGCCAATCCCTTCTTCGACAACACATTCGTTATCCCACTCGTCAACGTCGTCTTCCCATGATCCACATGCCCGATCGTCCCTACATTTACGTGAGGCTTCGTCCTCTCAAACTTCTCCTTCGCCATGAGGTATCCCTCCTTTTAAACTATAATATTCGTATAATTACATTAATTTACTGCTTGATATGTCCCGCCAAGCTTATGCAACAACTCTTTTGCAATGTTTTCCGAAACGGGAGCATATGACTCGAATTCCATTGTATATATAGCACGACCCTGACTCAGCGAACGCAGTCTCGTCGCATAACCGAACATTTCGGCAAGCGGCACATGACCGCTGATTACCTGAGCATCGGGACGATTTTCAATTTTTTCAATCTTACCACGTCTCATATTAAGATCACCGAAGATATCTCCGGAATACTGTTGTGGTGTCACAACTTCGACCATCATTATCGGCTCGAGCAATATCGGCCCTGCCTTTTTCACGCCATCCCTGATTGCGATGGAAGTGGCTATCCGATAAGCCATATCGGACGAATCAACATCATGATATGAGCCATCGATAAGTTCAACATGAATATCCACCAGCGGGAATCCGGCGATAGCCCCTGTGTTCATGGCGCCTTCAGCTCCGGATTTGCATGAGGAGATGTATTCCTTAGGTATAACGCCGCCGGTAATTTTATCTTCAAACACAAGCCCCGTGCCTTTTACACCCGGACCGATGGTAATAACAACATGACCATACTGGCCACGCCCGCCGGACTGTCTGATAAATTTCCCCTCGGATTCAACTGTTTTGGTAATTGTTTCGCGATATACCACCTGGGGTATACCGACATTGGCATCTACCTTGAATTCCCTTTTTAGCCTGTCGATAAGAACCTCTATATGTAATTCACCCATACCCGATATAATTGTCTGCCCGGTTTCCTGATCAACTTTCACCCGAAACGTCGGATCCTCTTCAGCAAGTTTGGCAAGCGAAAGATCAAGCTGCTCCTGACCTGCTTTTGTTTTCGGTTCAACAGCAATATGAATAACCGGTTCCGGGAATTCCATGCGCTCAAGAATTATAGGATGTTTAATATCACAAATTGTATCACCGGTTTTTGTGTTTTTAAGCCCTACTGCCGCCAATATATTACCGGTGGTGGCATATTCCATTTCTTCCCGTTTATTTGCATGCATTCTTAAAATACGTGATAACCGTTCTTTTTTCCCGGTTGTTGTATTGAGAATAGCATTCCCCTTTTCAAGCGAACCGGAATAAACTCTGAAAAACACAAGTTTTCCCACATGTGGATCGGTAGCGACTTTAAAAGCGAGCGCGCTGAACGGATCGTCGTCGGATGGTTTACGGATCAAATCCTTATCGGTATGGGGATCATGGCCTTTGACAGGAGGTACATCTGCCGGAGAAGGAAGGTAATCCACAACTGCGTCAAGTAAACGCCTTACACCTTTATTTTTAAATGCGCTGCCCAAAAGGACCGGCGTAATTTCGTTGGCAATCGTTGCTTTTCGGAGGGCTGCTCTGATCTGTGCCACATTAATCGGTTTATTATCCAGAAATAATTCCATAAGATGATCATCATAATCCGAAACCGCTTCAAGCATTTTCTCACGATAGTCATGAGCAATGTCTTTGAGATCATCAGGAATGGGCTCCTCGAAAAACTTAAGGCCGGGACCCTCGCCCTGATACATCACCGCATGATTGGCAATAAGATCGATTAAACCGGTAAAAAGCTCCCCGGAACCAATGGGAAGCTGGATTGGTACGAATTTCGAGTGAAGACGGTCGTGCATCATATTGATAACTCTGTAAAAGTCTGCGCCGGTACGATCCATTTTGTTGACAAATGCCATACGGGGAACTTTGTATCCGTCCGCCTGACGCCATACTGTTTCACTCTGAGGCTCTACACCGCCGACAGCGCAAAAAAGCCCGACCGCTCCGTCGAGAACCCTTAAAGAACGCTGGACCTCAACAGTAAAATCCACATGGCCGGGCGTATCGATTATATTTATCATTGTTTCGCGCCAAAGACAAGTCGTCGCAGCGGAAGTTATAGTAATTCCACGTTCCTTTTCCTGCTCCATCCAGTCCATCGTCGCGGCGCCGTCATGCACCTCACCAACCCTGTGCACTTTACCGGTGTAATACAATATACGTTCGGTGGTGGTTGTTTTACCGGCATCAATATGAGCCATGATACCGATGTTTCGCATTTGATCCAGAGTTATCTTCATGTGCCTGTCAATTATCAATAATGTTAAAAAAAACCCGGAGTTTATATAGCACACCGGGCCATTTTTACTCCGCTTATAACCATATCTATAAAACGATTTACCGATCCGTCAACCTTTAATCTCAAGGCCGCCAATCAAAATAAATACAAAACCGCTTTTATGGTTACAGTTCGATTAGTAATACTATGTATTGACTTATCGTCAAAAATCCAATTGCTTTTCAACTACCGGCAACGCCCGCACTATCAACCGGTATTACCAGCGATAGTGAGCGAAAGCCTTGTTTGCATCTGCCATTTTGTGTGTATCTTCACGCTTCTTTATCGAAGCGCCCTGATTTTTCGAAGCCTGCTCAAACTCCATCGAAAGCCGTTCAGCCATCGTATTTTCCGAACGTGCTTTGGCAAAGGATATTAACCAGCGGAAAGACAACGCAAGGCGGCGGTTAGCCCTTATCTCAACAGGAACCTGATACGTAGCGCCACCAACCCTACGACTCTTTACCTCTATAATAGGTTTTACATTCTCAACAGCCTTCTCAAAAATCTCAAGACCGCTCTGACCCGTCCGCTCTTCGATATAATCCATGGCTCTGTAAAATATTGACTCCGAAACAGACTTTTTACCGTCAAGCATAAGATTATTAATAAACTTGGCTACCAGAGCGCTTTTAAATTTCGGGTCAGGAACAAGCTCTCTTTTCTGTACTTTTTTTCTTCGTGGCATAGAAAACCTTAAATTTCTTCGTTTTCACATTAAAGTTCAGTCAACTATTATATAAACTTCGTGTTTCCAAATATATTCACTCAAAAAGATATTACTTCGGACGTTTCGCTCCATACTTCGAACGCGACTTACGTCTGCCATCCACGCCAACAGTATCGAGTGTCCCACGAACTACATGGTAACGAACAGCCGGCAGATCCTTCACTCTGCCACCGCGAACAAGCACAATCGAATGCTCCTGAAGATTATGCCCCTCACCTGGAATATAAGCTGTTACTTCGATACCGTTCGATAACCTGACACGAGCGATCTTCCTAAGCGCAGAATTAGGTTTCTTCGGCGTCGCAGTATATACACGCGTACACACGCCACGTTTCTGCGGACAGTTTTTGAGAGCGGGAGCAGAACTCCTGCTCTTCTGAACCTTTCGGCCTTTACGTATTAATTGATTAATAGTTGGCAACAAAACCTCCATTAAAAATGCGCGATAGATTTTAAATATACATAATCAATTTCTTAATGTCAAATAATTTTCTTACATTTGTTAATAATTTTTTTTACATACGTGTTATGAATCTTCCGCAGAAATAATCTCATCCTCGGTGACACTCTCGGAGATATCTTCCGCAGGCTGCTCAGCTTCAATCAATGCATCGAATTCATCATTTGGAGTGCTCATCTGTATATTGCGATACCTCCGCATTCCGGTGCCGGCAGGAATAAGATGGCCGATACATACATTTTCCTTTAAACCCTTCAGATCATCCATTTTTCCCTGTATCGCCGCTTCGGTCAATACACGGGTTGTTTCCTGGAATGATGCCGCGGATACCCACGATTCAGTAAAGAGCGAGGCTTTCGTAATACCGAGAAGAAGCGGTTCGAATGTAGCAGGTTCTCCGCCTTCATCAAGAACTTTCTTGTTAACGGTAGCGAAAGTAAACTTGTCAACCTGCGCACCCTGCAGAAAAGTAGTATCGCCGGGATCGACAATCTGTACTTTCTGAAGCATCTGACGTACGATAACTTCGATATGCTTATCGTTAATTTTTACGCCCTGCAGACGATATACTTCCTGAATTTCATTCAGCAGATATTCCTGAACGCTATGTATACCGTTAATTTTCAGTATATCATGAGGATTTACCGATCCTTCGGTCAAACGTTCTCCGGCAACAACATGATCGCCGTCGAATACCAGCAGATGTTTTCCATAGGGAATCAGATATTCGCGAATAAATTCGTTTTCACCTTTAACAAAAATCTTCCTTGACCCACGGATAAGGCCTCCGATCTCAACCACACCATCGATTTCGGAGATTATTGCAGGATCTTTCGGTTTTCTTGCTTCGAATAATTCGGCAACTCGAGGTAAACCACTTGTAATATCACGGGTCTTAAACCTTTCATTCTGAATCATTGCAAGAGTTTCACCGGCACGGAGTTTATTACCATCCTCCACCATGATTCGTGAACCGACAGACAGGTAATATGTCCTGATTTTATTACCATCCTCCCCAATAATATCAACATGAGGGGTCAGTGACCTGTTACGCTGATCCACGATAAAACGTTGCTTGTGACCGGTTTCCGAGTCGATTTCATAACGGAACGTCGATCCCTCGATAATATTCTCGAAACGCGCTACACCTGCAACATCGGTGACTACGAGCGTATGGTTAGGTTCCCATGTATAAATTGTCGCGCCATCACCAATAATATCGCCTTCATTAACCATAAGCCGTGAACCGTACGGCACCTGATACGTGCTTATAATCCGTCCGGTCACATCTTCAATAATGATCTCACCGTTACGACTTGTAACAACCCTGATAATTTCATTATATCGGACGGCAAAAAGGTTTTCATCAAAAATAACCTTGCCACCTTTTTTGACCTGAATTTCGGATTGTTCGGTCATACGGGTTCCTGCGCCTCCGATGTGGAAAGTACGGAGTGTAAGCTGTGTTCCGGGTTCGCCGATTGATTGTGCCGCGATAACTCCAACAGATTCACCGATATGAACCAAAGTACCTTTGGCAAGATTGAGTCCATAACATTGAGCGCACACACCCCGGCTGGACTCACAGGTTAATACTGAGCGGATCAGAATAGAGTCTATAGTCGTATCATTAATTTTTCCGACCATTTCGTCATCTATCAACTCTCCGGCCTGACAAATAACCGCTGATGTTTCCGGATCAATTATATCCTCGAGAGGAATACGTCCGAACACCCTGTCTCCAAGATGTTCAACGACTTGTTCACCCTCTTTGAGGGCGGTCATTTCAATTCCGTTTAATGTACCGCAGTCATCTTCAATTACAATACAATCCTGAGCCACATCAACAAGACGGCGGGTGAGATATCCGGCTTCGGCAGTTTTCAGTGCCGTATCCGCCAAACCTTTACGTGAACCGTGAGTCGATATGAAATACTCAAGAACGCTGAGTCCTTCACGGAAATTTGAAGTTATCGGTGTTTCGATAAAGTCGCCATACCCACCGGTAATCTTTTTCTGCGGTTTCTGCATCAGACCGCGCATACCGGCAAGCTGTTTTATCTGGTCCTGTGAACCACGCGCTCCAGAATCAGCCATAACAAACAAAGGACTGAAACCATCCTCAGCCTGACGTAGAGACTCGAATACCGTCTGGGCAACACGGGCAGTCGTATGAGACCATTCGTCAATAGTCTGGTTCGCACGTTCCCCATCACTGATAACACCGGCATTATATTTCTCACGGATATCAGTAATACGCGCCGTTGCCTCAGCGACAAGTCTATGTTTTTCTTCCGGAATGAGAACGTCTCCCATGCCGATGGATATTCCGGAAAAAGTAGCATACTGGAATCCAAGGTTTTTGAGTTTGTCAAGAAATTCCACAGTAATCTGGCGGCCATTTATCCTGAATGTATCGGATACGATTTTTTTCATTATTTTGGTATCGATGGTTTTGTTGACAAATGCAGTACCCTCAGGCATAATTTCATTAAATATAATCCTGCCTACGGTTGTTGTAATAACAGTACCATCGATACGCACATTCACTCTTGAATTCAGCTTGACAACGCCTGTTTCATATGCCAACTTGGCTTCTGTCGTATTGGAGAAATATTTACCCTCGCCAAGATTATCACTCGATGCTTTGGTCAGATAATAACATCCGAGCGCTATACACTGAGGTTTATCGACCACGATCGGTTTACCCGATGCGGGTGACAGAATGTTGTTGCTGGCAAGCATCAGAACATTCGCCTCGATCTGCGCCTCAAAAGACAGCGGCAGATGAACCGCTATCTGGTCACCATCGAAGTCCGCATTGAATGCAGCGCATACGAGCGGGTGAAGCTGAAGCGCCTTACCCTCTGCAAGAACCGGCAGAAAAGCCTGTATACCGAGACGGTGCAGTGTGGGTGCACGGTTCAGCAGTACAAAATGATCCTTGATCAGATCCTCGAGAATATCCCACACCTCAGGCGACTGACGTTCCACCATCTTCTTGGCATGCTTGATCGTCGTCTTATCATCGCGCTGATTGAGCTTTCTGATGATGAACGGTTTGAATAATTCCAAAGCCATGGATTTGGGAAGGCCGCACTGATGTATCTTAAGGTCGGGGCCGACAACAATCACCGAACGCCCCGAATAGTCCACACGTTTGCCGAGAAGGTTCTGGCGGAACCGTCCCTGCTTACCCTTGAGCAGGTCCGACAGACTCTTCAGAGCCCGGTTGCCGTCGCCGCGAACCGCCCGTGTACGCCGTCCGTTATCGAACAGCGCATCAACAGCCTCCTGAAGCATACGTTTTTCGTTTCTCAGAATAACATCGGGCGCTTTTATCTCAATAAGCTTTCTCAGGCGATTGTTACGGTTAATCACACGGCGGTACAGATCATTGAGGTCCGATGTTGCGAATCTGCCGCCCTCGAGCGGAACAAGCGGGCGAAGATCGGGCGGAATCACCGGTACCACATCAAGAATCATCCATGCGGGTTTGTTGCTCGACTGACGGAACGCCTCGACAACCTTAAGCCTTTTGAGCGCTTCCTGTTTGAGCTGTATCGAAGTCTCGATTTTTACCTGCGCACGCAGGCTGGCCGAAAGTTCTCCGATATCGAGCGAACCCAAAAGTTCCTTCACCGCATTTGCGCCCATACCGGCTCTGAATTCAAGACCCTGATCCTCAAGCTCAAGATATTCTTCCTCGGTAAGTATGTCACACACACTCCTTCCGGTATCGCCGGGATCAATAATAATGTACGCCTCATAATAGATTACCCGCTCGATGTTCCGTACACTGACATCGAGAAGGTACGAAATCCGCGAGGGCAGGCTTTTCAGAAACCAGATATGCACGACGGGCACCGCAAGCTCGATATGGCCCATACGGTCGCGCCGAACCTTAGCCTGAGTTACCTCGACGCCGCACCGGTCACACACCACACCTCTGTATCGTATACGTTTATATTTACCGCACTGACATTCCCAGTCTTTTACCGGCCCGAAGATTCTTTCGCAAAAAAGACCGTCCCGTTCCGGTTTAAATGATCTGTAATTAATGGTTTCAGGTTTCGTAACCTCGCCAAACGACCAGCCGCGTATCCTTTCGGGCGACGCAAGCTGGATACGGATCGCGTTAAAATCCGTGTTCTTCCCTACCGCTGCTGTTTTTGGGCTGTTCACGAATACCACTCCTTTTAAATTTGGGCGCCGATAATCAGTGAAAGATTACCGGCAAATATTTATGGCTGAGAGCCTATTTTCCGTACATAATTTAAACATACATCATTTTTTAAGCCAAAACTTCGCCGTCCTTTAAGAGCTGGACATCGAGACCGAGGCTCTGGAGTTCTTTGACGAGGACGTTAAAGGACTCGGGGATACCCGGTTCGGGCGGATTTTCACCTTTGACGATGGACTCGTAGATACGGCTTCTACCGATGACGTCATCGCTTTTGACGGTGATCATTTCCTGAAGGATATGAGCTGCGCCGTAAGCTTCGAGGGCCCAGACCTCCATTTCGCCGAAACGCTGGCCGCCGAACTGAGCTTTACCGCCGAGCGGCTGCTGGGTAACGAGCGAGTACGGCCCGATACTCCGTGCATGAATTTTATCGGCTACAAGATGCAGCAGTTTCAGTATATAGATGACGCCCACGGTGACCTTTTGGTCGAACGGTTCACCGGTACGGCCGTTATAAACCCGTGTTTTACCGCTTTTGGGAAGTCCGGCTTTTTCAAGCTCGTCACAAATTTCCTCCCATGTTGCGCCATCGAACACCGAGGTTTCGTAATACTGATCGAGTTTACTGCCTGCCCAGCCGAGGTGGGTTTCCAGAATCTGTCCGAGATTCATACGAGAGGGGACACCAAGCGGATTCAGGACGATATCAACCGGAGTACCATCCTCGAGGTACGGCATATCTTCCTCGGGAACGATAGTAGCAACCACGCCCTTGTTGCCGTGCCGGCCGGCCATTTTATCGCCGACCTGAATTTTACGTTTACGGGCAATCCGTACTTTGACAAGCTGGGCAATACCCGGAGAGAGTTCATCACCGCGCTGGACTTTTTCGATTTCCCTGTCCATTTTTTCTTCCAGAACTCTCAATTCGTTGTTTGCCGCAGCGAGATTTTTCTCGGCGAGAAGAGCCACATCCTCATCAGTTGACCATGCGGATTCAGGCATTGTTTTATCAAAGTCGAAGATAGAAAGCACCTTTTTGGTGTATGTTTTTCCGGCCTCAACTATAATCTCACCGGTGTCGATATCGATAACATTCGAACCGGCTTTACTTGAATAGAGAATCTTTGACAATTCCTGTGCACGGAGATCTTTTAGGTTGGCAATTTTTACCCGGTATTCTTTCTTGATCAAATCGATCAGATCCTTATCCCGGCGTCTTGTTTTTTCATCACGCTCCTTACGTGAAAACAAACGGGTATCGATAACAACGCCGTCAATTCCGGGCGGCACCTTAAGCGATGCATCACGGACATCACCTGCTTTCTCGCCGAAAATTGCTTTAAGGAGCCGTTCTTCCGGAGAAAGTTCCGTTTCACCTTTCGGCGTCACTTTACCGACGAGAATATCGCCTGCTTTTACATCGGCGCCGATTCTGATAATACCGTATTCATCAAGATTTTTAACAGCGTCTTCGGACACATTCGGCAGTTCTTTGGTAAGCTCTTCCGTACCGCGCTTTGTATCGCGGACCTGAAGCTCGAACTCTTCAATATGTATCGAAGTAAATGTATCAGTCTTTTCAAGCTTTTCACTTAAGACGATAGCATCTTCAAAGTTGTATCCATACCACGGTACGAATGCGACGACTACATTTGCACCGAGTGCGAGATCACCTCTGTCGGTGGCATGACCATCGGCAAGAATAGTACCCACCTCCACACGGTCGCCCGGCCTGACCAGAGCGCGCTGGTTGATGCAGGTATCCTGATTGGATCGCTTAAATTTTATCAATTTGTAAACACGGTCGACATCCTGTGTGTCAAACACCGATTCGACATTGTTATCGTCTTCATCTTTCCTGATAATAATCCGTTCGGCGGACACGGCAGTAACCGTACCGGCTACATCGCTGATAAGCATAGCGCCGGAATCCCTCGCAATCTTGCTTTCCATACCGGTACCGACACGTGGGGCATCGGGTTTGAGAAGAGGCACACCCTGGCGCTGCATGTTTGAACCCATAAGCGCTCTGTTGGCATCGTCATGTTCAAGAAACGGTATCAATGATGCTGCCGCCCCCACAAGCTGTTTGGGAGATACATCTATATAATCGAGTTCATCGGGTGTAGCGAGAGGATAATCATCACGCTTACGTGCTTTTACATAATTCCGTACAAATGTACCGTTCGGATTAAGCGGTGCGTTTGCCTGAGCGATTGTATACCGGTCTTCGACATCCGCGCTCAGATACTCGATCAAATTGGTAACCTTACCATTTTTTACTTTACGATACGGGGTTTCAAGAAAACCGAATTCATTGACACGTGCATGAGTGGCGAGATATGATATCAGACCGATATTCGGGCCTTCGGGTGTTTCGATAGGACATACACGCCCATAATGAGTGTGATGCACGTCCCGAACTTCGAATCCGGCTCTTTCACGTGTAAGACCACCGGGGCCTAAAGCAGATAACCTTCTTTTATGCGTCAATTCGGCAAGCGGATTAATCTGATCCATAAACTGGCTCAACTGGCTTGAACCGAAAAATGAAGCAATAACAGTGGAAACCGTTCTGGCATTTACCAGGTCATGCGGTGTCAGTTTTTTCTCTTCACTCTGGAGACTCATCCGTTCTTTTATCGTTCTTGCAAGTCTCGATAATCCGACATTGAATTGATTACTGAGCAGTTCACCGACCGAACGGACACGCCTGTTACCCAGATGGTCAATATCATCGGTATAATGGCCTTCAGCCTCAAAACAAAGTCCCAAAATATATTTAATGATTGCTATAAAATCATCACGGGTCAATACAGTGGGCTCTTCCTTATCACCCCATGTCCCTAACCTGTGCCCCATACGATAACGTCCCACATCACCGAGATTATAGCGTTTTGGATTGAAAAACATACGCTCGATAAGATTTCTGGCGGTATCAATGTTTGGGGGATCACCAGGACGCAATAATGTATAGATCTTGTGGAGCGCTTCCTCTTCATTTGTCGACGAGTCACGTTTAATGGTATTTTCCAGAACACCTGAGTCTTTTAAACGGTCATAATCCATAACCTCAAGCTCAAGAATTTTCATGGATTTCAGTTTTTCTATTATATCTTCGGTGACAAGATCGCTTGCATCGATAACAATTTCACCTGTTCCTTTATCGACAATCTGCTCCATACATATCATGTCCGGCTCAACAGTCCCGATAGGTTTCTTTACGGTGTCGTAGAATAGACGATAGATGCTTGCATTATCCGAGTAACCGAATGCCCTGAGCAGCATGGTCGCAGGAAATTTACGTTTACGGTCAATATGAGCATACATGATATCGTTAATGTCCATGGAAAATTCGACCCAGCTACCACGATACGGGATAATCCGGGCGCTGAACAGCAGCTTACCGTTAGGATGTGTTTCTTCGCCGAAAAATACACCCGGCGATCTGTGAAGCTGACTTACAATAACACGCTCGGCTCCGTTAATAATAAATGTGCCCGATTTGGTCATCAACGGCAATTCACCCAAAAACACCTGCTGTGAAACAACATCTTTCACAACATGTTCACTCCCTTTTTTTTCTGAACTGATCAGTCTAAGAGTGGCCTTCAAAGGTGCGGCAAAAGTCATATCGCGTTCCACGCATTCTTCAATCGAATACTTAGGTACGCCGATAGAATAATCAACAAATTCAAGCGTCATCGTGTTATGAACATCGCTGATCGGAAAAATAGAATTAAAAACCGCCTGAAGTCCCTGGTTGAGCCGTTTTGAAGGCGCAACATCTGGCTGCAGAAAATTATTAAACGATGATACCTGGAGATCGAGCAGATACGGCATTTCAACGACAGTTTTTATCTTTTCAAACGAGTGTCTCTCGATTCTTTTTTTGCCATTTGTCACGTTTATCACGCTCCCGCCCAAGCAAATATGGATTAATGATTTATGATTTACGTATCTTTATTAATTACGCAAATCGCATTAAATACTTCAAAACACGGAAATCCGGGTACGTTTTTCTTTCTAAAAAACATTCCGGATTTCACATTTTTTTTATTCGAAGTAACTGTTAAATAATAAATTAGAACAGTAAATTATTATTTGATTTCTACCGTTGCTCCCTGCTCTTCAAGTTTACCTTTTGCGGATTCAGC
The DNA here is from genome assembly GCA_016927495.1 of Candidatus Latescibacterota bacterium. GTDB lineage: Bacteria > Latescibacterota > Latescibacteria > Latescibacterales > Latescibacteraceae > JAFGMP01. The sequence continues at coordinate 3,612 of JAFGMP010000219.1, read as the reverse complement.
AGCTTCTTTTTGAACCCCTTCCATTACCTTACCGGGAGTTGCCTCTACCAGATCTTTAGCTTCTTTAAGTCCAAGACCGGTAAGTTCACGTACAACTTTGATAACCTGAATTTTCTTCTCACCGATTGCTGTAAGCATAACATCGAACTCTGTCTGCTCTTCAACTGCTGCAGCGCCGGCATCTCCAACGCCACCAGCAACGGCGCCGGCCATCATGACAGGAGCTGCAGCTTCAACACCGAACTCTTCTTCGATAGCCTTTACCAGTTCAGATAATTCAATTACCGTCAATTTACCGATTGACTCAACAAGCTTTTTGATTTTGTCTTCTGCCATTGTATCCTCCGTTTGTTCTTCCAGCCTTTGATAGAAGGCTTTCAGCTTTTTATTTTTGTTTTTTTAGATCTCGTATTTCAGTAGAATATACTGATGGAATTTTATCTTCAACTCTCGTCTATGTTAATTAGTTTCATTTGATTTTCGTTCACGAAGCGCATCGACTGTTCTGACAAACTTTACAGGCAGCGCATTCAGTGTTTGTGCAAGTTTTACCATTGGTGCATTGAGTGCAGAAGCAACTTTTGCATAAAGCTCATGTTTTGTCGGCAACTTCGATATCGTAACAACTCCATCATCGGCAAAAACCGTGCCTTCAATCAATCCGGCTTTGATGGTACCCTTATCATGTTTACTCAGAAAATCCAAAAGGATACGGGCGGGTGTTACGGCATCTTCATCGGATTTAGCCCAGACAACTCCCGTCGGGCCGACAAAATAACCGGAAAGACCTTCTATACCGACACTTTCCAGGGCACGTTTGGCGAGTGTATTTTTTACAACCTTCATAGATACATTAGCCGCACGCAGCGAGCTTCTGAGCTCGGTTATTTCAGCCACATTCAAGCCTTTGAAGTCCATCAGATAGACACCGGATTTGCCAAAAATTGCGACAAACTCCTCCACTATCTGTTCTTTTTGTTTTTTATTCATTAAATGCCCCCAAAGTTTATCAAAAATATACGATTAAAGATTAACCATATAACATCAAACCCATAATCGCATAATCAAACATTATCCGGACAACGTTTGAAGCAGCGCCGTTCTATCAAGTTTAATTCCCGGGCCCATTGTCGATGAAATAGTAACACTCTGGATGTATGTACCTTTTGCCGTAGAGGGTTTAGCCCTGACAACCGCATCCATAAGAGCGATAACATTCTCCTGCAGGCGTATAACATCGAATGATTTCTTACCCACCGGAACTTGTACGTTTCCTGCTTTGTCAACCCTGAATTCAATTTTACCGGACTTCGCATCTTTGACAGCTTGAGCAACTTCAAACGTAACCGTGCCGGATTTCGGACTTGGCATGATTCCCCTCGGGCCAAGAACTTTTCCGAGACGACCGACAATTTTCATCATATCCGGAGTGGCTATTGCCACATCGAAATCAAACCAACCAGCCTGAATTTTTTCGGCAAGTTCTTCTGCACCGACATAATCGGCGCCGGCTTCCTTCGCCGCTGTTGCATTTTCACCCTTCGCAAAAACAAGAATCCTTATAGTACGGCCAGTACCATGAGGCAGAATTACAGTACTTCTCACCATCTGATCGGCATGCCGGGGATCAACTCCCAACCTTACCGCACATTCGATCGATTCATCGAATTTCGCAGAAGGAAGATTGTGCATAAGTGCAATACCGTCTTCAAGGAGGTAATACTTAGTACGGTCGACCTGTGCAATCGCCTCCCTGTACTTTTTCCCCCGTTTCATATCTTAGCTCCTATATTATCGTTCAAAGTTTTTTAATTTCTCTATTTATCTATTCTACAAGAATACCCATGCTCCGTGCAGTCCCTTTAATCATCTCCATGGCGCTTTCAACAGAACTGGCATTCAAATCCTTCATTTTCAGCTCAGCTATTTCCTTCACCTGGGCCATCGTTACCTTGCCGACTTTATCACGGTTCGGCATACTCGAACCTTTCGGGACCTTGGCAGCCTTTACAATCAGAGTTGATGCAGGCGGAGTCTTTGTAATAAATGTAAAAGAACGATCGGAATAAACTGTAATGATAACGGGAATTATGGTTCCTATCTGCTGTTGAGTTTTAGCATTGTATGCCTTACAAAACTCCATAATATTCACACCATGCGCTCCAAGTGCAGGTCCAACCGGAGGGGATGGATTCGCCTGTCCGGCAGGAAGCTGAAGCTTAATGGATGCTATCTCTTTTTTCGCCACTTACGCAACTCCCTTATGTATTTAAAGTTTCAATTTATGATTTTTTATATTTTTTACAAACCGACAGACGCTTTACGTCAACAATTATTTCTAACCTATCCGATTTTTATATACCGTACGACGAAATACTTTTTTATTTCAAAAACTCAATCTGCAGAACATCGAGTTCAACAGGAGTCGGACGGCCAAAAATCGAGACCGTTACCTTGACCTTGCTTTTCAGCGGAATCGTCTCTTCTATAGTCCCGGTAAAATCGCTGAAAGGACCGTCGATAACTTTTACCTTATCACCCGCATTGAACTTCATCGTCGGAACTTCACGGCTTTTCCCGGCATCGATCTGACCAAGAATTCTATCTACTTCGTATTTTTTCAGACGTTCAGGTTTTCTTCCGGGGCCCACAAAACTGGTCACACCAGGTACATTATTGACATAAAATTGACTGTCACTATTAAGATCCATTTGAATGAGCACATATGACGGCAAAAACTTACGTTTGGAAGTACGTTTCTTTCCGTCCTTCATCTCGATGGTATCCTCGGTGGGTACCACAACATCTCCGATATAATCATCCATGCCAGCTAAAGATTTCTGCGTTTCAATAAACAGCTTTACTTTATTCTCATGACCGGATAATGTGTGAACTACATACCATTCCATAACAGAAATATTCATTTAACCTTTCTGGTTATACCGAATTATACCCATAGATTACGGATCAAAGAGAGAAGCACATCCACTGCGCCGATATAAACAGCAAAAAAAACGGATACGATGATAACAAGTATCGTTGACCCTTTCAACTCAAGCCATGACGGCCAGGTCACCTTTGACATTTCGGCTCTAACTTCTCTAATAAACTTTTTGGAATCATCAATAAATTTTGCCATAACAACCGCCCATTCACTTGGTATAGCTCATTCAATAAAATACCATATACTCATACAACAAAAAAACAACCCGGTTAAAAAAGGGCTTGAAAGTGGCAGGCCAGGAGGGGCTCGAACCCCCAACAACCGGTTTTGGAGACCGGTGCTCTACCAATTGAACTACTGGCCTGTACTTAAAAGGATAACAGTAAGCGCCTTTTCCGGCCTCAGATATATTATAAAATCTTAACGGCCTTCTTTGTGCAGAGTATGTTTTTTGTCAAATTTACAGTACTTTTTATACTCAACCCTGTTAGGATGCTTACGTTTATTCTTATCCGCCGTATAATTCCGACGTTTGCATTCCTGACATACCAGATAAATCAATTCTCTCGGCATCTTTATCCCTATTCAATAATTTCAGAAACAACACCGGCGCCAATAGTCCGTCCACCCTCGCGGATAGCGAAACGAAGGCCATCGTTCATGGCGAT
>JAFGMP010000218.1 GCA_016927495.1 Candidatus Latescibacterota bacterium | reverse complement strand
CCGGCAATCCCGAATAGGTGATATCATCCAGTACATTGACCAGTTTCAGCCCGTTGTGAAGATCATCCATTGTCGCTTTGCGCCGTCTCCCCTCGAGATCGAGAGTGAATGTGCAGAATCCTCCCGAATTACAGGTGAAATTTTGGTGCAGATCCTCATTACGCTTGTAGTAACTCACCTCGCCGTACCTTATAGCCTGTTTCAGACCTGCCCGTTCGGGACGGACAAAATCCTTGCGCATCTTCTTCACCGAATTTTCCACCAGATCATATGGAAACTTCACCATGAGGCTTTTTTCGTTGACCTGGCAGCCATACTCCCGCAGTATTTTACGTGCCTCGCTGTGATAGATTTTCATCCCGATCTGTTCCAGTATGTCGAGCGCTGTGTTATGCACAAGCTGCATTTCAGTGTCGGTCAATACTTTTATTTTTCCGAAAAGCCGTGACATGGGTATCCTCCGAAAAGCCTATAGTGTGTGCGAGTGAGTATTGAGTTATAATACTATGAGGGGAGAGGTAAACCAATAGGAAAGTGGAGGGAAAAGTGTTACAAAGCGGACCGGGATTGCCGGGATTTATATAAGATTGCCAAGATTAATAGGGATAACTGGATTAACCGGGGTCGTCGGGATTAAAAAGTGAGGGAAAGTAATAGGACTTGCCGCATTTTAGCAGTCTTTTCAAGGAAGATAGGTCATGGGAATCATGTAAAAGTAAAATCAAGTCAAATCATATCCGGCTATAACAGGAATGGTATGGTTCATTTTTAAACCACCAGAACCCAATCCCCAAGAGTGGAGCGCAATTCTTCTTCACATTCCCGCAGTGTTGTGCCGAAAGCAATGACTCCCTTGCACACTGGAATTCGACCGGAAAAAGTGCCATATTCCAGTTTGTCATATTCTGCCAGGGACAAAGCGCTTTCGATGTAACCCGTAAGAACATTTTGTGGCATGTTTAAATATCCTGAATAGTATTAAAATAAAGGAACTTTTTTTTATAATATATTATTATTGGACAATAACTTCAAGAAATTCATATAATTGGTTATCCCCCATTTTTTTAGAAATACGGAGGAATAATGAAAAATCATACAAGATATAAGATACAAGATATTTGTAGGGGCAGACCCGTGTGTCTGCCCTGAAGTATTGTTTGTCTGAACCATGATTTTCTTGATTTGCCTGATTACTTGATTTAAAAAAAGTAATTGTCACATCGTAGCTATATTCTTTGAGAAAACATATCACGATAATCCTTTAATCATGCGAATCAAGGTTCAGACAATCTTTAATTTTTTTGACCTTCTTTATTTATCCAGCAACCTGACACAGTCAGAGAATCCACAAGGATGATTAACAATTATGGTATCTATCCATAAATATGTTTCTTCTTCGTATATTTCATAATGATCAGGATAATTTTTAAGAGTTAACATCAAATCTTTTAATGTTATGTGATGGTCTTGAGCAATTCTCTCTTTACGAGCTTCTCCCTGAATATACATAGTATTTTGTGTTTCTTCAGGTGTCAATCCGAAAGAATTACTATCATTAATTAATGCTGCCAAACGCCATTCCTGCTCGATTATAAAATCATTTTCTGGTTTTTGATACATGTCTAAAAAGAGATCAGGATCTCTTTTGAGGCGTTTTTTACCTTTTGTATATTCGCATTGAAACCATGATATATTATTAATGAATTTAGCATATTTCGAATTGCCAAGCGCTTCGGCTATTTTTTTGGTAAACAACTCAATATCGTAAATTTCTGCATATCGTGGTAATTGTTTTATTTTTTCGCCTTTGAATCTCTCTCTTAATAAGGTACTTGTGTTGTTTTTGTTTAATTCACTGGTACATAAAATATAAAATTGATTAGAAGTATTTGAAGTTATTTCTGTGATCCCACGTCCTCTTTTTCGAGATATTTCCTTCCCTGTATTTTGATCAATAGTGATTGTTAGTTGATCTGGATCATCAAAAGTATGTTTTGATTCACCTTCAGTTTTATCTTGCCTATTATCCTCGATATCTCTGTATTTTTTTAACCATCCTAACCGAATATGGCCATTAATAAAATCTTCAGCATATTGATCAAATTTGAAAAAACGATATAACGGTGGTGTTGGATAGTTATCATTTATTTTGATACCATTTACAGTCAACATATAAACGTCCCTATAATCACTAATACTAATAATAAGTATATTAATCTATACTTTTAAAAAAGTCAAATAAATTATATTACGTTTACATATAAAATAGTTTTACAATCTTTTCCAATACTTCCCCAAAAACATTTTGAACTCACCCAAATTAATACTATTATATATTAAACCAATAACTTATACTCACCCACCGGAAAGTACCTCTATGATCCCGGTCCATTTTGGTTCAGACATCATTGAACTTGATATTCCGCAGGAAAACCTGGCATTCAATCTGCATACCGCCGAATCACCGCCTGCGACCGATGAGAAGGCTGAAATACGACAGTCTATTGAGCATCCTGTAGGGTGTGAGCGACTCCGTGATATGGTTCCTGCAAATGCCTCTGTTGTGATATTAGGGGATGATCGCACACGGCTGACTCCGCAGGACAAGATCGTTCCCGTTGTCCTCGAAGAACTATACGCCGCCGGAGTGAAAAGAGAGCAGATAAGGATCATTATCGCGTACGGCACACACCGTCCCATGACACAGGAAGAAATCGTGGCAAAATACGGCAGCGAGGTTGTGTCAGACATCGAGATCAGGCACCATGACTGCCTCGATGCAGCGAATTTGGTCGATCATGGTGTCACACGGCGCGGTACGAGGATATTTGTCAATAAGGAGTGTTTGGAGGCGGATATTCGCATCGGTATCGGCAGTGTGATACCGCATTACCCGACAGGTTGGAGCGGCGGTGCGAAAATTCTGCTGCCCGGCGTCGCAGGCGGGGATACCACGTATGCAATGCACATGCTCGGTGTATCGGAACAGGCGCTTGGGCAGATTACCTCTCCGGTCAGAGATGAAATGGAGGATTTCGCCCGCGAGGTTGGATTGCATTTCATCGTCAATGTGCTGCATAATGCTCAGGGACAGGTGATCAGGTCATTCGCCGGGCATTGTGTGAAAGCCCACCGTGCAGCGGTGCAACAGGGGTTAAATATGTACGGTGCGCCGTTTGCGGAAAAGGCAGATATCACGCTGAGCAGTACCTGGCCGGTGGATTTTGACCTGACACAGAGCAGCAAAGGGCTGTTTTCGGCTGAATGTGTCACAAAACCGGGTGGCGAAATTATCCTGCTATCACCATGTCACGAGGGTATTGCTCCAACCCACGGTGATGAAATGTTGCGTCTGGCGCTGTATGACAATGATGTTATACAGTATATGATCGAGAAAAAGGATGTACAGGATCCATTGGGTGCAACCGAATGTATGTATTACAACCTTATCAAAAACAAATTCAAGGCAACTGTTATGATGGATAAAGCCACCACTGAAAGCCTTGGATTTTTTCATCTGAGTCCGGTGGATTTGCCTATATATATCAAACTACGTCTTGAGAATAATAATATGCTGAAGATAGGGATAATTAATCAAAGCACAGAGATATTACCTATATTCAGGGCACAATAATTTTTGGTTAAGCGAATTGGTTTCAATAGGACAGACACACGAGTCTGTCACTGCAGTTAAAAAAGTTGGTGCGAGTATTTAAATAAACATAATTAACTTCCCTATAATTTCATTAGTGGTAAATTGCGAATGGCAGACAGCAATTCTCTCGTTTCACGTTTTTGGCGACTTGTTCTGTTGGTAGGCCCCGGATTTTATCTCATCGGTTACTGTATCGGTACCGGAAGCGTTGTATCAATGGCATCCGCCGGTTCACGGTACGGTATGTCGTTGCTCTGGGCATTGTTCCTCTCCTGCCTGTTCAGCTTCATTTTAATGGAGGCATTCGGACGGTATACCGCTGTCACGGGGAAAACTGCTATCTGGAGTTTCAAACAATTCCCTTTCATGGGTAAACCTATAGCTCTTGCCACACTCATCGGTTCGGTATTTGTAGAAATTATGTCGCTCATCGGAATCATGGGGATTGTTTCCGATCTTATCAGCGAATGGTCGAAAATGTTTATCTCTTCGAACGGCTGGAATCCCATCTTAATCGCTGTGGTGGTAATAATCGGACTCTATCTTTTGGTCTGGGTTGGGAAATATACGTTTTTTGAAAAAGTGCTCGTTATCTTTGTGGGATTGATAGCAGTGAGCTTCTTGATGACCATGTTCATCGTTATACCCTCTCCGGTTGATATTATCAGAGGTTCCATTCCGCGGATACCGAACGAAGCGAACGCAAATATGATCATTGCTGCAATAGTTGGTTCAACAATCGGTGCATCGGTGTTTGTTGTCAGGAGCATATTAGTCCGGGAAAAGAACTGGGGTATCGAACACCTCAAACTTCAGACCATCGATACTTTTTTTGCATCCTTCAACATGTTTATCATCAGCATGGCGGTGATGGTTTGTGCTGCCGGAACATTATTTCTGGCAAAGAAACCGGTTGAGGATCCAATCACCATGGTGGTGCTTCTCGAACCGCTTGCGGGCAGATTTGCCACAATGATTTTTATCACCGGTACCGTTGCAGCAGGCATTTCATCGATAATACCTGTTACACTCCTTGCACCCATGCTGATTGCAGATTATCGCGGCGTTCATCTCAATATGAAGTCGCCATCGTTTCGAATTCTCTGTGCCCTGCCGCTTCTGTTTGGCTTAACAGTACCACTTTTTCATGCCCGGCCGGTACTTGCTATGATCATCAGTCAAAGTTTTCAGGTGTTTGTGCTTCCCATTGTAATTTTGTCAATTATATACTTAATTAACAGGAAAGACATTATGGGGACATACAGAGCAGGTTTTTGGCTCAATACAGGGTGTATAGCCGCACTTATATTTTCGTTTGTCATGTCATATCAGTCCGTGCTGGGGCTTGCTCAGTTTGTCAAGATGCTGATGGAATAAACAACCGCTTTTTACTCAAAACATTTAAATAGTTCATTTTAAACGTAAGAAATTGTTTTATTTCCGGATCGGCTATTACATTATATAATCGGTGCAATTTCAATTTTATCAATAGTATTCGGAGAACCAAATAATGAGAAAATATATAACGGTTAAATCACCATTACAGTCTCACCATACTGTAACACTTCCGGATGAACCCTTACCTGTCGATACAATCGCTCAAAAAACACTTCGGGAACTCAAAGAAAACTACCGTCACCGCCTTTTCGACCTATACCTGCCGTTCTGGGACAGGGGTGGTTATGATGAACAGCGGGGTGGATTTATGTGTTATCTCAATGATGACGGCACCGTATACGTCGATGAGAAACCTCTCTGGTTTCAGGCACGGGCAATATATATCTATTCACTGCTCTACAATGAATTCGGGCAGAATCCCCGTTTTCTCGGAATTGCACAGAAAACCCGGGATTTTATGGTGCGATATATGAAAGCTGACAGCGGTCTGTGGTATCAACGGGTATCTTCTTCCGGCATGGTTTTGGGAGACGAGTACGATGATACGACAGGTGAATGGTTTTACGGATCGATTTATGTCGCCGAGGCTCTTGGCGAATTATTCCGAGCTGCACATCATGAAGATGATCTTGCAATGATGTATGAAACGTTAGATGCCGCACTTGATGCATATGATGATCCCGGGTACAGCGGTGCATGGAATTACGGTGGTTATCCGGAGGACATATCCTTTACAGGATTCCGTGTTCAGGCGCACTCAATGGCAATCATCGGCTTTCTGACCGGACTCCTTAACCACCACAGCGATGAGCGGCTCGATAACCTTGTTGCGGAACATGTAGATCTTGTGATGAATACGTACTACAACCCGGAATTATGCATCGCCAATGAAAACCTGCATCATGATTATTCACGAATTGAGGGGTATGAGGACTATATGTCACCCGGACATTCAGTGGAAACGCTGTGGATGATTTTATTCGAGGCAATCCGTACAAAAGATACCGGATTATTTATTGAAGCTGCGAACAGGTTCCGCCGTTATCTTGAACTCGGTTGGGACTATGGATTCGAGGGATTTGGCGACCTCCATTACTGGGTATTCGACGGGCCGGACAGAACCCGTGAGAAACTATATGAGACAAAGTCGATGTGGAGTCACACTGAACTTCTCATAGGTCTTTTTCACATTTATGAATATACCGGTGAAATATGGGCAAAAGAGTGGTATGAGCGGGTCAGAAAATATGCGCTACAAGCCTTCGACACCGATTATGGTGTATGGCGTCAGGCAGTCGACCGTTACGGTATCGACAAAAAAAGGAAAATATACAGCTCAAAACGAAAAGGTAATTACCATTATCCCCGGTATCTGATACACAATTTACTGTCAATCGACCGTATGATAAAGAATGGAGGAAAAACGACAATTTTCCTTCAGTGACGTTTCGTAAAGAACCCTACTCTTAAAGCGCCTGAATAGATTTATCAGGATTACTAAAACTAAAAGATGTGCGTATGATTGCATTATTGAAGCCAGGTATATGCAAATTAACTCAAATCAGTCTATTAATATTGTCCTATAATACAAAGGGGAAAGAAGTAAACCAACAGAAAATTGGAAGAAAATCTATTGAAAGAACAAAGTCAGATTTAATGAAAAAAAACAATGATTACAATCGTTAAACCGGGGTAACTTCATTACCGGAACTTTGTAACTCAGGCACTATGTAATGCTCTACTATCTTTGGACTTTAAATTAAATCACTTCAAATCATTATAGTTGTCCCAGATGATTTTTCGGGCGTCTTCATCCATGGGGACATCAATGACCGGAATCACTGATGTTTTTTTGATTACCGGTTTGGAATTCCTGTTAGTTTTCATCAGGGTAATTAATCCAACGAACCATCCTCGCTGACCCGGAGCCACCAGAATTCCGTTGGGAGTCTGGACGGGTGTTTTGAAACATTCGTTTCCATAACCCTGAACTACGAGGTCAATTTGGGGATACTGCTCCAACAGGCGTTTGTTTCCTTCCGATGTCATATGTGATAGTACGACAATAAAATCCGCCTCTTTGGATAAAACATCCAGTGTCGGTTTAAGTGAGCTTTCCAGCGGCAGAAGGTCGAATTCAGGCTGTTTTTGAGCTGTCGTAAGAAAACAGGTGGAATCACTGACGGTAACAACACCTACTTTCTGGTCATTGCTGGTGAGTATCACATAGGGTTTAAATATCAACTCGGCACTTTTTTTTCGGACGAATGATGTGGAAATTATCGGGAATTTCGCTACCTCACCCATTTTCAGCACATTATCGATACCGTTATACATCTCGAGACGGCCCGGTGCGGCGACATCATAATTCATTAAATTCATAATACGCATAGCTGCCGAACATTTAAGTTCGTACTTTCCGGTAATTCCTACGATATTTCCGGCGTCGACAAGAAGAAACGGATCTTCATTCTGTCGGAGCATTTTTATGAAGGTAACGCGTTCCCCAAGGCCGCCGTATGGGTCACCGGGACATGAGCATTCCCGTAGTTTTCCTGAAGTATTTGCAGAGTATACAATGGTGACCTCTCCGCCATAAACTTTAAAACAATATTGAGTAAATGTTGAAACAATTGCCAGTATAAATATGATAAGAGCTTTATTCATTGGATAATTCCTTTGTCGATCAGCGATTCCGCAACGAATTCGCCAAGCGCTTTGCTTCCTTTTGGGGTGAGATGACGATTATCTTCAAAATATGAAATACGTGAATCCTTCAATTTGTTAAAATGTGCCACAACATCAATAAGCGGGATTTCAAGCTCGTTCGCAACCTGACGTAACACAGAGTCATAGGATTTATACAATTTAATGAATCCTTTATAGTCATCATCCTTTAAAAAATCGGGAAGCAGGGCCTTCTTTTTTATTTCCACTGTCAGCCGTGACAAAGCATTCGGAATAAGTTTCGGAAGAGTTAACAGCGCCGGTTGTATCGAAGCTTTTTTTATTTTTGTCAGAATTTTTTTCAGATTATATTCGAAATTGAACGGGACAAACTCATCTACCGAGTAAGACAACGGAAGCGGCTTTCTATCGGTAATACCTGCTGCTTCACGTATTTTTGAAATAACATGGCAGTGTATATTTTTCTGAGACAGAAAATGCCAGTATGAACTGTAGGGATTACGGTTGTCGGTATACTTATCGATAGCTTCACTATATATGTCGTTCCATCCTGCGCTTATAATAATTATTTCGGGTTTGAAACTCATCAGCCGTTTCAGACGATATAGCATGTTATTTGTCGAATGCCCGGTTACTCCTGCATTAATAACCTCGACAGGACGACTCATACGGTGTTTGACAAGCTTCTCCTGTAAAACGGTCGGGTAAGTATATTTTTCCTCCAAAGGCCCAAAGGTATTCGAGTCTCCGAGGCACATGATTCTGAGCTTTTCTCCCCTCATTAACTCCGGCCCGCGAAATCCATGCCGGTTTATTCGTATATCATCCGCAGCATATCCCGGCACCAATTCCCATCCGGTAAGGGGATCAAAGCGTTCCCATGACCGCACCACGGTACGTTTTTCATGCATAAAACGAATTCTATTGTCCGAGCGATCTTTAAACCTTAAAATAATTTCGGCCGCGCCAAACACAGTGAGAGCTAAACATGTGCCGTATAAAAGATCATCCCTGTTCATGTTCATTCTCCAATACTTTTTTCAACAACAATAGTAAGATGTAAACTTTCATTGTAAAAGAAAGTTCCACCGTATTTATCTGTCGCATATTTGTCTTAATGTAACTTTTTCATATGATTCGAACAAGATAAAACGAACAATTTTTGGGATAAAACGGCAGACATAAAGTTAATAACTACAAAATTACAATAATTCGTTTTATCATGCAATCACTTGACATTCCAATGAAAATGTGATACACTATATAATGTATTTTTCATTCCGAAACAAGTGAGCAAAAATGGAGAGATTGATTATAATCTCAAACAGACTTCCTGTAAGTGTAACAAAAAAAGACGGGAAATTACGTTTCCATCCAAGCGCGGGAGGACTTGCTACCGGGGTTCAGCCTTTACTGGAAAACACATATAAGGGTCTATGGGTCGGTTGGCCCGGAATACCAAAAGAAAAAATCAGTGTCATCGAGAAAAATGAAATTATATCCGAACTGAAAGAAAAAAGTTATTGTCCGGTTTTTCTTTCACAATCTGCCGTAGATAATTATTATTCAGGATTTTCGAATAGAACTATCTGGCCTCTTTTTCATTACTTTACCCAATATGCCGTATTCGAGAAAAGCGCATGGAGTGCATACCGGCGTGTCAACAAGCAATTTTTCAACGTCGTGAGCGAAATAGTGGAAAGCGGGGACACAGTTTGGATTCATGATTATCATCTGATGCTTCTCCCCCGAATGTTACGGGAAAAATTTCCTGATTTGACTATCGGCTTTTTTCTCCATATACCATTCCCATCATTTGAAGTTTTCCGTTTGCTGCCTTGGAGAAGTGAAATTCTCGAGGGCCTTCTCGGAGCAGATCTTATCGGTTTTCATATTTATGATTACGCACGTCACTTTTTAAGTTCCTTACGGAACAGATTAGGGTATGAACATTCTTTCGGTCAGGTGCTCGTCGGAAATCGATATGTTAAAGTTGATGCTTTCCCTATGGGTATCGATTATGAACGTTATGCAGGCGCAAGGGGAAATTCCCTGGTTCAGAAAGAAATTCGCAAAACAAGAAAAAAAATTATTCATAAAAAGATTATTCTATCGGTCGACCGGCTGGATTATACAAAAGGTATACTGCACAGATTGCGGTCATTTGACTTATTTCTTGAAAAACACACGGAATATAAGGAAAAAGTAACATTGATTCTGGTTGCAGTTCCATCGAGAACCCGTGTTGAACATTACAAGCAGCTGAAAAAAGATGTCGATGAATCAGTAGGCAGATTAAACGGCAAACACGGGACTCTCGGGTGGATGCCTGTGGTTTATTTGTATGGTTCTTTACCGTTTCATGCCCTGACAGCGCTTTATATCCTGTCAGATGTAGCTCTGGTCACTCCGGTAAGGGATGGCATGAATCTTATCGCGAAAGAGTACATTGCAGCAAAAACAGATGGGAAAGGTGTACTGATTTTAAGCGAAATGGCCGGGGCAGCAGCAGAACTGAGCGAATCAATCATAGTAAATCCCAACAATATTGAGAGTGTATCGGAATCAATATACAAAGCGCTTAAAATGCCCGAATTTGAACAAAAAAAACGCAACAAAACGATGCAGGACAGACTCAGGCGATACAACGTTGAAAAATGGGCTGATGATTTTATAAAAAATTTGGCACAAATAAAAGAAGATGAACAAATACTTTTGTCCAGAAAAATTACTCCAAAGATAAGAAAGTCAATTATCAGCGATTATATAAAAAGTAAAAAAAGGCTTATTTTACTGGATTATGACGGAACTCTGAGGGATTTTGAAAAAAACCCACAGGATGCCATACCGGACAGGAAGATTTTAAGGTTACTTATCAAACTGTCGGACGATCCAAAGAACGATGTGCTTATAATTAGTGGGCGTGACAAATATATCCTTGAAACCTGGTTTAAAAGCTTTAATCTCGGGCTCATTGCCGAACATGGAGTATGGGTTAAAGAAAAAGGTGGAGCATGGGAACTTATCGGGCCGCTGGTAAATTACTGGAAAGATGAGATACGGCCAATTCTAGAAAAATACATGGACAGAACACCGGGATCATTCATCGAAGAAAAAGATTATTCGCTTGTATGGCATTTCCGTAAATCAAATCCGGAATTGGCATCTAACCGGGCACGGGAATTAAAAGAAGCAATTTTACACTTCACATCGAATCTGGGCATCAGCGTATTGGAGGGAAATAAGGTTATTGAAATAAAAAACGCTGAAGTCAATAAAGGTAATGCTGCTTTAAAATGGATATCCAGAGGACATTATGATTTTATTCTTGCGGCAGGAGACGACCGGACAGATGAAGATATTTTTACAGTGCTTCCGGGGAAAGCTTGTTCCTTCAAAGTCGGTATGCCTCCATCTAAAGCCCGTTATATTGTTGAATCGGTAATGGAATTCAGAACATTTATGAATCAGCTATTGGAGAAATAATGATTAAAATTGACAACTACAGCGATATTGTCGGCGAGAATGTAATTACATCGATCTATAAGAAAATGCGCAAACTCTATGGGAAACATGTTCTCAATATAAATTCCACATATATAGGCGGCGGTGTTGCCGAAATACTGTCTTCACTGATACCGTTAATGAATGATGTGGGTATCGATGCGGGATGGAGAACTGTACATGGAAATGTCGATTTTTACGGGGTAACCAAGAAGTTTCATAATGCGCTCCAGGGGCAGGCGATAAACTTTTCCCAGGAAAAAAAGAATCTGTATGAGCAGGTAAACAGGAGGTTTTCCCGATATACCCATATTAACGACCATGACATTGTGGTAATTCATGATCCCCAGCCATTACCGCTTATTCAGCAATACACAAAAAGACAGCCATGGATATGGAGATGCCACATTGATTTATCGGCACCGAACAAAGATTTGTGGAATTACCTAAAAAGATTCATCATTAAGTACGATATGATAATTGTTTCCAGTGAAAAATACGAAAGCAAAGATCTGCCTATGGAATACAGAATCATTCCACCGGCAATCGATCCTTTGACCGATAAAAACAAACAAATTTCGGATACAATAATTAATAAGTACCTTAAAAAACACGATGTTCCGACAGATAAACCGCTCATAACCCAGATATCCCGTTTTGACAAATGGAAAGATCCTGAAGGTGTTGTTGAGGTTTTCAGACGGGTTAAGGATAAGTGTGAGAATTGCAGGCTTGTATTGTGTGGAAATATGGCCACAGACGACCCGGAAGGTCTCAGGATTTTTGAGAAAATTATGAGTAAAGCAAAAAAAATGATTGATAAAAAAGAAATTATTTTGCTTACTGTGGAAAACAGTATTCTTGTCAATGCTTTGCAGCGGAAATCGGCAGTTATCATACAAAAGTCGCTGCGTGAAGGTTTTGGCCTAACAGTAACCGAGGGTCTTTGGAAAGAACGGCCTGTTATAGCTTCAAATGTAGGTGGTATAACCCTTCAGATACAGGATGGAGAAAACGGTTATCTGCTGGAACCGAATGATATCGACGGATATGTGGACAGAACTCTGGAAATATTAAAGAATCCCAGTCTTTCACAGGAACTTGGGAAAAAAGGGAAAGAAACGGTAAGGAAAAAATTCCTGATAACCAGAATTCTCGTCGATTATTTAGACCTTTTTAACGACATTTCATCATAACATGGCAGTGGAAAAAACCGAAATCGATACAACAGCTTCATATATTGTTTTTGCTGTCGCGGGAATGTGTTATCTCCTGATGCATATTATTGCTGCAAAAACATCATCTACACTATGGTGGGGTGTCGATAGCTGGAGATATTTACCTGATGCGCTGATAATTACATTCGGCTTAACAGGCTTATTCAGTTTATTCCCCGTTATTCAAAATTTTTTTAAGCCTTTGATAATAAGATTGGGACGTATTGTCGGGAGCATTCCTATTATTATATGGCTGATTGCTGCGGCGATTATATTATATTTATTCCGTCAGAGAACTTTTTTCCTCGGTGACGGACTTTTAAGAATCCGCAGTGTTGAAGTAAACTATCTTATATTTTCTTTCGAAGAGCCTCTCGATACACTCCTTCACACAGGTATTCATAGTATTGTCCGATATTTTTTCGGTAATCACGGATCGACGGTAATACAGGGAGCAAGCATAACTGCGGGTATTCTTGCAGTGTTTGCCGTGAAATATTACCTCGTCAAAATCTATAATAATAAATCCTACCGGTGGTTTCTCGGATTGATTATAGCCTCGGCCGGATCTGTTCAGTTATTTTTCGGATATGCAGAAAGTTATACGATAGTTAATTTATTATTGCTGATCTTTCTGTTTTCAAGCCTCTCGATGATAAAATGCGAAAAAGAATCGGTGGTACCGGCGGTTTTTTTATCAATCGCTGTAATTACCCATCCGGTTTCGATTTTATTTATACCCGGTGCTCTCTATGCATACTGGATAAAGATCCATGGGAACAACACCGGTATTTCTTTAATTAAAAGATGGCTGAAACCGTCAGGAATTTTTATATCTTGTATCGGTATCATCATGATCATTTTCCGGGTCGGCGGAAATTCCCCTCTTCTTTTCCTGAAAAGCTATCTCCATGAAAGCAATATGCTGCCGTTATTTTCAACAGAATCCCTTTACGGGATTTTTTCGGTTTATCATATTGTCGATATGCTGAATGAAACAGCTTTGATTCTTCCAACATGGATTTTACTGATTATCGCAGTTCCACGAATAAAATTTTTACGGCAAAACCAAACCTTGCTGTTTCTTTTACTGTGTTCACTCGGGCCGCTATTTTTTATGAGTGTCTTCAATCCTAAACTCGGATATGCGCGTGACTGGGACATCTTTTCCCTGACTGCTTTCCCCGTTACTTTATTATTGGGATCGATAATCCTGGAAAGTAACCCAAAACGTCTGTTCAAAATCGGTTTCCCCCTTGTTGTGCTGTCGCTTCTTCATACAGTGCCGTGGATACTGGTCAACGCATCGGTATCATCGTCGACAGACCGTTTCACCCAATTGGCCGATACACCCCACTGGCCAAAAGACGCCAAAGGAATAGCCCATGAAGCGCTTGCTTCGTATTACCGTGAGACCGGAAATATCGACAAATATTTTATTCACTATCACAGAGCATATGATTTGACGGGAAACACCCGGTATTTTATTAATATTGCCAATATGTATCTGAATATCGGTGATACCGAAAAGTTGAAGGTATTTATACAAAAAGACAGTCTGAATGCCGCCGGACATTATTACCTGGGATCAGCCTATCTTGAAAATAATGATATCGATAGGGCGCGCAGTGAATTGGAAATTGCCCTTTCATTGAATACCGACTATCCCGGCCTGCATGTACAGTTGGGTCAGGTCTATTTAAAATCAGGCCGTTACGATGACAGCATACTGGAGTTTAAACAGTCGCTCGAAGACGACACCCTTTATAAAGACGGTAATGTCCATGCCGTTCATAACAATCTCGCATATTTATATGCGATGAAAGGAATGCACGACGAGGCGGTGATTGAATATAAAAAAGCTATCGAGATCAAACCTGATTTCACTGATGCTCATCTGAATCTTGCCAAAACCTATTACAAACTTGGCAAAAAAGATCTTGCGGAAAAACATGCACGACTGGCATTGCAGTACGGCAGCAGTAAAGATGATGTCGATCAGGTACTTCGGCTTTTATCCGTACGCTGAAGATTTTTCAAAATAAAATGCCAAATACTTCCTATAAAACATAAGTTTTATTATCTTTATATATCCGATGACTTCTATTCTCTATAAAAAGGAAAATAAGCATGAAAATAATTCGTGAAAAATATTCCGTGAACTGTCACCTGACAGTGCTAATAATCTTATCGCTTGTTTTTATCAGCGGATGTCAGGGCTCTATGTTCCGCGCAACTTCAAAAAATACCGGGACCATGATCAGTGAAGGTTTCGAGGGTAATCCGGACAATTGCACAAAGTGCCATTACGCCTGGACAAAAGAGTTTGATTACCACCGTGGCTGGGACCGGTATGGTTACATTTTCGGTGGAGACAATGTTGTCGGCAATTACGATCCATGGTACACATCACAGCTCAGCAATATGTTTAAAGCTTATTATGCCGGGGACTGGTGGGATACACCGGCGCTTTATCCGTGGCCCGACGATGTTGCCGGTAATATCGAATCATTGTGTCTGATTTCCCGCAATGGGGGAGTACCTGAGATTCCGCACAGTATTGAAGATATTAAAGGGCCAGTTTTTGTGGTAACGAAGCAAAACGGAAAGTATACGAGCATTCAAAAAGCGATAGATGACGCGGTTCCCGGCGCCACTGTCTTTGTACATCCGGGAGTATACAATGAGGTTTTGACACTGAAAGATGGTATAAACTTGATCGGAGAAAACCCTTACACAACCATTATCAATCCTTTAAACAAAGGTCATGCATTGACAGCGGCCAATAACGCTATTATTGCCGGTTTTACTTTTACCGGTACGGGAATCGATTATGAACAGGGTACATTCAATGCCGCGATTTACGCTGCCGCAACCGACAGCACATGTATTATCGCCAATAATATTTTCAGGGAAAACGGTCTGTTCGGAGTGTGGATTGATGGAGCCCTCGACAGCAGGGGAAACCGCATTTTCGAAAAAGAGTTCAATCACTATGAAATTGAAATTCATGACCGCCCCTATATGGATTACCCCAATCCTGTGATAGTGGGAAATACTTTTTACCGTATCGGCCAGCGTGGTGTTTTTTGCGTACATGCACGCGGCGAGGTCTTTAACAACATTTTCCTCGGTAATGTGAAAGCTGTGGGGCTGGAACGTCACTCAAAAACGATTTTCCATCATAACGTTTGTTATTTCAACAATGTCCCGATGGCAATCAATCGAAGCGAGCCGGTTGTTTTCAATAACATTTTTCTGCATAATCAATGGGGACAAAGAATGCTTCGCGGCGCTAATCCGGTCATGTTCGAAAATGTGACATGGGAATCGCCTCATTTCAGGGATTTTGATGAAGCGGGAAGACCTTACTATTACAAACCCTACCCCGGAACCGGCGAACGTAATATCGATCCCTGTTTTATAAATCCGTTGGGTGGTGATTTCAGATTTTCTTCTACATCTCCGTTATATGGACAAACTCACGGATTTGAGGCAGTCGGCATCATGCGCGATTCCGATATTCCGCAGCCTCTCATCGTCCAATGTGCAAATTCCTACGGCAGGGAAGTTCTTTCGTTGACAGAAAATATCGTTGAATTGATCGAAAAGGTAGACATTGAAAATGCCAAAATTCAAAATCTGAACGCGTCCTACAAAATAACCTTCGAGAGCTATCTCGATTTGAAACCGGATAAATCGGGAACCATAAAATCATATACCGCCAAACCTTCCGGACAACCGGTTATTCATATAGAGTATGATGTCTCCGAATTTAGAATGGAAGGATCACTTCGCTTCAAAAAATACAGCGAAAAAGGCACGGTTAACGGAGAAACATACGAAGACTCCGGGACCGTAACCTACAACGGTTCACATATAGAGGCAACCGGCGGGCGATATGATGGGTTATATGAAACACAAGACGATCCGTTATTTATCGGGGAAAAACCGTTCAGAGAAACTCCCGGCGGTTTATATCGTGATTATGATCAATTTGTTAAAGGCGCAATAGGGACTTTAGGCACCTTTTATCACGGATATTTACGTATAATGGGTGGAAAAATAGAACAGAATAAGGCAGTCATAGATGGAAATGAATGTATTATAGTCAGATATCCGCACATCGGCAAAGACCAATATTTCCTGTTTTATCTCGATCCCTCTGTCGGTTACAGGCCCCGGAAAATGGAACAGTATTACAATGGAAAGCTCTATCGTCGGATCGATTCTTACCGTTACAAGGCATTTTCCGATGATATTTTTCTTCCTGTACAGCTCAAAATCACCGATTTTGTCGTGGCGAAAAACTACCGTGGAGAAATTGCTGGACAGTTGAGCCTTCAGGTCAGGGAGGACAGCATTATGGTAAACAGAGGAAACAGAATGTCACAATAAGAAACGCTGCAAATCGATTATAACATAAAACGAAAGGGAAAGGTTCTGTGTCATGAAACGAATTATATGTATGTCTTTTTTATTGTCCTTTATTGTAACGTATACGTTTTCAGGATGCGGTGAAAACGATACCGGCCGGCAACCCCGGAATTCTCAACCACAGATATCTCAGGCAAAACCTTCAGGATCACAGGCCGAAGACTGGATTACACTATTTGACGGCGCAAATTTCGACGCATGGCAGATGGACAAACTAAACGGCTGGGTAAGTGAAAACGGGGCAATGGCGTTAAAAGCCGGCGGATCGATCTGGACTAAAGAGCGGTTCGGTAATTTTACTCTTTCTCTCGATTTTAAAGTCAGCCCGGACTGCAACAGCGGAGTTTTTTTCCGTACAGGCAGTCTCGAGGATCCTGTGCAGACCGGCATTGAAATGCAGGTATTTGATTCGGTGGATAAAACCAATCCCGATAAACATGACTGCGGGGCTTTGTATGATCTTCAGGAACCGAGTACAAATGCCGAGAAAAATGTGGGTGAATGGAATAATGTTATCATAACCTGTAACGATAACCTTATAACAATTGTCATGAACGACACGAAAATCATAGATATTGATGTCAATACATGGATAAGCCCGAATAAAAATCCCGACGGCACCGATAACAAATTCAATACCGCTTTGAAGGATTTTCCAAGGGAAGGATATATCGGTTTTCAGGATCACGGGCATCCTGTCTGGTATCGAAATGTAAAACTGAAAAAAATGTAATGAAATTATCAAACCATATTACATTTTCCATAATAATCTTTCTGCTTGTATGGGTAACCGGATGTAGCAATAAACCAGGTACAAAAATGATAGAAACCAGAATTGTTGCTGTCGGGTCGGGCAGAACTACCGGAACAAAAGAATTCAAGGCAACCGGCGAAAAGCCCATACCATTCGTAATTTGGGGGAATGATGTGCGTGACGGAGCGCAGTGTGATATTGTTATTTCCAATGTAACCAAAGGGCAAGCAGTTTATCGCAGAACGTTCATCCATGATACCGACACAAAAGGCGATCGTATAAATTTCGAACGCAGTAAAATCATCGAAAAAAATGCACAATGGAATCGCCAGATTGGAAATTATTATATGGAATTATATATAGATGGCAAAAAAAAAGATACGTACAAATTTTTTATCAGGCCTTAAACACATTAATTTCTCTATCTGAAATTGGTAATGGCGATATTTTCTGTTGTTCGTGTTTTAATCAATGCAGTTAAACAAAAAAATAAGATAACCTGCAATTGAGCTGTCTTTCGAACGCAGAGCAGTAGCAGCTATATGACGTGAAATAATCTCACCGGTTTTTGTTTTGATATTTACTGTGCATTTTTTCTTAATATAGTTTTTGCCAACTGATTCAATAATAGTAATACTATCCTCCGGATTCACATATAATGAAGAGACATCAAGATTTATTGCCTCAGTTTTTGTATATCCCAGAAGATCCAGCCCTGCATGATTGACATCGATGATTCTCCCATCCGGTCTTATGATAAACATCGGATCCGAAGCCATTTCGGAAATATTATTAAAATCCTTTTTACTGTCCAGTAAAGTTTCTTCTGCAATTTTCCGTTTCGTTATATCTATTGCAACACCCCGAAGTCCAATGGTTTTACCAGCTTTATTGATAATCTGGGCTGAGATTCTTATCCATCTAATATCACCTGATTTTGTTACAACACGGCAATCCGCCGATTGATCATAACCCAACAGTAATTTTTGAAATACAGTGGATATGCGATGTATATCCTCCTGATAAATATACCGGGTGAATTCAGTCCCAATCAATTCGGCAGGTTTATAACCATATAATTTCTCAACAAACATACTGATATATGTGAAAATACCCGTGGTATCGATCACGAAAGAAATATCATTGGTGTTTTCGACCAGATCACGATATTTCTCTTCGTAGGTACGCAACGCTTCCTCGGTTTTTAACTGTTCCGTGATATCAACGGATACTCCGAGCACTGCTGGTTCACCTGAATCGGTGAGATAAAACGGTATCTTTGACGATTGATAAATATGTAATGATCCATCGGGATATCTGTGGGTGGCATTTGGTGTAAAATGTGGTTTTCCGGTTTGGATGACTTCCTGGTCAATGCTTAAAATTCTATCGACATCCGCTTTATCTTTATTAACATCATATAAACACAATCCTGTTGTTTCTTCCACACTCAACCCAACAGAATGAGCCGCAGCTTTATTAACGAGTATATATTTCCCATTCCTGTTTCTGACAAAAATACTGTGAGGAACAAGATCAATAATTTGCCGCAGGCGTTCCTCGCTTGTTCTCAAGGCTTCTTCCGCTTTCTTTCGATCGGTTATATCGTGAATGATTGAAAACACCAGCGTACGGTCACGGACTTTAATTGGACAGGAATTAATTTCGACATCACGAATAGTTCCATCAGCCATTCTGTGCTGTGTATCGAAAAACATGTTATGTTCTGAATCAAGTATTTTAAAGTCGTGGTAAATTTCTTTGCTGAAATTGACTGCAATATCATTTATTTTCATATTTTTCAGTATGTCGGGCGGATATCCATAATATTCACTTGCTGCCGGATTTGCATCAACAATCGCACCTGTTTCGGGATTTACAAGCAACTTTATCGTCCTGTTTTTCTCAAACATAGCGCGGTATATTTCATCTCTTTCACCTAACGCTTTTTTCATCATCATATTTTGAATTGCCGCACCCAGAGTCCATGCAGCAGTTTTTAAAGCGTCAATTTCGGCGGAAAACCATTCCCTTTCATGCTCACACTCATCAAATTCGATAAATCCCCACCAATCGTTCCCAACAAATATCGGTATTACCAAAATTGACTTGATATCCTGTGAGATAAGAACATCTTGTTCGCTTAGTGGAAAATCTCTCGTATGACCGGCAATAACTTTTGCATTACGTAATATTCTCGGCCATCTTTCGAATCCGGCGTTAGTATAGGATACATTCTGAAAATCGGGATTTTCAGGCCGGTATTTTATTCCGGAGGCTACCCATTCATAACCCCGGCTGTACAATAATGTTTCATCTTCGTTTCTGTGATTTTTGAAAATACTCACCCGGCTGACCTGCGCAGCACAACCCAGGTAATCAAGAATAATCCTGATGTGCTCATGCCATGAGGAAGACCAGAGAAGAAGTTCGGATGAGTTTGCAACAGCTTCAAGAATTGCCTCACGGCGTCGAAGCGCATCGGTAGTTTTTTTCTGTTCGGTAATATCATGTATAATTGTCTGAAAAATCGTACCCGAGCCATTATCCGAATGCCTCACACTCGAGGTTAGCAGGCAATCGATTAATTCACCGTCTTTTTTCAGCAATTTCATTTTATAGTCTTTTACGTACCCATGTTTACCGAGTAAGGCCATTAAATTTTCACGATCACAATCACTGGCATACATTTTTTTCAAATCGACAGAATCGATTTCTTCACATGTATATCCGAAAAGTGAAAGCCAGGCATTGTTAACGCTGATAACTTTTCCACCCGCTGTAGTTATACCGATGGCATCTTTTGAGGTTTCAAACAGAATACGGAATCTGTCTTCATATTTTTTTGGCACAGCTTTCACTTTATAATTACCCGTATTGTTTAATGTTTTTGCTAAATTCACCGAGTGTGCGGGTTATATAGTCATGTGTATTCATTCTATCCTGCATTGTTACTCTCATAACATACGAAGTATATACAACAGAAACAGGCTTTTAACATTGTTAACTGCGTGTTGTTTTTGTGAATCTAAAACACTTAACATAACATAATATGTAAGACTCAGAAGAAAAGCTATAAAAAAATAACATTAGTTATTAGTGAACTTACAGTTATTTATTATTGTTTCAGATAATCGATCAACAAATTCATGTTCCCGATATATACGGAAATATTGATACCTTTTATCGTTTTTGGGGAGAGAGAAAGCATTCCTTTCGAATAGTCTGTTATTTGGATATCGGTAATCCACGCCCCACGCTTGTCAATAGATGACAAAATTTCGGTAATTCTTTCCGGAGACGGTTTGGGAGAAGTATTGATGGGATTTTTTTCAGCTTTATATTCAGCGACTGCCTCGGTGGGTGTAAGAGAGTATATTCTTTTATAAGCACGTTTTATACCTGTAATATCGGGATTGAATTGTTTTCTGTACCACCAGCCGCCGGTGCTGTCATAATCAACCCAATGTTTCATGGTTTCTTTGCTTGTTCCGGTAAAATGGTAATAGAGCGGTTTGTTGGTAACGGGTTCATAAAATCCGGTATGTGTAAATTTCTTCGATGTGTCAGTGTTGATGATCGAGTTTTCAAGCCATTCTATGGCAGAAGGAATGGGTGAAAGATACCTCCTGTCGCCAGTAATTTTATAAAATCTCATAAGATCGTTGATATTGTTAACTGTTCTGTGGGCACTGACAGCGGCAGGCTCATATGTCCGTGCCCAGCCCGGTTTTATATCCATCGTATATTGCTGTGCCCATCCTGCCTGCGGTTTCGGCAGCTGTGAGATAATGTAGAAGTCCATGCCTCTGACAGCGGCTTTCCGGTAAGCCTCATCACCGAGTTTTTCGTATGCATCGAGTAGCAGTTCGATGTTGTTAATGATTACACCGTCGTTGTATGTGTAAAAGTGTGTATAATCCTCATGGCCGTCATGTGGGTAATCGAAGATAAGCGGATAACGCTGTGGCCAGCCGCCGTTGGGATACTGGGAATCGAGGATGAAATCCAGCGCTTTGATCAGAGCTGGTTTATATTTCGGATCGAGCGTCGTCACATACAATTCAAGCAGAAATTCTGTCGGCGCAGATGTGGCTGCATCATCGAACGTACAGTTGCCGTAATAATGATAGTATTCCTCCCAGCCCCAGCATTGCGAAGCAACCTTGTCATACCATGTACGTAACCCCGGCATATCAAAATCTATGAGATATTGCCAGCCGCCTGCCGGGCGCTGGCCCCATATGAGGGCATTTGCCGCACGTTCCGCATAGTCGAGAAATTCCTGTTCACCGGTTACTTTATATGCTTTGAGGTACATCATTCCAACTGTCGGAGTACCGGGAGGCTGTGTCCAAATTTGTGTCTTGCGGGCAGGGATTTCACCCCACTGCTGCGAAAGGTCCTCGGAGTAACTATATACATATCCGCCACGGTATGATACTGTGTTTGCCATAAATCCGGCAGCTTTTTTCATCACGGCAAGAACTTCATTTTCAGTGGGATCGGCGTAGCACTTATAATTCTCAGATGCACAACAAGCAATCAGGCATCCGAAGATTATTATGGAACGAAAATTAATTTGCATATTATAACCTCTCTACATGTTACTCCTGTCGCTCCTCCTCCGGTATTTCAACCACAATCAGTGATGGATGGCCGAATGCATCATCACGGCCTTTGAACGCGCCGTTCTGGCAGATCACGAGAAAGTCTCCGTTTTTCGATATATCCATACCGTATACATGATCCATCCAATAACCGTATTTCTCGAAATAGTAGTCCTGAAGCCAGCAGAGCGCCTTTCGCTTACCTGTCTTGACATCGTACTGGACTATGGGAGCATCTCCTTTGGGGTAGAAATATATATAGCGGCCTTTAGGACTGAGTCCTATCTGGAGGACGTCCCGTCCCTCGTCCCAGGTGGTGCCGACAAGCTCTGTAACAGGCAAGCCGTCCGGGCCCTCCGGTTTGAATTTGAACAGTGTGCCGTTCCATGTCGCCCAGTAAAACCAGCCGTCCATTGCCGGACGTTCGGTATGGCCTCTGGTTAGGGAACGTTCGCCTGAATACGGATTCTTCGGAGGCGATGCTTCATACCGTACAAACTTGTTGTATTCGGGGTCGAAGCTCATAAATATTACATTGTCTTTGTCGTATGAGTCCACACTCCACATTTTTCCCGTTTCCTCGTCGAGCAGCATCGACCGGTGCCACATATTCCAGCCCTCGGGCGGATGTCCCGCATACCGCACCTTTTTTTCGATGCAGTCCCAGCACATGACCATGTTATATGCCCCTGATGCCACAAGCCTGCCGCGCTCGGTATCCACCGTGAAACAGGGAAGATTACTGCCAATCATGGGAACACCATAATTTTTCGCTTCATGGGTGTTGATATTATAGCTTAAAAGCCAGCTACCGCGATAGCCGTTCGCCCACCAGGTTGAGTCTGGAGGCACACCGTAATGTGTTGCAGCCCAAAGAGTACCGTCCGGCATAATCCCCATATGGCCGTGGATTTTACCGTCTGTGTACGAATATCTGGTCCATCCCAGAAGTTCATCCACATCGAGAACCTTATGTACTATATCGCGGGCCGGTGAATATTCATAAAGGTTGATCTGGCAGCCGGAACCGCGATGGTCGCCAACCGAGAAGAAAAAGCGGTTATCCTCGCTGCGGGTCATATATGCCCAGTTTGCCCAGCAGACCATATATGCCTCACCCTCCGGGAAATATTCCGGTTCGAGATTTGGCACTATCTGGAGTTTGACTGTCGGAGGAACTTTCGCTACCGTATAATCGCCTTTCGGTTCGGTATCTTTTGGTTTTTTTAAAAAATCTATAGAATTGTCTACACTGAATTCAGTTTTATAGCGGATTTTGTATGTATCGAACTTTTCGTTGAGTTCCTTGCGTTTCTGTTCCTCCGGGCTGAGTTTTTCCTGAGAAAAAATAGTGGACGGATAATAAATAAACGCCAATAAAATTAAAATTACACCCATTCTTTGCATCGTCATCTCTCCCGTTTGAGTTAGTTGATACACAATCCCGGCAGTTAATTTTTTTTTTACATATTATTTTTTCCGAGCCTTTTCAATAACCGATTTAACGGAAACTGCCTTACCACCCT
>JAFGMP010000217.1 GCA_016927495.1 Candidatus Latescibacterota bacterium | reverse complement strand
TTGAGTATGTCCTCCCAGATATCCTCCTGAGTACCGCGGCGTTTTCTGGGCTCGCAGAGATACCGTATGGTCAGCATCACACCGCTGTCTTTAACGCTGGTATAGACAATCGGCGTCAGTTTGTTGTAAAAGATCAGGTACCGCTTGCTTGCTTCACGCACCTTCTGTTCGGCATCTTCCGACAGCTTTTCAGTATGCCGCCAGGCGATTTCCGACAGCAGTTCCTTGGCTTTTTTCCAGTTACTTTCGAATGTGATCAGCACGGCAATTTCATTCCAGATGTAGTAAAATCCCTGACTGTAATTGGCAAATGCCTCCGAGAACAGAAACGAATTCGGCACTTTAACAACTCTGCCGGTACTCTGGTCGGAATCAACCCAGTTGCCGATTTCCATGAGGGTGATATGGAGAATGCTTTTATCGACGACATCTCCGGCATATTTCCCTATCTGGATACGGTCACCGATATCGATCGGCCTTGCCCAGATTATAAAAACCCACCCGGCAACATTGGTAAGAATATCTTTCAGCGCTATAGCAACACCGGCAGAGAGGAAACCAAAAAATGTAAACAGCGGTTGTGTATTGCCGGAGAACCATACCCGGACGAGAAAAAATATTCCCAAAAAAGTAGCCGCATAGGTTAATGTCTTTTGCCAGACATAGCGGGTGCGGACATCATCAGTGCGGCGCATAATTATTCTTACAACGATGTTTCGCACCAGCCACAGGACAAGGATAATTACGACGGAGAATAGCAATTCCGTAAAATACGGTTTCAGTCCTGTCGCATTATGTAAAAATTCCACGCTGTTCCTCTTGTTTCTGGAAATATTTGTTATGTTAATTGGTACGGGCGAAATAGGCGACTTTTTCAATCGACATGGTCATATCGATGTCCTCGACATACACCGAACCCGATACATGCAGCGGAACAGGAGCAAAATTCAGAATACCCTTTACGCCTGCTCGTATACATAAATCTGCAATTTCCTGCGCTACATTTGCTGGCACACATAATGTGGCAATTTTGATATTGAGTTCCCGTATGACCTCGGGCGCCTGGTCTATCGAATAACACCGGCAGCCGCGAATAACCCTGCCGAACTTTTCCGGGTCGCTATCAAAAGCAGCCACAATGGAAAGTTTTGGCCTTCTGCCCGAAAAAAACGCGAGAATAGCACGTCCCAGATTACCGACTCCGACCAAGGCCACATTCTGGCCATCGGGATCATCGAGAAAATTGCTTATACTTTCGACCAGCATCCGGACATCATACCCCCGATTGGGATTGCCGGAATATCCTATGTTCATTATGTCACGGCGTACCTGGGCCGCAGTAACACCAGCCCGTGCAGCCAAATCGTGCGAATAAACGCTTTGAACGCCTTCATGCATAAGACCGTTCAATAAACGGCGATATAAACTCAACCTGCCAATTGGTTTTCCGGATATCAAGGTTCTACCCTCATATTTAACAAATACTATTTTTTGTCAGATGATATTGTGAAATCAGTAACGAATATACTTATTTTATGTGTTCCTGTCAAGTAAACATTCACATATAACTAACATAAATACTATATATAACAAAAGCTTACCTGTTATTTTACAGTTTATTATATACCTTTTTCATTAAAAATCATAAGTTATGAGAAGATCCGGTAGGAAGGTTACAAAAAGGATGGAAATGATGACCATGATCCGTCTTCGCAATAAAAATTGCTGCGACGGCGCATAGCACGGCAAGAACTTCCTTGTTCGAAAATACAGGGCAGGCACAGAATTACAGGGCAACCACAGAATTACAG
Organism: Candidatus Latescibacterota bacterium; assembly: GCA_016927495.1. Taxonomy (GTDB): domain Bacteria; phylum Latescibacterota; class Latescibacteria; order Latescibacterales; family Latescibacteraceae; genus JAFGMP01. The sequence continues at coordinate 1,536 of JAFGMP010000217.1, read as the reverse complement.
GGCAACCACAGGGGGTTGCCCCTACATGTAGCGTGACCGAATATTCCTGGGCGAAAAATATCGGGTGTTCCATTCGACAAGTGCAGGGAACGGTATACCAAAATATGAAAGAGGGCAGACACACGGGTCTGCCCCTACGAAAATATCACCGCATCCTATAAAGGGCACAAAAAGTTGTGCCCCTACGAATCCATTTTTGAACGTATACCGTTCGCCCCTGCAATTATCCAATACCTTGCAAGCGGATAGTAGGAGGCAGGGACATCCCGCCGTCCTCCCACACCACCGTACGTACGGTTCCGTATACGGCGGGTTCCATCCTTGCGCTGCTTCCGGCTTCAGGCTCTCTTTCGAGACATATGATCAGCGGAATGCCCGCCAAACTACCCTTTATAGCTTCAAAGCTGGCGATATAATGGGAAAGGAGACGGAAAGACATATGGGGATTTTTATCTTGTCGGATTATAACAGCTATGAAGTACCCTCCCCAAGATTCTTTTTGAATTCACCCAAAACAAATTCCTCAAACAACCGCTTGAAATCGGGCTGATCTGACATGCGGTTCAACACGCCAAGGAAATCACCCGCACTGTCGATGAGCGCCTTCTCCAAACTATCACTGAATTTCTGTTTTCGAAGACTATCAAGATTGTCAGTATGATAAGCTGAAACCAATCCCTCGTCCTTCACAAGTTTCGGCATAACGATTCGCATGACTTTATCCCGATCCTCAAAATCAAAATGAAACCGATCATTCAATTCTTTAATAATTACTTCGAGCGGGTCGATTAAAGTTTGACCGCCGGAGCCCGATCCATCACCAACATTTTCAAGCTCTACATCCTCTGGCTTGAGCATGATGCTGCCGTTTTCCTGTTCCTGAAGACGGAACTTGTCCATGTCCACCATAGAAAGTATTTCTTCGGGTAGTGTGTCCGATTTCGGTGGAATGTATTTCAGCAACAATTTCGTGAAGAGATAAAACTTCTCTAAATCTGCGTCCACCCATGTTATAATCTGGCTTACAAAGGAATACTGTTTCACATAGCGTCTTACCACGTCGCGGAAGCGATCCTTTTCTTCATCATTTAGTGCAGTAAACTTACCTAAGATGATCTTTGTGAAGATTGGGCTGATCTTACGGCTTGATGCTTTCTGTCCAACAAAGAGATCAGCAAAAAGGTCTACGTCCGCCTGTGTGAACACCCCCATCTCTTCCACGGCATATTTCATATTATATAATTTCTGAGGATCGGTGTCGCGGTCAAGAGTAGTTCGGCCATAGTACATCTGAAAAGCCGATTCGATTTCTTCTTGTGTATTAATAAAATCCAGCACCATCGGTTCCTGTTTCAGCGGCGGATAAATGCGATTCAGACGACTCAACGTCTGCACCGCCGCCACACCGCTCAACTTCTTGTCAACATACATGGTGTGCAACAGAGGTTGATCGAAGCCGGTCTGAAATTTATTTGCCACAACGAGGATACGGTATTTCTGTTTGTCGTATGCCTTACGAATGTCCTTTGCATCTCG
>JAFGMP010000216.1 GCA_016927495.1 Candidatus Latescibacterota bacterium | reverse complement strand
TTTTCTAAAGGAATAGATTATGGCAGGAAGAAAACCCTTAAAAGATAAAAGTACAGAAAAAACAGAAAAAATTGTCGTTTATTTAAACAAAATACAATCCGATCGATTGAATAATTATGCTCAACAACGTTTGGGTGAAGCCAGGGCCGAATCCGGCACTGTGCGGACAATTATTTTTCATTACCTTGATTCACAAGGATTTTAGTCTCCTTCCTTTTTATTCCTCATATTCAATTTGTACCGCTTTAATACGCGCTACTTTCTGTATGTAGTCTTCGATCTCCTTTCTTTATAACTTTTATTCCAATTTCAATTTATCCACGCGAAAGTATTTGACAACTCGCCATTATAACGGTATATTAAATACTAAATAATGTTTATTAATTATAATAAAAATACAAAAAATACCGATTAAAAATAATTTAACCTTGGGAGGTTCAATTCATGAAGAAAAACCTTATTGAAATTCCAGTCCGAAAAAAGGTTGGTCGTAAAAGGAAGGCAATGAAAATCGATAACAGGGTAACCACTTATTTCGATGAGAATACCATTAATAGAATTGAGCTCTATGGACACGAAATCGGCTCTTTGAATAAATCCAACACAGTAAGAAGCATTGTCACACGGTTTTTAAATAATCACGATACGGAATGCCAAACAGCCACGGCATGCAGTGCTTTTTAAATTATCCGTTTTACCTATAAAGGGAGGTTTGTTATGAACAAAAAACAATTCAGCCGGATTTTCGTTTTTCTCTTTGCTGTTTCTTCATCGTTACTTGCACAGGCGAATGGTGCGGTCTCTTCAACGGTCATAACCGAAGGTTTTGCCGACCATTTCACTACGATCTGGGGGGTTGCCCAATGGATAATGCAGGCAATTCTTATTGTTACTGCCGGAGTTGTTGCTTTTAAAACCGCTACCAGGGGGCAGGGTGAAGATCGTACCGGTGGGTGGCTGACGGTAATCGGTATCATTCTTGTGGCTATCGGCCTGTCGTTTGTTCCTACCGTTGCCGATACTCTTTTCGGTATCCAGTTCTGAGGTAACCTCAAATGGGTAAAAGTGTTTGTCCTATTATAAGCGGAAATCCCCGGTATTTCGGTCTGACACAGATTGAATGGGCTATTTCTCTGTTTGTCTTTTTCTTTATCAATCTTGTTCCGTTTCCTTTTCGATACGTGGGATATGCTCTATGGGTTGTAGGAGTAATAATTTATCCGAAGATCTCGAAAATGTTTGAAGAGAATTTTGCAGCGGTCCTTATTGAATCGTGCAGAATACCTTCTACACTTATCGGTCATTTCCGCCGGGCAGTTCCACCCTTGGATAGACAAAGAAAAGATGTTCAGAACGATCTCGTATAAAGATCTTCCTAATGCGGATTTGAGGACGGTAGGGGAGATGCCACTGCGGTTTCTATTCCCGATTGAATCGGTTTACAACGCCTCTGTACCAGCATATATACATTATAATGGAAACATTATAAGGTTTTTCTCATTTACAGAGTTTGATCCGGATAATGTTGGAAAATGTCTTTCATCCACTCCGGATGGTTCATCGTTTCAGATATTCAGATACCATACGCCCGGGAACGATCGTTACTTCCTGTCGCTCTGCGGGTCAGTTGAATACGGCAATTCCATTCCCGTAACACTTTTTCGTAAGTTCTCATTCAATCCACTCATAAAAGAATCAGAAGCGTTACATAAGCGCATCGGGAGGACCTATTCCCTGCTCTCGAAACTGGTGGACAATCAACCATTAAAGGAGACCGATTACCTAAGATCCGAATTACCGCAACTACTTTATGATCATGATAGCAATGGTAATACGATAAAGGCTTCTCCTGTACGAACGAATATGTCATATTGTAAAATCGGTCACAACCGTTATGCGACAATGGCAAGTATCAATAATGTCTCCCGGATACCGCCCCTACGGGATATTCTGACGGATTTTGAGTATCTCGAGCGCATTGTGGTTGTTTTTCCTTCGGTTCAAAGACAAAAGGAATTGCAGTCTCACATTCTTGATAATGCAGTACTGATAGATTATCTTGCCCGTAACAACGAAACCGAAATATCCGTAGATACCATTTGTAAGGATGCCGGCAGTTTTCTTCCACGATTCGGGCGGGTCGCCTATTGTGATGTAACGTTTTTTCTTTCTTCGGGTACGGTTAATTCATTAAGTACTGATTTTCATAATTTCTACACTGTTATGCACGATCATGATCTTGCCCTTTATTGTCACACCAACACTACCCGTTCAACGTATATCAGTCTTTTCCCGGGAAACGATTCTTTCGGGGAACGATATTCGCTTGTTTTTGAAAATACTCTTCCTGAAATCATTAACAATTCCTTCGGTTTGTGAAAATGTTTATTCCAACGCTACCTGGATCGGTTCATAACAAAACACTGGGTGATTTTCTACCCTATGTTGCCGTTACCCGGGACTTCATTGTTTCTCAGAAACCGGCGCAACTCACCGCCGTTATCGAAACCAGGCTGAGCGAACTTGATGAAGATGATGTCATGCAGTATCGCCATGATCAGTTAATGAATGTACTGTGTGATATTATGCCTCCCGATTCAACGCTTTCCATATATTTGACAAAGAGATTTATCTCTGAAAAATTGCCATACCGGACAGCCTGCTCGAATTCCCTTATTGAATACCTTGACAGAAAAACAATCGATACATACAACTCAAAAACGTATCCGCTATTCGCCTGTTTTTTCGCCATAACCATTCCCGTTGTTTCGCTTGGATCATTCTCCTTCAACAATAAAAAAAGAAATGAATCAATAACCTCCGGAGACTTTGCTGAAGCGGCGGAGAATCTTGATAATCTTCTTCATGCGCTTACTACCCGAGTTTCCGGTACGGTATTTCGACTGAAATCGCGGCAGATTCTTGGATTTTTATCCGTCCTTCTCAATCATCAGGTGGTAAACACGTTTTCTGATCTGAACGGCATTTTGAGCGGTGACTTCAATTCAACTTCAAACGCTCTGTCAAGGGAACCGGGCTATGTGTACTACGGAGGGGACTACCATTCCGTACTAAGCCTGCGGTCGGTGGGGAGTGAAAGTCGTTTGCCGACGGAATCCTCTGCAGCATTGAATAAAGTTTTTTACGGTTCTGATGATCTAAAAGGCATTCCGTTTACAATTCACCATTCTATCCGTTTTATTTCCAAACAGCGGGGTCTTACCATCGCATCATTGCGGAGAAACAGTCTTGAATTTAAGAAAGGGCTTGCTAAAACAGATGGACTATCAATTTTCGCAAAAACAGAAGAAGGTGTGACTCCAGATAAACTATTTAATTTGATTTCAGAATCACTCAGTATCGTAGAGAATTCAAACCATAAATTTGTCCATCAGTTTTTTCAGATTCATCTCTGGCATGATGATCTTGATAGCCTTTGGAGAAGGGTGCGTCTTTTCCGTAACAGTGTTTCATCCTCATATCTGCTGAAAACAGAAAAGTATAATATCAAACCTGCATTTTACTCTCTATTGCCCGGAAATGAATCGGTAAATAAAATCACATCAATGCTTGCCACCTATACGGTGGCTGATTTTATGCCGATCGATCTTCCCCGTGAATGCCTTCCCGATCCTGATAAAAACCGAAACGAACACATCTACTTTCAGACTTCTACCGGTAGTATCGCCCGACTATGTGTTTTTTCAAGCCTGGCGAATGCTCACAACGCGATGATTTGCGGCGGTACCGGTTCGGGAAAATCATTCCTGATGAATAGTGTTCTCTACCAGAGCCAGGCGTCATTCGATCCGATAATAAGTATCATCGATGTCGGCGGTGAAGGTGCAGGCAGCTATAGGAATTTTGTTCTCAATAATAACGGTACTTACATTGAAATAACTTCAGAAAATCCGTTCTCAATTAACCCGTTTGATGGCCCGTTTTTTACCGGTGATGGAAATGATAAAAAACCCATTGAAATCCGCCATGAAGCACTTCTGAACATTATATCCCGCATGGTTGGTACGAAAGATAATGATGATAGTTCTTTTGAGCCGCTTCCATCCAATGTAATGTTTCATCTGGATAAAGCACTTGTACAATACTTCATCGATTCAGACAATAATGAGGGGAATGTATGCAACCTTCACGATTTCGCCGAGAACTATCTCAAAGATAACGGTGATCTTCTTTCCACCGGTCATGACCTCTACAAGGCATTGGCTCCTTTTATCGGTCAAGGTATCAATACCGGTATATATGCTGCATATTTCAGACGGACGGATACAATAAGAAATCCGAATGTGGTCTGTTTTGATCTCATGGGACTTGCTTCCCGACCAAGACTTGCAGCAGTACTCATTCCTACGTTGCTTGAAATGATCATGCGTAATGTCAGTGATCTTTCAGTTGCCCATCGAAGAAAGCTCGTTGTTGTAGATGAAGCATGGAAATTTCTTAAAGGCGGATCAATAGCATCTTTTATTGAACAGTGTTTTGCCACAATACGAAAGAACAATGGCAGTATTTCCATTCTTACCCAGAATCTCCAGACCGTTGCGGATTCCCCGATAGCCGGAAGCCTTTTTCTCAATACCAGTTACTACTATCTTGTCGGTGGCAATCATGTCCATGACCCGGATGACAATCCACCGAAGACGCCTCTTCTCCATATTGAAGCCAAAAGCAGTCATGGCGATAAAAAACTGACCGCCTATGATGTTAATGAGATCCTTTCACAGAAAAGAAAAGGCCTATTTTACCTCCTGTCTCCTTTTTTCTGTGGTAAACTGATGTTCAATCCCACGGTTGAATTTACCATGCTTTCAACTACTCACCCGCCGCATAAAATCATCCTTGATAAATACAAAAAAAGACTTGGCACCAATTATGTCACTCCCGAAGTACTGGAGGCTGCACGCGATGAATTTATCAAATGTCTTCATTCTTCTCAGTAGTGCTGTTGTTTTTGCACAGCAGACGGAGCGGGAAGAAATCATTTCTATACAATATTCCACTGTAAAAAGTGAATATGCCTACTCTTCTGATGGCATATACCGTCTTTATACGCCCACCCGTTCCGGGGTGATTTCTTCGTTGCCTCAGGGATCTTCAACAGGTGGTGATTTCGGAAATTACACCTCATCATCGATGCGGTCTGCACTCTCACCGATCCAACTTCAGCAGTCATCAATAGAAATGAGCGGTGCATATATACTCCTTCTTGAACCATATCTGATACCGCGATCTGTTGAAAGAATCGGTTCCAATGTTCTTTTCTGTCAGATTTCGGAGAAATCTCCATTCAGGAAATTGGAGTCTTTCGACGATTACCGTCAGATAGAACAGCTTGCACAAACTTCAACGGGTACCGAATATGGTCCTTATCATCTTTTCCGAAGCAATACTGTTTTACCATTCAGATACAGCACGGGTAATCTTGATGAGAATTCTTTTTTTAACTCATATTCTTCCCGGTACAGGACCGGATTTTATCTGCTCGAACTATGGAATAATTTTCTCCGGGAAGAAAAGTTCACGTTTTACGGAAAACCGTTTTTTGTTAAAACAGATAATGGGGATATCTATCCGGCGGTCATAAAAATATTCGGTACGGAACAGCTCATGTATGCAATGTACGGTGTCTGGACCGATGAGGAAAAGGCTGAGAAGTACTCCTTCCACAAAGGTGACAGAATTTATTTCAGTGCAAAGTCGATGGTACCAGTTGATGGTTATAAAACATGTTCCGCCGCTTCAGATCTTTCAATACCACGTGCCCAACGGTTCGGGAAAAAAATATTCAAATATGATGAAATTATTGCGGATCGTTGCGGTATTTATCCGCAACTTGCCTGGTCAATAGAACCGATCCATTCAGATATGGCGAACAAAGATTCTGACGGGATCGGAACTGCATACCATAATGGTATAGAGATTCCCAACTCCCCAGACAGTGATAATAATACGAATGGTCTCGGGCTGCAGCAGTGTCCTGATATGGACTGGTACTGGTCTCTTTTCTGTGATTGTGCAAACAAGATTATTTCTTCACCGGAGAAAGAGTACCAATCGACTGAGTTTGTCGACTATCGCGATTATGCATATATGGAGATGATGAAGAAACAGTATGATCCGACCATATACGGTGAGGATAACTCGGTTTCTCCACTGAAGGCCACTACTGAAAGACAGCCATCCGATCCGTTACTTTTCAATAAGGAGTGTGTACTGCTTAATGCACCCATTCCGGAGGTATATGATCCATTCGCCGCTGATGCAACATTCGGACTTCATTACCGGTATTGGGACTGGAGTCTGAATAATCTTGGGTGGCATGCACATCTTACCGATATAACATCGAAAATGAAAAACAGCCTTACGGAATTAAGGTATGTCTATAACTATTTCTGTTCTCCTGGAGAGCATGAAACCGAATGGGGATATGAGAAAGTTAACGGTAAGTGGCATAAAATATGGCCACATGGTGGTGATGTTGAAATAACGCTTGATAAACCTGATTATGCGGACAGTGCCTGGGTGCTTGCCAATCCATTTGCCAATTACGGCCCGTATGAAGATTTCACCTCTTTTGCAATCTATGATAAATATACCGCAGCAAACGAGGGTCCGTTTTATCTTTTTTTCAGGGAATCTGTTTACCGTGATGATAACGCGAAAAATATTCCTGAATATAAACGGAGTAAATTCACATTTACCGTTAATCATGAACCTTTTAACCCAAGGAATACCAAAGACTGGTACCTGCGTTGGGAATATGATCTGATCCATAATGACAAGTGGGGGAGGAAGGTTTTTGTCGGTACATTGGCGTATACTCTACTTCTCTGGAAGGATGAAGATTCCAATGTACTGCCTCCCGGATATACACTGAATGATAAGCCCTACAACAAAACCGTCACAATCGGCGGAACTACACTGCTCAATTCTCAGGCTGCGTACTACAATAAAAACAGCAAGGAATACCGCACCGACCAGACTGATGTACATGATCGAGATCCTGAGGAATTCGATAAAGGGGACGCGATGCGGGAGATCGCCATGAAAATACTGGTGGCAGAGGCTTTCGATTATGCCATGAAAACTCTGCACTATGTAGGAACCCATCAGGATAATTATGTAGGCTATGCCGCTGCCGGTCTGTATGAAACCTCAAAACGCATCGAAAACCGGATTTCACAAAGTTTCGCGTACAAACTGGCGAAAAACACGTATGACGGTTTTCTTTTCTGGCGGCGGACGATGAATATACTCCGCGATCTTCGTGATACCTATATAAAAATAGGGGACGCGTGGGATGGTCTTCTCTATACCGTTCAGGGGGTGGCGGATTACTATTCAGGCCTTGATCTTCGCACTATCCGCCTTACAAATATTTCAGATCTTTTTCCCCGGAGCGCGTTCATTGAACTTGATTATCGTGTTTTTTCGATGCAGAAATCGTTTGCCGATTTTAACGACGCGGTACACGCGATGGCAATCGAGACCGATAGTCTCACCGGTGGTAATTACGGTCCGCTCAACCCCGCTATCCGGGCGACCTATGCCGCTCTACAATCTTCAGTCCTGCAATCCGGACAGAACACCACCAATCTTCTTGACAATACCAACAATGAACTGCAGGAATTGAAAAGCAAATCAAAAGGTACCTCCAGCGATCAGCAATATCTGTCGAATATTACCCGTTCAACAAGTAATATCATTTCGAATCAGCGGATCAAGGTAATGAATAACGGTGCCAGGAATATTGCACTTGCCCTCTACCTTACTGAATCTGAATCAAAGCAGTGGCTGGCCTACACAAGGTATGTGAAAGGTGTCGCTACCGACGTACCGGACCGGTTTGAGGACGCGGTAAAAAGTACAAAATCCGCTAATTGGGCGGCCCTTGCATGGGCCCTGCGGCAGCCGAGAGTGTTTGATCAACCGACCAGTGATTATCTCCTTAACCTTTCGGAGAAAGAGAATGAAAAATAAACTGCTCATCCTGATAGTGGTTACTGCAGTAAATGCCGTTTTTGCGAAAGAATCGAAGCTGCTCAGTTATCTGGGAAATTTTGTTCCTTCACTGACCGAGGTCGGTATACTTACAAATTGCGTCAACGTATACGATAAGGTGAGCAATTTCGTCCGGACCACCAATAAACTTGTGCATAGTGTTAAGCGGGCTAAAAGTGACTGGGACCGAATCAGGAACAATATCGAGCAGATTTATGAAGATGTTAAATATCTAAAGGAAATAGATCCCTATGATATGGACACCTGGCAGTCTGGTCTCACCAATTTTTCTTTTTCACTCAAGTTTCATGAATCCCAGGCAATAAATGCATTCGAAATGCTCGAGGCGCATACGCTTGGAGCATCTGAAAATTATGTGAAAAGGATTCAATCAATTGGCGATTACAGAAAAACATTCGAGAATAAAAAATCAGCCGTAAGAAATCTCTATACACATTCCTCCTACCATTCCCGTCTTGATGATGCCGCCGGGAATATCCGTACCTACCGGATCAACACGATAGGGTATCTTCGTTCTCTTCAATCCGCTGATTTGCTCATCATCGAAACGACGGATGACCAATTTCAACGTGAATGTGCCCAGGATCACTTCGAAGAACTTGACCTGAAAATAAAGTCTCTTGAAGAAAGTATCACTTCGGAGAATCAGCTTGAAAAACCTGATTCGGTCATTGATCAGACCGCAAATCTGATTGCCATCAACCTGACGGAGATTAAAGTTAGTATTCAGAGGATAGATGAAATGAGAAAGGCATCGGAAAATCTGGTCAGTGCTTATTACCGGCTGCTGGGACAGAATGTCAATTCGCTGAAAAAAAATGAATTGGAATCGCTTCCACAGATTCCGATCGATCCGTCAAATTTTGATCCGTCGAATCCTGATAAAGTGGCCGCTCCCGTGACACCTGATGTTCCACTGACAGAATCGGAAGTTTCCAAAAAAAGCATTTCCAACCATGATATCGTAAGTCTTTATAACGGCGCATCTTTTCTTGCTCTCAAGCAGGAGAGCCTTAAACGGGACATGGTAGCCATGAAAATAAATACCATGGCTTTTATCGTTGCAATGGAGGCTCTTCGCAGAAACAATACAGAGGCTTCGTCCGTCGCTTTCGCACACTCATGTCGCATGGTTGAAATTGTTATGGAGGAACTGCAATGAGATATATCCTTTTGGTAATAGTTTCATTTTCATTTATGATTCAGGCTGCCGATGGTCCAACCGACAAGGTCAGCCCTCAGGATTACGCCGATCCGAAGCTCAAGAAATTTGATAAGCGTATCTGGCAGAATCTTCTTAAGTATTATGTCCACGCCAGACAGATCGCACGGAGTACCCTCGATGAGCTCGAGTCGGTAAAAGATTTCTGCTGGTCTTCATACAGGTATCTTTATGCGATAGAAAGAGCTGCAAACAGGGCACAGCTGGTTTGGGATAACGTAAGAAATTTCAAAGCTGAAAACCCGGTAGATGCGATTATATACCTTGAGGAAGATGTTTTTCAGAAATCGGACCTTCTTTTTAAAAATGATATTCCTGCATTTAAAGAACGTCGGGAGGAACTTGCTGAAAGCCGGGACGTTATACGTAACCGGGCGGCCGGTCATCTCCTTGCTCTCAATAATATTCTTCCTGATGGTCTTAAATTCCAGAAGAAATTTTTACGGCTTCTTGAGATAAACAGTCCTGATGCATCCATGATGAATGATACTACTGATAAGGACGTGAATTTTCATGCGGCGGCTCTTTCGCAGTCCGCACGACAAATCGCTTCAACTGACGCGAGTGACGAGTTTTCTGATAATCAGAGTGCCATTTTAGAATCGACTATAAAGAATGCCGCCAATAACGGAACTTCTGATCCGCTCCACCAATCTGAGATGACCAAGATTTCAGAAAGAAATGCCCTTATTCTCTCTCTTCAGGAAAACACATACCTGACTGACGGGGTTAAAATCGGTTCCTATTTCCTTCTCGAAAAAATTAAACGCCACAGTGATGAGCTTGCGCAGAAACAGGCGCTTTTCTTTGTTCTGGAGGATTTTTCTGACAAGCTTAATGCTCAGGACAAGAATTAATCAACCATCCGGTTTTTTTCGCCATCTCCATTAAAAAATAATTTGACATTACCTGATAATAGGGGTATATTAAATAATAAATAATGATTATTAATAACAAATAATATATTAATAAAAACATTTAGTAACGCTCTAATATGGTGTTATCCTTTATGTACCCGAAAATAACAGTCGTTTTTTTAATGAGTTTTTTTGTTTCCGTTTATAGTGATAATCCCGATAACGGTCAGCAGGAAACCATAAATGATGGTGATAAAACCTCTTCCCGCATCAGCGATATGATCACGACGGTTGAACAGGCAAAAAAAGCCATGGATGTCGCCCAGGGAGCGAAGGAAGCTGTTGATCTGATAAAAAACCTCAAAAACATCAATCTCAAGGAAATGGCACTGCAGAAACTAAAGGAGACGGTCGTTCAATATAAGAATACCAAACAGTCATTCATTCAGTTCGTTTCCGGCATCACGGATAAAACAACGGAAGTACTTGACAAAGCAAGTAATCGGGTCAACATGTGGCGTACCACTCAACCCACGCTTATGGCTTTCGGTGATGGATTGAAACTCATGGCGGATAATACCGTCAAGGTTTTTCAGGAATTCGAACCGAAGGACCTGATTGACATTGACCGCAAGTGGGAGAGGTCCGTTGAAGATCAGCTCATGGCTGATAAAAGGTTCGTTCTGGGCTGCATCTACTTTCTCGATTATTCTTCATCGGTGAAAGCCAGACAATCATTCAACTCCCTTTTTCTTGATGACGGGCTTAAAGAACATATGACCCGGACACCGCTTGGCATCCGGGCAACCGTCAGTCAGATGACCCGTCCGGTTCATACCTACCGGAAAATTCCATCCGTGGCTTTAAATCACGCGAGTGAAGCGATTGAGGCGACAGGTAAAATCACCTCATCATCACACGATAAATCTCCGCTTAACCCTTCAATCTCAATCGAGCAGCAGGATTTCGGTAAAATTCAGCAGACACTTGTTGATGAAGACCAGACTTACGAAGACGCGCGGGAACTTTCCGCATTCATTTCACTTAAACGACAAACCATTTCCACGCAAACCACGCAGCTTCAGCAGGTGTATGCAATGCTTCAGGCCGACCTTGCCCGACTCTATCTCAATGACCGCGAAATAGTCGCCCTGCAGTCGGAGCAGGTGAGTAATTCTCTGAAAATAATAAGTCACGGGAAACCGCTTCCCGCAATTGCTGATCAAATTCAAAGGAGGAACTAATGGAACTCAATCTTGAAAAAGTCCAGCAGAGCCTTTTCGAACACATCGTTCACAGTTCAAAAGATCCACGTATGGCACAGATGTACATTGAGACGGAAGCTGATCTGTGTAAATCCCGACAGGCATTAACGTTTCTTGAATATGCTTTCGTTACTTTCCTTGACGATATTGATCATTATCTTTCCTTTCTCAAGAAAGATCAATTGCTGTGCCGTAAACATAAAAGCGAAATCGACCGCCTTGACAGTTCAATGATGTATGCAAGAAAAGCGGTTGGCTGCTGATGAACGCCACGCAACTTCTTGATCATCTTTCTCTGTTTGAAAACCTGATTGTTCTTTCTCCTGAAGAACTGATACGGGTACTGCAGCCATATATCGTTTTATTTACGAATGTAGGGCGTTTTTTAATTCTTCTTATGTTCATTATTCATCTGACTTCACGCCTTGTACTGCAGTCATTTGATGAGTTCAAACAAACTCTTCTTCCTGATGTATATAAACTCGTTATTATCATGGCCCTTTTCGGAAATGCCGTTGCATACGGAGCTATTGTCCGCATTGCAATAGGGTTGTTCAGTCTCATGTCCGATAATGTTCTGCAGGCTCAGTTTGTGGTATTCAAAGGGGGCTTCAGGAGTTTTATTGATGCTATCGCAGACGGGTCTCTTTCCGGCATTGACTTCTTCAATGTTCAGGCAATGAGTGCTTCAGTGTTTTCACTGATGCTCAGTATTGCGGTAATCATGCTGCTTGTTACCTATTACACTTTTGTATCCGCAGGGATGTTTGAACTTCTTATCATACTGGCAGTCGGACCGGCGATCGCCGGTTTCCTTTTTTTTCTTAAAACTCCACTGCATCGCTGGTTCAACGCCATTTTCGCCTGTATGCTTTTTCCTGTTATTTCCGCAGTAGCTGTTACCATTATCAATCAGGCCGCACTTATCTCGACAATGGAGGAACATCTCGTAATTGGAAGTCTTTTCACGCTTTTTATTCAAATCATAATCGGTATAGTATTCCTCGATCTCACCTTGCTTTTTCACGCGGCCTTTTTCGGGGTCAGTTTTATTAATATCCCTGTAATAATAAAAAGTGCTATCCTTGCCCTTTTTGGTAATTTCCACGCTGTTTTTCTCAACTATGGTTTCATTCTCTCAACGCGCAAGCGAGGCATATAAATGGACGATGCATTGAAGAATCTCATCGGATCAGTATTCGGAGGTCAGATCTGGCATTCCACGTCACTCCTTGAGAGGGTAGGGGAAGGAAATGCTCTCGGGACGATGATTATGATAGGTTACGGTTTTGCAGCACTGATGCTTATCTTTCAGCTTGTTCTCATGGTATTTAACATCTCCCGTACATCATCAATATGGGAAAATGTCGGACCCCTTATGTTCCGCACCGTTATTATCGCCGCTCTCATGGCCGCTCCACTTTACAATCTGATATTTCGTTACACCATAGCTGAAACGACCAACATGATGGCGAACGCCATTTTCTCCAGCTACGCATCAGACTTCCTTGAATCATGGAAGAATGTATTTGCCGGCAGCGGCAACGCGCCAAGCACTCCATGGCAGATTATTGTCGCGAGTTTCAATAATTCTCTTGTTTCGAATATTCTTTCTTCGATAATATTTCTTGCCGCGATTGTCTGTGTTTTCATCGTTACAATGCTTCAACCGTTTCTATGGCTTTTCTGCTATTATTGCGGTCCGATCTGTCTCGCGTTTGCGATCTGTGATCTTACCGTACATGTTGCCCGCAACTGGCTCAACATGTTTCTTATCGTCAACTTTGTCGGAATTTTCGGTTCCATTTCATTCGTCGTTGCTCAGGCGGCCGGTCTGGTTTCCAATTTTGAAGCCGGGACGACCGGAAATAACATCATTCTTGTCGCGGTGTATGGCGTTATGTCTATTGTCTTCTTTTGTCTTATCTGGCCGCTTACGGGCTATATCTTTTCAGGCCAAAGCCCTCTCGGCAATACCGCGACACCACAGGCGGCGATCGGTGCCGCTCTTTCCGGCGGCATTGCCTACGGGGCCGGTATGGTAGGTGCCGGCAATCTTCTTTCCCGCTTCGGCGGTGGAAATCCGGTACTCGGACAGATTGCAAACGGTATGCAATCACATGGTTCCTCGATAATACAAAACGCTTCAAACATCTCCCGTGTAATGCACGGCAGCGCACCGTATAAATCAGGTACCAGGCAACAGCCACAAGGTTCGCAGCAACGGGAATCATCAATTCCTCTTTCTCCGTCATCATCAAACAATAACCCGGCTTCCGCCCCCGAACAGCAGAAACCTTCGGTGTAGACAGGTTTTTTTTATGACTGATTCACATCTTGACCGTCCCGAACGCAGCGACACACACTTTCTTGCACGCCAGACAAAATCGCTTTTCATTTCACAACTGGCATTGCTGTTCATGTTTTTTGTCTGCCTGGCTCTTGTGGGAGCTGTCATCATGACCTCCCGTAAACCTCAGACGATTGCGGTAATAGATTCATCTACCGGAAAAAATTTCGGCACGGTAACGAGACAATACACGGATGATCTTCTGGAGATGAACCTGGTATACTACTCGAAAGAATTCTGCGAAAACTTCTATAATGCCAATCATGCAGATATTGATGGCGCGAGAAAAAACGCGGTGGAAAATATGCATCCGACACTAATCAGCAAGCTTAAAATCACCACGGATTTTTACAATGATTCCTATGTACGGAACATAAAGCAGAATCTCGGGACCTGTTCTTTCGACTGGATCACCATTCCGCATGTTACTACCCGCAATGATCCGAGATATACCGTTTTCTGTCAGTTCCGCAGATTACAGAACCTTTCGGGGAAGGTTTTTGAGACGAAGCATAATGTAATCATCAACTGGATCAGATATAAAAACATCGATCCGATGAAAAAACCTTCTCCGCTTTTCGTACTTGACTTCAGCGATAATGATATAAACAGTCCTGCAGTAAAAGAACAGATTGAACTTATCACCCGATAGCCCGACAGGAGGTACTGAAATGAGAATAAAGGTTGTAATTGCAATAATGGCGTTGTGCCTGACCGTCGGTGCGACGGAAATCGTGAAAGTGACAAAAATCAGGGGAGACTATCAGCTTAACTTTGATGATATCTATGAAATACCTATTTATCCGGACATTGAAACAATGATAGTTTTTCCCGCCGGATACACGATAACTCTGGTAATGCCCGGATCGCCCGATTTTGTCAGTGCATCAGTACTCCAGAATACGATATACATCACTCGACCGGTTGACCATGTTGTTGAAACGAACCTTGCGGTACACATTGTCACCCCGGATGGTATCGAACAGAAACTTATGATCCGTTGTGTCGGGCCTCGCCGCGGTATAAAAGTTCTTGCGGTCAATTTTACCCTGCCGAACACTTCCGAGATCAACCGGATTGTTGAGAACATGAAAGCCCGGTATACCGAGCAGCTATCCGCGGAACTCTCGCATCAGGAAAAAGAGCTCAATAAAAACATCCATTTGAATACGATGACTGAAGCACGATATCTCTTTATCCGCTCATCAAGAAGAAGGTGCAGCAGGGAATACAAAGGAGCGACGGTGTTTCTCGACGGAATGATAAACAGCAGGGACAACACGTACATCTACCTTGTTTCGTCGGTTAAAAACGGAGCCTCTGATATTTTTTCTCTGGAAAAGGTTATCTGCGGATCCGCGAAAATCGATCCTGAGCTTGTTTCCGCCCGGCAGCTCTCAGAGCATGAATACATGTACTGTTTCTCCATCCCGCAACTGCAGCTCCCGATAAAATCAAAAAAGGTGGAGTTTTTAATTAAAATCTGGTCGAAAATTCACACGTTATCAGCAAGAATTTCATAAAGGAGATTAACTATGAGTGAAACCATCGCCGTAGAAAACCCGGTTGAACATGATTTCCCGGCAACGTCGCCCGGTCTGGTAAAGAGGATTCCGAAACCGGTTCTTGTCAGCGGAGGAATTCTCATTGCGCTGCTTCTTATCGTTGTAACGTTCCCCCGTAAAACAAAATCAAAAGCAATTTCCGAGAACATGGTACCCGAAAGTTCAACTGTTGATTCGTATGAGCAGCAGAGTCCGATTAAAACGGATCCTTTTGCTACCGAATCGATGGAACTCCCCGGAAACAATGATAACCCTCTTTCCAGAAGCGCTTCCATTGTTAACGGTACTGATTTCAGAGCACCGGATATGCAACCGCCATCTTTAAGCAGCAGCACACCTTCTTCACCATCTGTCGGGGGTACGCATTCAACGGCTCCATCACTACTTTCATCCGGCTCTCCGAATGATGTTTTCAAACCATCCGCCAGTATCGAAAGCAGATTGAGTGATTCCTATCAGGCCATGGTCGGGCATTTCAAAAAATCGAAACAGGTGGTCGCCATTGATGGTGATGCATATGATAAGCTGCTTGACGGTGATAAACTCGATCGGATAGAGCAACCACTTAAAAACCTTACGGAAAATAGTGCCCGGTATGCAAATAAAGTCAACTTTTCCGTTCCGTCCGGTACCCGCATCAGGGCGGTAACACAGCAGGAAGTGAACAGTGATCATCCGGGTTATTTCACTGCACGTATCACCTCGCCATCGGAACTTAACGGTTACAAGCTTTTATGTCAGTCACGCGGAAACACCCGTGATCGCATACCGGTAACCGCCAATAAAATTATCGCTCCTGACGGTTCACGGGAAACGCAGATCCCGGGTGAGGTTCAAATGAAATACGCCGGCCTTGAAGGTGACATCAAATCACACGCACTAAAACGACTCGTTCCCCCGATCGCAAGCGCCTTTGTCGGAGCAGGAGCAGGGTACCTTTATTTCAAGGCGTTGGGTGGAGATGAACTCAACAGTGAGGCTGGTCGAATTAATACCGCTGATGCGGTGGTGAGCGGGCCGTACCAGGAAGGTGTATCAGGTGTTCAAAGAGAAATTACCCGCATGGGAGGCGACTATCCGAATACTGTTGTTGTACCGCAGGGGGTACAGTTTGAACTGCTGGTAACGGAACCCTTTTCTATTGAACTTTAAACGGAGGATAATAATGGAACAATCAACACTCGGTTTTTTTATCGGTATTCAGAATCTCTGTATTTCACATAATAAAACAATCACCAGTCTCCAGTGGATGTCAGGGAATTTCTTTTTACTCCTGTCGGTCGGATTTTCTATCTGGCTATCTGTTAAAGTGTTAAAGGATTCCTCACCGAAATTGCTGAGACGCATGATGATCGTTTACTGGTCGGTGGCCGCATTGTTTTTCATCGGATTCAATGTGATTTCCCTGTCCCTTCCCATCGACGAACGGGAAGCGATCGAAGAGGTATTACGTGAAAAGCCGCAGTTGGCAAAAAAGGTACGAAAAGAACTCACAACGTTGCAGGCTCTGGGCCATGAATTACATTAAAATCTTATTGATAACCTTATTCGTTTCCTGCTCCTGTCAAAGGATTGATCCGGATCTATCAGTTTCAGTTCCTGAACTTGAAAATGATGAATCACTGGAACAGGTATTGTATTCCGATAGCTCTACCGTTAAAACCGATTCCACCCCTGATATGTCGCCTTCTCAAGTGGTCCAGGATGCAAAAATCGATTCCATTCCGGGCAATGATACGGATAAATCCATACAGAAACCGCATAAAGTAATTTACCGGGATAAAAAGAAACCAATTGTCAATAGTATGACCGTTTCGTCAGTTGAAAAAGGTTGTTCCGGTTTATCCGGAAATCCACGCACCACTGAAGATGCTGCAGAATGCTCGATGCATCATTGGGAAATCGCACTCGGGCTCCTTGAGAAGAACCTGATAGACAGTGCTTATATTCACTGCATTCGTGCTCTGTCTCTGTACGAAAACGGATCCCTTTTTTACCTGAAGTCGTTGCTGCTCAACTTGAGAGGTAACCCTGCTGCAGCTCTGCAGGCTGCTGAAATAAGCCTTGTAAGATATGACCACTGGAAAATATCTGATAAAGACAATTCCATAATTGAACGGTGTGAAGCCTTGACTTCTTTGTATGGTAAATACCCGTCATCAGAACTGAAAGAAAAATTAAAAAACTGTTTCTGGAAGTATTAAAAGGAGTTCAATATGTCACCGAGAATTATTATATGTGACGATGTTTTCGTGAATGCCCGGTTAATCGAAGATGTTCTCAGGGATACGGGGTATTCCAATCTTGTCGCCTTCTTAAATCCCACGGAAGTGGTAAA
This sequence comes from Candidatus Latescibacterota bacterium, assembly GCA_016927495.1. Lineage (GTDB taxonomy): Bacteria > Latescibacterota > Latescibacteria > Latescibacterales > Latescibacteraceae > JAFGMP01. The sequence goes on along the minus strand of JAFGMP010000216.1, from coordinate 21,251 downwards.
AGCCGTATATGGGGGAGATATTCCCGAACTTGTTATCACCGATTTCTCGATGCCAGAGATCGATGGAGTATCACTCCTTTGTACCCTCTCGACAATGGTTTCTGAATTGTCAGGCATAATCGTTTCCGCTGAAGCGGATTCCGTACTGAAAAAATCGAGGGATTACCCTGTTATAGATAAAAGTGATCCCTGTTTCGTTGAAGTTCTTCTGAATCATGTTGAAAGTTCACTGAAAGGTTGCTTACAGTGAAAACCGTCATGCTCCTGGTGGTGCTGTTATTAATTCCATCTTTTACTCTCGCAGAGTATAAAGCTCTTTCCCGTGGGGAAAGGGCAGCATTTCTGGATGCATACCAGGCGGTTAAAATAGCGGCAGGGGAGAGGAATTACAATGCAATCATCAAATTCGCTCCATCGCTGATTTCAAAATATGAAAGTATCATGCTCGATCCTTCCTGCAGGAATATTCGGCCACAGTTCCTTGATATGGGCAGAATACTGTTACAGGTACGCAACCTCAGGGCGGCGGATTCTCTTGAAGCGGTCATTGCCGTAAAGCGCGGATCGGGAAACACCCGCGAACTGCTGAAGGCTTATGATTCAATACTACCGTCACTTGCATATTACGATACTTCACGGTATCAGGCACATCTTATGTATTACAACGGACTTACCGTTACTATTTCGAATGAGAATAATGTTGACAGTTATGCATTTCTCGCTTCGCTCAAGTTCATTGATCCCGCAATACTGGACAGCTATCGTGTAAAAGTTCAGAAAAAATTTGACGTCCGTTTAGCACAACTTTCAGCAATCATGAATCCTGATTCAATCCTTGCTTTTCAGGCTTCCTATCCCGGAATACACAAAGACGATATTGATGCATTGTTTGACCGATCCCGTATTGCGATGCGGCAATCGCTTCTCCGTCAGCCGTCTCTTTCCGGTTATAGGGATTTTAAACGTGTATTCGGCGATGATCCGAAACTGAAAGAAAAAATGTCAGGTTATGTTTTCCAACAAGCACTTTCGACGATCCCTGATCCAGTTCCGATCAAGGAATTTACGCTTCTTTTCCCTGAGGAGAGCGCACAAATATGGAATCAGTATGAAGACAGCCTTTTCGCAAGGTGGAGTTCCAGACGCAACCAGATAAACACCAGGGCATACATGCGGCTCTTTCCGCAGGGAAGATATGCGGCAATCATCCAGGAGCATTTTCAATCAATTCAGTCATTTTCCGCCTACACTCCTGACTATTTCGATCAGGTGGTCGGACCGTGAGGAATCCTTTTCTGATGGGTATTATGCTTTTTCTTGTTCTCCCTTGTGTTGCCGGGAAAATCGGGATAGATGTTACCGTTCAGAAACCATTCTCGGCAAGTGGCAGCTGGCCTGTTGTGAATGTGAGCTTCCTGAAGAATGCTTCAAATCCTCCACTTTATTTCTCATCCGGAATCACACTCAGGCCGGGAATATCAACCGGTTTTGAATCTAATGAGGAGTTTTCAGAACAGTTGCGAAAGACACACTCGTTCTACGGAATTTTTGCGGGAACGCATGTCGGATTTTCTCCCGCCGTGCGTCCAGGTATAGTGGCGGGTGTTTCCTTCAAGCGCGAAGAGATTTTCGGGGTGAGTGGTAATCAGCAGATCAGGACCGGATATACACCTTTTAAAATCTGTCCGCTTTTCGGAATATCGCTGCAGTTTTTCATTCTGTCTTTTTTAATCACCAACGAAGGAATCGGTGGGGGAGTTAATTATTCTTTCGGTCGGTAGTCCGATCGGGCTTGTTTTCACACTTGACACTGTACAATCTATTTTTAAGGAGTAAAAATGTTTCTCATTCGCCTATTTCAGGTCACCATTCTTATCAATGTTTTGATACTACTTAGCAGTTGTAATTCCGGCCTGGTCGGGCCGGGAGGGGAAACGCCGGCGGCAGATACTTCGAAGTTTATTGGTACCTGGGCTTCTGTGTTTGATACTTCAGATAATCCTCCCGGAACCAAGCAGGAAAAAATAGACTTCTGGTGTAAGAATGGTGATTGCAGGAATCCTGATACTTGTGTTTTCGTCAATGACTCACAGTACCATGCCTGTAAAACTGATTTCGATTTCTATTACACCTATACTGATGACTCTCTCTATTATTACTTACCTATCGTAGGAACATCTGAAAAGGTACTCGATGAAGTCATTTCATACACGTTATCCAATGATACTTTAGTTTTTTACTCTGATCCTTCAAAGTATTGTCCTATAAGCATCCGGATTTCAGATTCAATAAATTTATACTGGTAATGGTATGCGACAAATCACTTTAATTTTACTATTTGTTTTCAGTCTTCATTCACAAAATATTAATGAATTCCCTCTTTGGGGTTCATCATGGATTGTTGCGCAGGGAAATAACAAAAAGATATTTCCTTCCGTTCTTCCTCTCATGCCGGATAAAATCGCCATCGTACAATTTAAATCGGATAAGTCCCTTTTTATTGCTTATGCTAATTGCAATCACCGTACTTACCGCTGTTCTGCGGAGCTTGTGGAGGAAATTGATATACAGTTTGAAAAGAATCGAGTCTTGGTTCCTTTTGATTCCATTCTCACCGGAAATACCGTCAATATTGCATATAAACCATTTAACGATACGGTATGGACTGGCGACCGTGATCTTGTTAACTTTTCATCGAAATATCGTTCCATCGGTCGGCTTACCGGTAAAACAGACAGTGTTTTTTCATCAAATCAATTTAATAATTTGAGAAACTCACCTGTTTTTTTCCGTTCCAAGCCTGTTTATTACGGCATCAGATTATGTTCAGTTGCAGATATTGATAACTATTCTATTGAGTCTATAAATGATGATGGCAGTAATATTTTCCTCGAGAATAAAGATTATTTCAAGGAGAATGATCCCGACCAAAAGCAGGCAATAAGTGGTCTTGGAAGTGCTAATCTCCAGTCTCTCAATCAATCGGTTTCGTTCGTTAATTACCGCAAAGATAACCAGGTATATGAATACATCCCCTGTGAATATGAGTTTAAAACCGCGAATATCGGTTACTGGCAGGTCCATCTTCACCCGCAAGTATGGTATTACCCTCGAGATCCTTTCGACGGGCATGGACTGTGCTTCGATGAATTGAAGATGACACCTGAGGAAGCACAGGAGAAACGATCAGCAAGTTTAAACGATCCGGAAAATCTCGATCTGAAATATTACCGCAATCCGTTTTTATCCGACAGCGCAAGTGTGATTATCTCCTTCGGATTCTGCAATATCCCGAGTACCGACATGACGGAAATGAATTCTATTTATCTTGTTGATACTACCGTACAGATCAATCACTATCCTCCATACATGTATCGCATTCCCGCCGGTTCACTGCCTACAAATCCGGTCAACTATCAGGCTCCATTGTATCAGCTCTACTCGAAAGATCCCGCTGAGGAAAAGTTCTACAGTGAGCTTGAAAGCAATTGTCCGTCATGGAGAGTCTATGACATGAAAAATGCGGATCTGATCTTTCCTCCGAAACTGCAGGAAACCGGCCGTCTGGTTCGGGACCACAATGTTGATGACGGGATCTTTAATTACCACGGTTGCCCCTGTTCCCGGATCCCTTCTCTCCTGAATCTCACTCCGGTGCAACTGCGACGTATGGTGTTTCTTACCCCGCCGATGTGCGACCGGGGAGAAATGATTAAAGCGTATAATCTTTACAATCAGTTTTTGCCCTATCTGAAAAACAAAACAGATCATAACCTCATCATGCAGAAAAAAACTGCTCTCCTTAAAGTCATTCAGGAGCGCGATAGCCGTGCCGCCAAGGCAGGAGTAGACTGGTCAGCCCCGAACGAAAGGTGTCCGGACACATGGGTAGACGCTTTTTAATACCTCTTATTATAGTCATGATTGCCGTTTCTGGGTTTGCAAAAGGTGAACCGATCATTGACCGCCCGAAGAACATGGACGAGCCCACAACTGAAGAGAAGGGGATTTTATCGACACTTGTTCTTATCTATACCAAAACCCGTGATGCAGTGAAATTCGCCTACGATGAGGTACAATATTTCAAGGATATTCACAGGAATTTTAAAAACATGCAGGCATGGTTTAATCGGGCTAAGAATAGGGGAGAGTATATATGGGACAAGTCCTCTGAACTCTTTACCGATCCTCAGAATGTTTTCGTTACCCTTGACCGGCTTGAAGATATCTTCGATCATATCGATTACACTACCTGGGCCGTTCCGAGGGAACTCGACAGAATTCTTTCCCGGACGGAAATTACCTATGATAACATCGTGACGGGAATGGCTGGTTCTGCCGGCATGGTTCCGAATACTGACGAAGCCCTTGAATACATCGATTCAAAATTCGGTTTTAATTATCTGTCGGTGAAAAATGATAAAAAATACGGGAAGTATATTCAAAAACTCGATGACGCAAAAGAGAAAGGCAAAACGGTTTTTCCCGAGGAAGAGATTGTTGAGGCTTCAAAACAGGTTGCCGCGTCATCGATGTCGAATTCTTCAATGTACCGTCAGTGGTCATTAAAAACCTCGCAGAACATACCTCAGATTGATAAAAACTTCACCGGAGTTAAAGGTGCGAATGGACAGGAACTGGCCGCATGCTGGTACACCATCGAGCAGAATAACGCCAACAACAAACTTCTCATGAATCACCTGGAAGAGCTTAAGGTGCTGCAGGCGACACTTGGTGTGTATCTATACGAATCGAGCAAATATCGCTCGCAAGAACTTAATTTCAAGAATACATTTTCAGATTTTAATACAAATATTCCTTAAAAGTTATAATATGCGACATTGTTGTCGGTTTTTGATTTATCTCCATGTATTCCTTGTATTGTTTAACTCATTTGATTATCTTAATAATTGTTGGTACGCCTAAATTTAATCATTTTCAATAAACACAACAGGGGGCCTTTTATGAAGGTTTATTTTTCACTGCTATTTCTATTCTTACTAACATTTTCTTTATTTGCTAGAACAGAAGGAGTATATGGAAATGATAATAGGAGATATGTTTATAACACTCCTGATGATGATATTTATTCAAGATCTGAATATATGCAACTTGCACGATCGATTTGTCTTCTAGTACCCAATTCATTGATTACAAAACAATGGGGAACAGGAACTGGTAATCCTGTATTGTATCCATCTGGAGGATTTGATTTGGCGGTTTCTGGTTCATTAAAGGATTTCATTTTACAGAATTTTTCTCAATATGCAGAGATTTCTGATGACACTAGGTTCAAGGATGATATTGTTGTTGGGAATTATGATATTGGAACTGGTGTTATGATTGGAGATAGACAGATTCTAACAGTTGATCATATTTTTAAGAACATAGATCCTTCCGGATATACTGCTATCTTTAACTGGATAGAAAAACCGTCATCTCCCACTTCAGTAATTAATTTTGATTCTTATTACTGTTTCAATATTGTAGGCTATGATTCCTACCAGGGGAATTCGCTTAAACAAATATCCTTAACCAATAATAGTGCCGATAAAATGGATATTTCTATTATTAAAACAGATCGAATAATGGATAAAACCAATGGTAACATCCCCCCCCTTAATATATACAATTTCCCTGATGTTAAAGATAAACTGGTTGGAAAAGAGCTTTTTATGATTGGTCATTGTATGGGATTACCACAAGTATTGACTGATGATGCTTGTATTAATACCAACATTACATTTGAAAAGGCTAATTTAATGGGGATAAAGAATCTGGTAGATCCATCTCAAAATTTGACTCAGGCTCAGTTCGATCACCTTGGCTTTGCTAATCTTGACGGATTTTCAGGAAATTCTGGGTCTCCTGTATTCGTTAAAGATGATACTTTCGGTTGGAATATAGTAGGATTATATACTGGGGGACCAAATGACTATAAACCCAACTCGACTTTGGTTATAAAAGAACATCTTTACACGGTAGATGATTTTAATCAAAATGAGGCATTTGAGCATTTTCAAATATTAGAGGGCCTTACTCGATATAAAAGAATTTGTACTGATGATTGTGATTATATACAAATCCCTGAAAAAGTAATTCAAAATCCACTAATCAAAGGTGAATTCATAAGTTTACGAATGCCTAGAAATATTGCAGATGGTGTTTATTATGTTATTTTTGCTTCTGGCGTTGGTAGGAAGGTTGTCTATTTCTCTGGAGAACCGATACCTTCTGTTGTTCGTGGATTCGTTCAAAACGGTCAAAATTATGATATCAATATGGTCAATCCAAAAACACAACAGATAGCGTATAATTTTCACAAATCTGGTACTGCGCAAGGCGAACAAATTAAAACAGGAATGGTTTTCAACGTAAACCCAAATAGTGACGGATTACTCACTGATCAATTGAATTTTATACCAAATATCGATGTCGGTGAGGATCCTTTAGTTGTTAATTTTAATGCATATTTTCCTGATCCAGAATATTTAAGCTCTTGTCTTTGGGAATTTGGTGACGGTAGCACAAGTAACCTTATGTATCCATGCTATACGTATACTACTCCGGGTGTTTATACAGTAAATTTAACTGTGCAATACCACAACAGCAGTACAGAAAGCTTCAATATTACCGATTGTATTGAAGTACTAGATAGCAAAGATTTAGTTCGATTGAATGGAGAAATTAAGAAATATCCTATTATTGGTAAAAACAATGTTACTTTGAATGATCGAGCAAAATGTATCGATTTTAATCAATTCAATATGCCAATAGCATGTTTAAACGGCAATATTAACATTGGTTCCAGAGCTACATCTGGAAGATTGATATGCAGAGGTGGAGTATGGCTTCGTGATTATGCAGAAGTCGATGGAGATATAATCTGCGGTGCAACAATTGTTTATCAAAACAATGTTTCTGTCTCTGGAGAAACTGAAATAAATGCTATCATCTCAGCAGATGACTTACCTGTTGCATTAGCTCCAATTAGTGATTTTTCATACGCATCAGATGAAATTACAGGTGATATATTTATAGAACCAGGAAATATTCATGAACTTACACCTGGTAAATATTATAACTACAATATTAAATCAAACTCAAATTTAAGATTGTCTTCCGGTGTTTACTATTTTAATAACCTTTTATTGGAAGTGGGTTCCTCGCTTGAACTCATCGAAGACGATGGTCCTGTTAGAGTTTATATAAAATCTAATATTGATTTCAAAGGCTCAATAGTTCATTCATTGGAGGGTGCCGTTGGACCGAGTAATTTTCTTATAGGTTATTGTGGTACAAATAGGATATATTTAGATTATGGTTTTTCTGGAACATTTGTTTCACCAGAAGCACCACTCGTGATAGGTCAGGCATATAAGAGTTATGAGGGTTGTTTTTATGCTCGGACTGTTGAGGTCCATCAAGAGGCAATAATTAAATACATACCATATGCATATTGATACTACTATTAGCAGGGGTAAAAATACCCCTGCTAATATTTGAAGGATTTGAAAATGATACCTTTTCCCAAGATTATTCTAATAAATTTATTTTTATTTACATTGCCTTTTAATAGTAATTGTTCAGATAATCCAAAATCATTAAAAAAAAATATCGCAGGCTGGAAAATACCTGAAAATGAAATTGATTCAACAAAGTTACTTATTCAATCTATTGAAGGGACATATGAGATAAAAAAATACTGGGAAATCTATGCAGGGGGTACTGATACTTCCACTTATACTATTATTTTCGATCAAAATTCACTCACAAAATACTGGAACAATTTAAACACGCGGATAGACTTAACAAAACCAGACGTTGATTTTCGTAAGAATATTTTAGTCGTTGCTCAACCTGGGGTTGGGATGACAAAATTTAAATATCGTTTAAATATTTCCAAAAATATTAAATCAATTGATATTGTAATATCGAATTATCCTAGTATGAGCCTGAATGCTCCTCCTATCAGCATATATCCAATATTTGCCTTGGAATTATCAAGACCACCGAATTCTGAACAAATAAAAGTCATATTTGACATCGATTCAAGAAGCAAGGGAATGCAACCTAAATAGTACCTTCACTAACACTAAACAACGTTCTCATCCTCTCAATAGTTCTCACGGCCGAACCCTCATAATGATTATTGACATAGATAAATAGCTTTTTCCCTTGAGCACTGATATGCTTTGCCATTTTGGCAATTTCATGTAAATCATGTTTTTCATAAACAATTGTATCCCATTTGTTCCCGGTTTTCTTTTCTATCTCAGCCCGATCCCCACCAAGTAATCTTATCAGGACCGTATCAGAGAGCAGGTCACCGAATTTCTCGTAAACTTCATAGATATGCGGCATGTACAACTTTTCGGTAAACACATGAGCGACGTTATGCTCTTTCAGAAGTGAGAAATATTCTGCATGCAGATAGTTCTTGTTGCGCGTTTCCACTGCTAGGGGGAATGTTCGATCGATTTTTGAGAAAAAATCGTCCATTTTTTTCAGAAAAACATCGAGAGAAGGCATTTTGGAGCGGTTGAGATACTCGAATTCGAGTTCAATTGCGCCGATCTGAGGCAACATCGTTTGCAGGGGTGCAGTATAATGGTTATAGGCATCAACAGATAAAAATTCTGGATTCTCACGAAGAGTTGCATCGGTTTTTTTTGGCCGGAAATGAGTGAGGGTGATTCCTTGATGAAGTTTGCACGAAAACATGAGGTTTTTTCCGGCTCTTTCAAGATACTCATTAGCATCCGACAGTGTCGGCGGTTTGTAAAACCAGCTGTCGATTTCCACTGTACTAAAATGCTTCGCATATTCAGTGAGGTACTCCGCGGATCGGTTGCATCGTTTCGTATAGACCAACCCGACCCAAGAATCGTAATTCCATGAACAGGTACCGATTTTTATCTTGTTCACTTTAGGCAGTTCTATTTTCACTGTGTTTTGTTTTGCTTCAGATACCCCACAATCGCTTCCTGAAGTTCCTTATTATTTATCGTCGATTTATTCCAGAACGACCGATCCTGACTGTTGAAAAAAGAATAAATATTTCGTCGGATATAATCGCCGAATTTTTCATAAGGGAGTGTCTTCAAATCATTAATCCACGATTCCCTGAATGAGATGTATGTATCCGGAGGGATCTGCAGCATCAATGATTCATTTATTTTGCATAATTTCATTGTATATGAAATCCTTCTTATTTCTACCGTGGGAATCAAAATAATTACCGCTCGGCTCATTTGTGACCTTGATCACATCCTTTTCCTCTCTCTTTTATTATTTTAATCTGTTGAACCTTATGTTCCGTTTTTAAAAGGTATTATCTGATGAACACTACTCACACGGTCCCTACCGATTCCCAGCAGAAAATTACAGTTGAATCTCAGCTGATATACGTGCTTTGGCAGCAGGGCAGGGCGTATGCTGGGTTTGAGGCCGCCTTTGAGGTTAAAACACTGCTGGTTGGTGATGGTGCCAAAGTGAAGGCCACGCTCCGTACCGCGAAGGGTAAAAAACTCGATAAGATTGAAGGGGTAATCGTTTGCAACCGTTGGCGGGGAAGAGTGGTTATCCCCGAAAAGGTTAAACCGGACGATTACGTCTACCTCGAAGTGGAACTCCCCAAACATGGCCTTGAACTCGATTCCAACGAGATTCCCGTTCGCCCTCCCATAGAGGTTTCTTCCATGCAGTGGGACAAAAAGGAAGTTCGGCAGGATGAAGAGGTGCAAATGACCTGTGTATTCACCAATGGGGTGGAAAACGGCGATAATGTTACGGTAATTGTTTATGAATATGATAACGATGGCATTCACGATAGGGTTGTCACTATCCCTACGGTGATAAAAGACATGAAGGTTGATCTGAAGTGGAAATATTTTTATCAGGAAGATACCGACGACATTCCAACCGAAGAACAACTCCAGAAATACGGTAAATCGTATAATCCACCGGAATATTTCTTTGTAGTAATGGTAGACAATATACCGGTTGGCAATAATCAGGAAAGTGGACTACTAGAGTTCAAGGACTGGCTTGAACTGGAGTACAGTGATAAAAACGGGAATCCAGTTGCCGGGTTGGAGTACACGATTACCTTTGCGGATAACACAAAAAAAGAGGGCAAACTTGATGACAACGGTAAAAGCAGAATCGAGGATGTGCCTCCCGGACCGGTATCGGTTGAATATAAGATGGAAGAATAATATAGGGTGGAACTATGAGTGAAGCAGGTACTGAAAAAACGGAAATATCTTTAGTTCATCTCAGTGACGATGTGATTGTTCCGGAAGATAAGACGAAGTATGATGTTGCAATAAAATATATCCCAAAGGTACTTTTCGGTTTGTTCGGTACTTTAGGGTTACTATCCCTCATGTTAATGGGGTTTTCTATAAAAAATATTCTTATTTGTGCGCCGATAGTTTTTAGTATACCGTTTTTTATCTCTCTCGGGATAATGAATACGCGTTGGTACGAAATCGACCGGAACGAGGGGGCAATTTTACGTTGGGCGAACAAGCGAAAACGTAAATCACTCCCTCCAATAAGGAAAAATGATTTCAGGGTAGTAGCAGCCCAGACACGTGCTGGAGGTCGTTACGGAGGTGTTCACTTTGAGCTGTTTGCTCAGGGAAGTGATCGGGGTAAAATGATTGAAGAGTCTCTTTTCATTTTACCGAAAGGAACTGAAAAAGGGGTTGCTGAATCACTGGCTAAAAGCGTTGAATCTTTCTTGCTCAAGTTTCTAAATGGTGAGGAAACAGGTGTAAAGAATAAAAAAATCACGTTTTAGTAGTAAGGCTTTTTTTTACATAAAATCAAATCCTCGAGCTTTAACCCTCCCGGACCGGTAGCGGTTGAATATAACATGGAAGAATAGTATAGGGTGGAAATATGAGTGAATCAGATACTGAAAAAAAGGAACTATCGTTTGTTCATATCAGTGACGACGTGATCGTTCCGGAAGATTCGACAAAGTATAATGCAACTGTTAAATTTCTGCCGAAAATCATTTTCGGCATATTTGGAGCACTTGGATTATTGATGTTTTTACTATCTGAAATAAATCTTCAGAACTTTCTTCTATGGTTCGGGATCTCTATGGGATTAGCAATGTTTCTAACGTTGTGCGCAATAAACACCGTTTGGTACGAGATTGACCGGAAAGAAGGTGTCATTAATAGATGGTCAAATAAAAGAAAAAAGAAAAAACTAACTCCAATCAATAAAGAGGACCTGAAGACATCCGTCCGGAAAGTGGTCATGAATGCCAAAACAGGGGATTCCCGCTGGGCTATTTTCGCTCAGAACAGCGATCGGGAAGAAACAAATGAAGTTGAACTGTTCATACTACCTAAAGGTAGTGAAAAGGAGCTTGCTGAATCATTTGCTGAAAGTGTTGAATCGTTTCTGCTTGATTTTCTGAACGGAAAGACAATTACCGGGCAGAAGAAAACCTTTCATCTAAAACGTTAGGTACTCTCTCTTACATAAAGTCAAAACCCCGTGCTTCAACCCTCCCGCTCTCCTCAAGCGGCTTTTCAGGTACCATTTCTGAACCATCACCGTTAAGATCCAGTTGAACACTGCACGAGAAGGAAAATTCGTCGTGGATGAAGTCAGGAGTGTATTTAAGTTCATCGGTCGCGATACGGCGGATAAGTGCAGCAGGTTGATTTTTTTTAGCGGGAAAGTGTTTTGTTTTTTCGTCCGGTAATTCAAGTTTCGTATCGATAAGGGTACGTTCGGAGATGAGTGGAATGTTGTTTTTCTCGACGTGGAGTGTTGCCTTGAAACGGGACTGTTTTTTATTCCAGAAACCTGGAACAATTTTTAAAGTAAGCGTATCAAAATAGTCGTGATAATTACCATTATTTGTCATATAGGTGTTTTTTATCTGACGAAGGATATAACATTCGACGGTGAATTTTCCGAGGATCTGGTGCAGGTCCTGTGCCTGCGCCACCAGGCTTTTACGCCGTGACGGATCTTCACCCCACTCTGATTCCTTCGCCCATTCCTCCAATTCCTCTTCGGTAAAAACCCATACAAGAGTAGCCCCAATCAACGCCAGGCTAACGGCTATAGCCCCCCAACCGGTTGCTGAAATGCCCACTGCCGCAGCACTGGAACCTCCGGTTAATGTAAGTACGGATGAGGTCATACCTGCAGTGGCTGCCAGCCCAAGTGTGGAGTAAGAGAAGGCGAGGCTCCATTTATCTTCAGCAGCAGCGGAATAACTGTTTTTTAAAGCACCGACATAATCACACACCGAGCCTACAATATTAACTGAGGCAAAAGATTTTTCAGCAAGCTCTTTGCCGATATTTTTTACAAGTGTCTGTTTGAAAAGAAAATCAGTTGCGGCTACGGCATCAGAAAACGAGCCAACCAGATCAACGACGCCAAAAACCTTTTCTGAGGTAGATTCTGCTTCTGCGAGCGATGTTGCGGAACCGTAAAGGTTTATAATCTCAAGTCCGAGTAATATCCGCTGGCAGGGTTTTGCGACCTTTTCGACACCTTGTTTCCATGTACTCATGGCTTTGTCATAAGCACGAGTGTCAATATAGTCCAGTTCAGCTCTTGTTTTTGCAACAGTGGTAAACTTGTACTTTATCTTTGGCGCTTTTATTTTGGTTTCGAGATAGAAAATCTTTCCGTTACCTGTTTTCGCGAAATCGGGGAAAGTTATTGCTGTGCGTTGGATAATCTCTTCCAGCTCCTGGACAACTTTCATTTGTGTTTCGTACACAGTACGTGTTGTATATACGGCTTTTTTTGCAGTTTTTGGGAATTTCGCAAGAAATCTGCTCACTACATGTTTACTTAAAACTTCCGCTAAATCATCAGAAGATCCTAGGTTGCTGAGTTTTCGATGGAATAAAAACGGCTCTGAATTTGTGAATATTTTCTGAAACCACGAATGGTCATCTTTTCCAATTGCAGCAAGATATTCAATTTCATCAAATGAAGTAACCGTTGCTTCATGTTGAATTATTGTCTTTTCGTATTCCTCAGTACCGTTATAGTCGTCGCGGGTGAGAATGTAACCAGATGAAAGTTTCCAGTCTTTCAGCAGATCTTTTATAGTATCGGCTTTTAATTTCAGTCTTTCTACAGTATCATCTTCAGTTTTTATAAAGTTTGAAACAGCATCGTAATCCAGCCAATCCTTGATTTTCGGACGGTTTTTCTCTATTGCGACTACCATGTTGGCGAGATAACGTTTTGTGTTGTCGTTTGTGTCACTGAAATAATCAGCCTGTTCTTTAATTGCCTCTGCTTTCTCTTCATTGAGAGCATCGGAGATTGCCAGAAAATCAATCAGTTTCACCCTAACAGGTTCTGTTTCACCGGCATTGTCGTTTCTGATGTTGACCGCCCGATGGGCGAGTTGCTGTGGATTGGCCGTATAATAATCAATACGGTGCAGGGGAAGCTGAATCTGTGAAAGCAGAAAAAAATACTCGGCATTGCCGTCGAGGAGAAGTTTTTTCAGTTTCTTTCCTGCAAGTGTACGGGGAAAACTGTTGCGGTTGCTTTCGAGGTTCTCCTTTTTCCAGGAAACATACTCAAATACTTGTTGTTCATTTTCGTTACTTGGTTTGAGTTCATGGGTTAAAGAGACGGTATTGTTTGTTTTTTTAAAGACATATACCCATTTATCATCTACGGGTACAGGCACATGTTGTTCTTCTACAGTAAGCTCCGGATGGGTATGAAGAAGATAGGTAAGGAATTCTTCCATTTCGAAGCTTTTATTTTTTATTAGTTGTGCCGAAGAGATACCTGGATATTCAAAGAGTTCCACTGTCATTCCGACACATTTCATTTTCGTTCCGGATTTGCCGCAGAATTCCACTATGTATTTTCCTTTTTTGTATTAAAGATTATATTGAAAAATAATTCAAACAATAAAATAGCTTTGTGACTGATTAAAACGACGTGATGAATATCACATTTTCGGTCATTGTGGAGAATAATTAGATGAAAATCGACGCTATTTTTACCGGTCTCTATAAAACCTTCAAGGACAATGAAAACCGGATCGTTTTCGCCGTTGTCGGCCGACGGGGAACAGGGAAGAGCAGTATTGCAAAATACCTTGCCGATCGGTTCAAGGAGTCAGGTGTGACTCTCAGAGTATTTCATACGGAGGAAAATTCCATATGGTCGGAAGAAGACAGTTTTGCCGTCGCCCACAGAGACGGATCTGTTGATATGAAGGGTGAAGTATCTTTTTCTTCATTAATGCCGGTAATGAACATTTTCGATGAACTATTCGAGTGTTTTGAAGATATACGTGAAGAGTACACTGATCGTAACCGTGAGAGTGAGGTAATTATCACCAGCGATGTGAATGGATTTTTATCGCATTTGAAGAACAATAAGGAAGAGAACCAGAAGTTGCTGGTTCTAATGCCTATTGGAGAATATGTCTGTTTTAAACCGCTTATCGCCAACTATATGCATGTTATTTCGGTGAATCACTCGAAGCAGTATGTATCCTGACAACTGTTATTCCATCCCTTCAAGCTTTTTGTTCACTTCTCTTTTACTCATGTTTTTAAGCGCAAGCAGGTTGGATAGTGTGGCAGTACGTGGTTTCAACTGACCTTTTTTGTGCTCCATAGAAAAAACTGCATTGCTGCTGACCCCGAGTAACTTGCCGAAGGATTCCTGAGAAAGTCCAAGTTTCTTTCGAAGCGATTGAATGGTTTTTGAGGTGACGCGGAGGTTGTCAGGAATTTCCTGAAATTCCTTCGGATGATCTGTTTTCGGTTGTAGTGATTGTAATTGATTGTTTCGAGATTCAAGTGCGGATATTCTTTTCTTGAGATCCAAGACTGTTTTCCTCAATGCGTTATTGGCTTTTTTCAGAGGCTGAACCGCGGCTTTGACTTCTTTCCGACTCAGTCGGATAATTTCAGCATTAAATACTGAAGTGAGATTCGGCATTGAAATGTCCTTTCACGGTACAATGGAAATTTATTATGATTCTAATATAAAAAATGACAATACTATTCCAAATCTTTACTGACTAACAAAATCGCAACCGGGAATAAAGCATGAGTGAAAATTATTACAAAGCTGTTTTGTGAAATTCATAGATGAGAAGGGGTGATTAGTTGTCTGTAGTCCACCTGGTGGTAAAACCATCTTAATAGTGGCAAGCCACTATATTGAAGGAAGAGTTCTCTACATAAAAAAATAAGTATCAAATAATATATAGTGTCGTGCCACTATTACTGCTACCTTTAACCTCAGATTATTCTCTTCGGGATTTTCAGAACAGGGTAGGGGACCTTGACCCGCAGTGACCTCGGTTCTTTATTCTGCTACAATAGTGGCGTGACACTATTAATGACGAGACCCGGAAATAACCAGTAGTGAATTTTCCTCGTTCAATCCATCCTCCGTAGAGACCCACTGCTAAATAGTGGCAAGCCACTATACTATTTTAAGTTGCATCCATATATTCTTTAATGACTTTTACAGACTCTTTATACTGACACGCATTAAGCAACTCGGTAACGGTTGAAGCTCCTGTCAATTTCATGATTTTTCGTAACAGCTCCGCATCATTTTCCGAAAAGACAATATTACTGAATGATTGACTTTCAAATAGTTTATTATACGCTATACGCAAAGCTAATTCTACAACACTTGAATTGCAGAAAGCATATCTTTCACCTATACTATGAATGGCATCTTTTATCTCATCGGAAAATCTGAACGTAAAGACTTTCTTTTCCTGAACTGTCTTGTTTTTACCTCTTTTGGTCGGGTAAAATGTTTTTAAAGCCGCTTTATATTTTCCGATTTTCGCCACTTCACTATAAGTAACATATTTTTTAAGCTCCCTGAATCCATCCAGCAGTTTGAAAGAAACAAACATTGAAAGTTTACTATTGGTCGCTGATGCGTCTTCGGTAATAATCGATGCGATATCAACGGGAAGGTAGATGTTTATTTTACTACGGATTGACATTAATCGCGACTCCATGAAAGCAGGATTAGTATAATGGCGTGCCACTATTTATAATATAGTATATTTGTTGATGGCGTGCCACCATTTAATAACAACTCCTTAAATGTTTTTGTTGAAAGGAAAATCGGTCAGTAAATAAGGTTCGGCTGTCAGATTCCGCCGGATAGAGCAAATAAACCAGAGCCTGATTGGAGAAACATCCGGGAAGCACCCGATTATTTCCTTGATTATCATTTAAATTTTACCAACGCGAAATTCTGTCTGATTATCGTTGCTATTAATTGGCAATGCAAATTGATCTATTGCAAACATAGACTAAATGTGGTATATTAAAGGTAGTTGCCTAACTAATTGAATATCAATTTGTTATGTCGTATAAACTCCGTTATGTAAACTTTCTCAGTTTTCTTTCAGTAAAAATCATTTTCATCCCCATCTATCATGTTTTATAAAGTTTGTGCAAGAGTTACCAGATTCACCATTGAAATTGCATTGTTTTCGCCAAAACCACATATTCCTATTCCAAATGAAAAGGAATTCTCATAATAATTCTTATGATATCCCATATGATATCCTAATTCCAATTGTATTCCGATATTGTTTTTCATTTTGGTCATTAAACCTATCGTAAAGGGAAGCATAAACATTTTACTATAGTTTTCGTTGTTATCATAGTATGCTAAATTTGCATGTGGAGATACATTTAAAAAAGGAATTGTTATTCCATTCTCTCCATACGCAAATCCTATTTCAGCGCCGAATGCCCATCTTTGTTGTTCATAACTGCCTTGTTTCACCTTAGTCCACGATAATTTCGGACCAACATATACATAATCACTTATAAAATATCGTACAACTGGTCCAAGTAAATAAATATTATATCTATCACTTTCTCGGTTTTCATCCCTTTCTCTCACACCAATCGTGACAGCACTGAAACTTCCACCTAACCATATCTCACCTTTTCTTGCAGAGAATATTTCTCCAGATGTATTTAAATAGATTGTCAAAATTATACTCACAAATAAATATGCTTTTTTCATACTATCCTCCGAGTAATGTTATCGTTTTTTTACACCCCAGTACGAACATGTAGAAGGACCCGGCATTCCGACAGTAATATTATCGCCACAAATAAACCCATTTGTAATCGATTCGCTACCAACAATCAATACTTCAGCGCTATCATCAGTAACAAATTTAATGATAAATATTGGGCTAAAGGTATTTAAATTTGACTCAAGATATACATAGGCACTGTCATTCTCAATGATGGTTTCAACATTGCTAAATAATTGATAATTCATACATGTACCAGTTCCAATACTTATATCTGTTAATGCATAAATGCTATCAATTAACCCTTTTTTATTTATATGAATATTCAATTCTCCTTTTTCTGTAACTCTGCTTCCGCATTTTGTATAGTTCTTTCCTTTCCAATCACCGGTGTATACAACTGGATTTTTATATCTGGGAGATACATTATTTTCTGAACAATTTATTCCAATTAATACTATGAAACAGCAAAATAAGACAATATTATGCATAATAACTCCTTGATATATATTACGTTCAAGACCATAACAGTGCCTTTACCAATACGGATACTTTTAAGCTATAAATAACTAATGTAATGTGAATAAAAATAGAACAAAGTTGCTTTTTGGCGGGAACTTAATTCGCGGGATGCAATTTTAGATAATTAGAATATTTTTGAGTACTTCTTAGGAGTAACACCCATAACATTTCTGAAATGTCTTATATAATGAGACTGATCTGAATAGTAATACAATACCTCAGGATTTCTTTTATTTTCTATTTCGTTTTTTGCATAATTTATTATCAGCTGCATTCTATATTGATGGGGAGTTGTACCAAAATATTCCTTAAAAGATCGAATGAAATGATACTTTGACATGCACCCTATGTGTGCCAATTCATCCATCGAATAATCTTTAAAAAAATTTTCTTGCATATAATCTCTTACTCTTAGCAATTTTACGCTATTAATGTATGAATAATCTTTGATGCTATTTTCAGATGATGTCATTAATAATGTATGTATCAATTCTGAGAAAATATCTTCAACTTCAAGTTTATCATGCTTTCTCTGAAGTATATTTATAAGTCTTTTAAAAATATTTTTCATTTTTTCATTGTCACTTTTACTAATAACAAAATGAGGAACATCTACTCCATAGTTCTCACTAGAGTATCTTTTTAATTCCTCATAATCTATTGAGAGAACATAATAATTTCCTGGAGAATATATTTTTTCTGTGGTATGTATTTCACCCGGCTCAAATATTTCTACAGTTCCATTCTGACCGGTTATCTGTTTATGCCGGTATATCATTTCATTACCACCGTTTATTAGATATAATAAGTCATACTTATCATGTAATAAATTGCATTTTCTACAGTCGTTTACAGCTGTGACCAATACCGTATTCATCATATGATTAATTTTAATATACTCGACAGCATTTTTTAATTTTCTCCGATTGGCCATTAGATTATTCTCCTTTTATATGAAGAGAATTAATAGCATTTTAAATAGGAAGAAATGAACGATACTCAGTGAAGCTTTGCTTTGATAATGAAAAATTTATCGTTCAATCTTAATATATATTCCTATTACAATTTCTTACGTATTTTATCAACCTACCGAACTGAATACACTATTTTTGAAGTTCTGTTACCTTTCTTACTTTGATCCTTAAACAAGATGTTATATAAATTATATTAAAAAATAGAACAATATTGCTATCTTGTCGGCGGGCACTTTAAAAGCAGCCACTTGTGGGCACTTCAAAACCAGCCACCTTTTCCTTCAAAATAGTATGAGTTATGCCTCCTTTCCGGTTTTTTTTGATAATCGGTAACTTTTCCCTTTAATGGTGAAGACTTCCGCGTTTTCAAGGAAGCGATCCAGTATTGCCGCAGTAGCTGCGGTATCCCCGAGGATTAGATTCCAATCGGATACGATCCTGTTGGTTGCGATGATGGTTGATCCGGTCATATGCCGCCGATGGATTACTTCAAGGAGATCATCTGCTGCGTTTTGGGGCATCTTTTTCATTCCGAGTTCATCCACTATTAAAAGGTTTACTTTAACAAGACCCTTGAGGTATTCCCGTCGTTGTCGTCCTGTTTCAAAATCAGACATTTCAAGAACAAGATCAAAAGCGCTTTTATAAAGGACGGTATACCCGTTGTGGATTGCCGCTACTCCCAATGCTGTTGCCAGGTGTGTTTTGCCGACCCCGGGCGGCCCGATAAAAAGGATGTTGTTGTTTTTGAAGATGAAGTTGGAGTTACAGAGTGCAAGAATATCCTTTTTCTTTATCGCCGTATTAAAATTGAAGTCAAAATCGTCTATGGTTTTCAGTTGTGGAAACCGTGCAAGCTTTATTCTTCTGTTGAGAAGGTTCCCCTGCCGCCGAGCGAGTTCATCCGAGACAAGATTGCTTATAAAGTCCAGGTAGTCAAGCTCATGGCTGCGGGCTTCCTGATAGCGTTTGGGAAGATTTGTGGCCATCCCTCCCATACGCAGAGATTTAAGTGAGAGTTGTAGCGTATCTATTGTCATTATATAATCCTTTCGGTAATCAGAGATTCATATTCACTGAGGGAACGTATCAGTTCATGGTTTTGCGTTAATCGGGGGTTATCGGTGGTGTGATCCGGATCTTCCGCATATTTCTCACACAGCGCACGGAACTTTATAAGACGTACCGGTGAAAAAGGGAGCGCGTTTCGCGCGGCGGTATCAACAACCTCGGGGGTAAATTTTTTACTGACACTAAGAATGCCCCGAACTCGCCGTATTGCCAGAGGATCGTCCGTGCACAAAATATCGTATACCAGTTTACGCAGTGCAGGGCTGATAGCTTGTGCCTGGCGGCAGTAGTATCGTTCCTGACTCTCAAGATTGGGGTGTTTCCATTTCGGTAAGCACTCCGGAGCATCGCTGACAGCACCTTTCCGTTCAAGTCGCATATGCGCTATTGCCAGTTGTCCTTCAGAATAAATCCGCACATACTGCTGATTATAATGAACAACCACCGTTTCACCAACCAGCCGGGGCGGTACCCGGTAGAACCCGCGTTTCACTTCGACGCATCCGTTGACATCGACTTTGCGGCTGCATACCGTAAAGAACACAAACGGTTGCTCCGCAACGGGACGAAGACGATCACGTTCAATGTCACAGAACAGTTTCCATACCTGACACCGGGTGGTTCCGTGGATACGGGTACGTGCCCAACGCTTGTTCCAGTGCCTGAGATAAGCGTTCGCTTCCGTAAGGCTGTCAAACTTTCTACCATCCAGTGCATTATGTTTGGTGTAACTGACATCCCGCTCAACCACTCCCTTATGCTCCGGACGAAACGGCATACAGGGATTTGCGGCAAAACCCCAGTGAGAAGCGAACTTCAAATAGGTTTCATTGAGAATGGGATCAAAGATACTTGCCTCGATTACTCCGGCTTTAAGATTGTCAATCGTGACGATTTCAGGTACACCGCCGAAAAAAGCAAATGCACGTTCGTGACAACGCAGAAACGTCTCCAGATCCTGCCTCTCAACCAGTTCTTCATAGGCGTGTTTACTGCACGGAAGAGTCATTTTGAAAAACCAGACACGTTTCCATTTATCTCCAAACCGAATGCGGCAGGTAGCTTTACCGAAGTCAACCTGTGCCTCTCGTCCCGGAACGTGTTCAAGTCGATCGGTGAAACCGCGAACGCCCTTCTTGCGAAGTTTACGGGCATAACGCTTTACCGCATCGTAGCTGCCGGTATACCCGTGCTCCTCAACCAAATCCTGATAGATCCGTTGCGCGGTCAGGTGCTGGCGAACCCAGGTACGGATTCTTTCCCTGTAAGGTTGAATTTGTGTGCTGTTGGTTCGAGGCAGCCGCGGAAGTTCGGTGGGCACTTTTGGCCGGTTTTCAGGGTCGTTTGGTGGTAGGTCGATGGGCACTTTCGGCTGGTTTTGAAATATCTTCCGGTATTTTGAAACTGTTCCCCGGTAGATGCCAGTCTTATGGCTTATTGCGCGATCTGACCATCCCAACTGCGTAAGAGCTTGAATTTGTTGTTTTTTCTCCATCCTGAGATTGTTCCCCATAGAGTATCACCCTTTTTGTTGAAGCCTGCAAAAAGGATGAAATGTATTTTATGGGTTATCATTCAGGGTGGCTGGTTTTGGGCTTCAAAAAGTGCCCATT
>JAFGMP010000215.1 GCA_016927495.1 Candidatus Latescibacterota bacterium | reverse complement strand
TCAAAAAAATCAATTTTTTTAACAACGGGAGCCAATTATGAAAAAAATCCGATCATTCATTCTGATTTTTTTATGTTTTACAGCAATTAAACCGCTTTACGGTGACCAGCCCAATGCACCGGGCCTTCTTTTTTATGTATCAGGAGAGGGGAAAGAAGACAGCTTTATCGCAGACTATTCTCACGGTAATCCCGAACCGACATTTTTATACCAGGTCAATATTATTCCCGACGGTGCTAAAGGTAACGGATTCCAGTGCGGGCATAAACAGCTTTTTGCCTATGACGCCCCGGGGAATATTTATGCAGAGCGGGGTACACTGGCTTTCTACTGGCGGTCCAGAGAACCTGTCGGCGAAGCGCCTTTCCCGATTTTCAGGGTAGGTTATGCAGACCATTCGAGTTGGGACCTTGTGTGGCTTAGAATCGACTGGAACGGCAGCGGATTCGATGCTTTTGTCACCGATGCAAATCTTGCCCGTCCCAGAGTAACCTACACCGTACCAAACGCACCGGAGCCGGACAAATGGATGCATTTTGCTTTCTGCTGGGATGAAAACCAGGGTGTTCGGTTATATCTTGACGGCAATCCTGTGGCCCGAAAAGATACAACAGCGGTCTTCTATGCCGGACTGGACCAGTTCGGGCCACATTCCCGTATCATCAGCCCCTATCAGGTTCAAAGTTTGTATAACTATGAACGCGGCGGTGACATAGACGAAATATGCATTTTCGACCATATGTTGTCGGACGATAACATCAAACGTATTGCACGAGGAGTTTCTCCCTATGCTATATCATCCGAATCACTAATCCGTGATGTCGATAGCGGAACATACAAAGATGAATGGCGGCTGCGTTATGGCTGGAACAGGACAGGAGATACTCCCTTCTATCTGCAGGGTTCATCAACTCAGGTACGTAAAGTTGGGATTCAAGATGTATATGACCTGAAGCAATGGATGTGGAAAGGCACCGACGGCATCCGTGAAACAACCTGGCCTTATGTTTATAATCGGTCCCGTATACCCGGCCGTAACGATTACTTCCAGCTTCCGGACTGGAACTGTTATTCACTTTCGGGGAAATCGGTGACTTTTTTCATGCCGGAAGAGCCATGGAATCACATCGAAATATCCGGAGCAGCCTATGGTAACATGTCTTTACTGACTTATGATAAAGACAATATGAAAAACTCGGAAAAACAGCTTTTCGAAAGACCGTCCGGTCAGGAACGGACATATTATCATCTCACCGAACCGGTACGGGGTGGAAAGATTCGTTTTGACAATGAATTTCAGGAAACACCCATTGGTGAATTTATGGCTTACAACGTAACCGAAGGTCAGGCTCCGGAAGGAACTGCAAGACTTACCTATCAGCTTTACGGAAATGTCGAACCTGATAACTCCTCGCTCGAAAATCTCGTTTCTTATATCGACGGGCGTTTTTTGCCGGACGAACGTGCAACCATGGTGGCTCTTCCGGGCGGAGCGCCGCGGACGTCGAAAAAAACACAGGTGAAAAATCCTGTTCCCATTGTGCATGTACTTATCCCCTTTGAATTCAGGGCAGGCAACCTGAACCGTGAATACACGAGGTATTCTTATACATGGGAAAATATTTACGGCGGTTTGGACGGCTTCGAACTGACCATACCAGCGCTTGATATAAAACCCACCCATGGTGTATATATTCCGCTCAATGTTCAAATCAAAGATCCCATCTGGCCGAACCGCAACCTGTTCGATTTCACATTCTCCGTTAAACCGAATGAAGCTAAAACCCTGTGGATGGATACCCGCGACCTTATACTGCCGAATAGTTACAGCCTGTATCTAACCATAGCGTGTGCAAGCGCAGAGTTTGGTGTCGGAAATCTTGAAGGGGCACGGCTCCGCCTCATTTTCAAGGATCGTACTGAAGCAGCCAGGGAGCATGAACTTGACCGTTTCACCCAGGTCAAAGACAACGTAGGAAACATGGTGGAGGAACATCCCAATATCAAAAAGCTCAGGATGTACGACAGATTCAGCGAAGATATTACCGATCTGTTCCGTGTCAATCCCGACCATCTGCCCGGCCGGTACTACTGGAGCATCAAAAACGGCGAACAGGGCTGGCCTGAGTTTGTACAACCGCAAGCGCCCGCAGGTGTTCCCCTCTGGGCATTCCGTCAGATTGAAGACCTGAAAAGGGTCAAGAAGTTTATACTGTGGTGGATCGATGAACGTCAAATCGATAACGGTGAATTTGGCGGCGGTTTGTCCGATGACGGCGACATGACGAATTATTTCCCCGGCCCGGCATTGATGGGTATCGAGCCGGAAAAAATAACCGATTCGGTACTCCGTGAAATGGAAGCGTTTTACGCGGAAAACATGTTTGACGGCGGTTTAAACAGGATCATTACCGATGAACTTCATGTGTATGAAGAAGGCATCAATGTCATACCGCAAACAATGCTACTCGATTACGGCGACCCGAAAGTTGTGGAAAGACTCCTGAAAACGGCGAGCGAATACGACCGCATCACCGGTATCAACGACCGCGGCGAACGTCAGATAATATCAACATTTTACGGCGGTTCGAAAATCTATTCCGAGGGTGTATGGGCAAAATCGAAAGTTAATTACTCCCATCTTATTCTTCAACCGGGTCTCTTCCTTGTGGATTTTAACGGTCATCCGGCGGTAAAAAAACTTATACTTGAAGTTCTTGACGGCCTCCTTGCTCACCGAAAACAGGACAGCAACGGGAATTACTATCTGCCAAGTGAGATACTCTACCCCAGTGGTGAGGAGTCAGACGGAAGAGCG
The DNA here is from genome assembly GCA_016927495.1 of Candidatus Latescibacterota bacterium. GTDB lineage: Bacteria > Latescibacterota > Latescibacteria > Latescibacterales > Latescibacteraceae > JAFGMP01. The sequence goes on along the minus strand of JAFGMP010000215.1, from coordinate 576 downwards.
CTCGGTGTGACGGCGCATCTTTTCTGGGCGGCCTGGCGATGGACAGATAATCCAAAATACCTGCTGCCGATACTGGATGAAACAGAACGCGGCAATTATGGTATACTCGATGGATTAAACGCCAACCTGATCGATCTGCTTGACAAACGTGGTAGCTGGGGTCCTGAAATTGTTTCACGGGTAACGCCATATTCAGGCAGCGATTATATGCGGCATATGGCATGGCAGATAACCGGTGATAAAAATTATCTCGAACAGTATTATGCAGACCAGATACAAAATGCATCGCAGCGCATGTATATGTATACCGAGGGACACTGGTGGAGCGACAGGGTCAATATCAATTCGAAAGAATTACAGCGTTCACGGCTTGGTGGTATCGCCCTGACCCGCAATCAATTGTTTCCGGGGCATGTTGTCAGCTGGAAATTCAAAGCGCCTGCAAATGAAGAAAGTGTCGCCATACTTGTGAATAATGCAACAACAACGGAAATGAAAATAATCGCGTATAACCTCGAAAATACACCTGTTACAGCGCAAATGACTGCATGGGACATCGAACCGGGAAAATGGGAG
>JAFGMP010000214.1 GCA_016927495.1 Candidatus Latescibacterota bacterium | reverse complement strand
CGTCACAATGGCACCATTGGACAAGCCTGTAAAAAAACCTACAAAAAATATACGCCATATTTTTTCATCCAGGTTTTCCTTCAGAAGACTGATATAAGGCATCTTGAGCACATTCAAAATTGACAATGGGTGATATTCTTTATTATTTTTCCCGTTTATCATGACAGTAATTTACACTCAATTATTGATGTTTTTATTAAATTCTTTCCTATCGCAAAATAAATGAGTAGACCGGCCCGCTTATTCGTTCGGTTTCCGGTACTTCAATCCAGGGCATTTGTTGATTCATTTCAATTAGTTGATCACGCCACAAGCGAGCATTTTCCAATTCATTTTCAGGTCGATTCCGTACTGCTTCCACACGCCAGTAATATTTGCAGTCTGATTTCAGGCTGTTGATATCAACATGGAATGTGTCGCCATCGAGTTTGATCATTGATACGCCATTTAGTTTATCAGGAGTAGCATTTCTAACATCATCGCGAAAATTACCAATATAAATATTATAGCTGTCGCCATACAGAAAACCGGACTGAAATGAAATTTGCACACTTCCGTTTTGAGCATTGACCGTTGTATTATTTCCCGGATGCATATCGCAGGGACATCCGCTTATACGCCTCAGCATATTTCTGAATATTTCTTCGAGTGCGAAGCGATTTTCTCCCGTGTTGACGAAAATCAGGATGTAAGCATTTCCTAACATATAATAACCGGCCATTACGGAATAACCACGGATTGCTGTTTCACAGCCCCGCCAGGTTCCCCTCCCTGAAACCCGTTCCAGTAAACCGAGGCCATAAGAATCTTCCATACGCTGGGCATTACCAAGTTCTGCCATCATCCTGTACGAACGTTTGGTGAGAAATGTGCGGTCTTCAAACAGGGTACGGAAAAATTTGAAAGTGTCGAACGGTGTTGATACAACAGAAAGCGCCGGACCGAGTGTGGAAGGGTTATATTCTGTACAATCCACCGGAATTCCCGACATGTTTTCATACCCGTGAACTTTAGGTTCGGGTATACCCGGATTTTCTGCGTAAAAACTGTTTTTCATATCGAGAACTTTGAAAATCCTTTCATCGAATACCTGACCGAGTGGTTTATTCTCAATTTTTTCCACAACCATACTTGCCAGGAGATATCCGGTTTCGGATTGTCTGAAACTGTCATCAGGTATGACGGAGTTTTTGACAATCGAATCCCGAACCCGGAATAGTATTTCTTCAGGCAAGTACTCACCGTCTGCCATTGCACCTTTGATTTTGAAAATATCAGACTCCGTAAAGTCAAAAAGTCCGGAGCGCATTTTGAGGCAATCACTCAAAGTTATTTTGTCCCCGTTAGGTACAAGTCTTTCACCGAGCAGCTTGTCGATCGTGTCGTAAAGGATCAGTTTTCTTTCATGTTCGAGTTGCAGAATGATGGTGTTTAACATGAGCCCTGTCATACCACCCACTCTAAAATACATACCGGGTTCAATATTATCCGGCACAGAAAGGTTTGCACGCCCAACTGTACCGATCCTGTATCCCCATTCCGGAGTATGTACCATAATCAGTGCCCCCGGAATCAAACCTCTGCCAACAAAAAAATTCGCATCATCGAGCCATTCATCAGGACATGGGAGATATTCAAAAGCGTTCGAAGGTTCTTCTCTGCAAAAAACAATTGAACCTCCCGTAATCGCCAGCAGTAACATTACAAGGCTAAGAATAATGCTGTATTGTTTGTGTCTCATTCTGCAATAAATGTCCATACAGGCCCTTGAATGATTTCGTATTCAGGTACTTCCCGGTATTTATAGGTATTAAAGTTTGCCATGAGCGTTTCAATATCTTCATGTTCTAATTCAATTTCACGCTCGGTAAGTTTGTGATATGTATCAACTCGCCAGTAATAATGTTTACCTGGTTGCAGCCCTTTTTTGGCCAATTCCAGCCCCTGTACACGATCGAAACTTACTCCTTTGTGATTTTCCATAGTTGCTTGCGTAACATCTGGTTCGGTGATGCCAACATATACATGATATTCTTCACTTTTCAGATTGCCCGGACGCCATAACAGGGATACTTTCCCGTCTCTTATTTTTCCCGTTTTACCATCCGACGGTGTTGGACTTTCCGGGCTGCCGAAGGCGAAGTGTGCAATACGGCTGAATATTTCAGGACGACCGTATTTATTATCCCATGTATTCATATAGTTGATAAAGTAAAAATCCTCTTCGGGTGAGTAAAGCATAAGCGTCAGAAAACCGAGAATAGTACCGCCGTGACCCAGCATCGGCATGGTATTGGGTGTTACCTCTTCAAGTACCGCTTTTCCATATCCTTTATGCAATAGAGCGTAATTCATTCTGAGAAATTTACGTCGGGAAACCGAATTTATAAGGTTTTCGCTTTCAAATATTGTCTCATAGAAATGCAGAAGATCGAAAGGAGTTGATATTATCGCTCCTGCCGCCCAGGGTACTGTCTGATCGTATAAAATACAATTTTGCCACATACCTGTTTCATAAAAAGCGGTATATCCGTTGGCCATACGACGGGTTATTCGGAAATCAGTAGCCATGAATGTATCGGTCATGCCTATTTTGTTGAATACTCTGTCACGCAGAACATCTTGTAATGGTTTCTTATCTATTTTTTGGGCAATCAGCCCGCAGAGAAGGTACCCGGTATTGGTGTAATCATAGTTGATCATTTCCCCGTTAGTTGTGGTACCGGGTAAAAAAACATATGAATCATAATCCATTGCCATGCGCAGAACCGTCTCAGGTTCGTATCTGTCAAGTGCTGTTTCCTGCTGGGGATCGTTGAAGACAGGAATGTCTGTGTAGCTTCTGAGTCCGGATGTCATATCCAGGCAGTTGAGAATTGTGATATCCTCTGCATTCGGGATTATTGATGTAATTTCTGGTGGCAGATGTTTGGTTATGGGATCGGAAAGGTTCAGTTTATGTTCATAGTCCATTTGCAGAATCACTATGGATAACGGCGCTTTGGAACAACTCCCGATACGGAATTGGGTAGTAGGTTTGAACGGAATTGATTCTATTTCAAGAATTGGCCTGCCCGAACTGACAAATCGAACTCCCCATTTTGGGGATTTGATCAATACCGAAATACCCGGATAGATATTGTTCTCGGTATAAAAGTCAAGCATTTTTCCCCATTGTGCCGGAGCTGGTTTCCACGACTGCATATTCGATGCTTTACTTTCAGAGGCGAATGGCAGATAGACAGCATCAGGCCAGTTATCAGCCAGGTCTTCTGCATTTGCACATAAAGAAAAACATATAGTCGTTATGGCAACAAGCGTGGTTATGATGTGACGATAATTACCACATCTGGACATTTTAAAACTCCGGAAAGTGGGACGTGTTCAATACGATTTGTAACTGAAAATTTATAAGACTACATCTAATTTTCATCCCTGAACGGCCTGCTGTTTTTCGGATTATCCTGAACAGGACCCATTGATGGAGCAGTATCGATAATAATTTTCTGCATTTCATCAGAACCCTTCATCATACTCTCCACATCTTTATCTGCGATAGATGGACGTCTCGGCATCACAACGACTACCATTTCTTCCTGATCATGAGATTTGTCGTCTAACCGGAAAAAGAAATTGAGAATTGGTATTTTACCCAATAATGGTGTTCGTTCAATGTCCAGCTTGTAAAGTTGCTGAACGAGTCCACTGAGAACAAGTGCCTCGTCTTCGTTCAGAATAGCGCGGCCATTATGACTGAATTTGGTAAACCGGTTAGCTTCATCATAAAGTGGGATAGTGAGTTCGATATTAACATCAACCTCAATCTTGCTGTCAGTAGTTAGCGTTGGCTGAATGGTCAGCTTGGTACCATAATCCTTCCACTCGATGGTTTGCACGTTATTAGTGGCAATTTCAAATGGTTGCTGACCACCGGAATGGAAAATGGCTTGCTGGCCGTTAAGTGTGGAAAGATGAGGCCGAATAAGTACTTTGACATCATTCTGAGTTACCCGAAAATGGGAAGTGAGGCTGTTTATTATATTGTCACCCTCTATAGTTTCAGCACCGAAACCTGCGCTTCCTTCATGACTCAGGCTGCTGTATTGCCCGCTTTTATTACTCACCGCATCACCGGAATTAGCTTCGTTTGCACCCTGATAAAAATATCCTGCCCTGGGAACCCTGATTTTAGCCGATTGCAAACCATCGGTACCAAACTTTTTGCCGTCAGTACGGGCTATTCTGCAGAAGATTGCATCGATTTCGATCATATCTTTTCGCATTTCGACATTAATCACCGGATTGATATCGAAGATTTTAGCGATATTTTCAATCTTTTTTATATCTTCCTGATTATTGGCGAACCCGCTTACAACAAGACGACCCTCGATAAGCTTAAAACGCAAATCCTTGGCAACTTCTTCAGAGTCACGCATGCTGAAACCAAGCGCTGTTTCTTGAGAAAAAGAATTTTCGATTTCCTGAAGTTCTCTTGCGGCTTCGGGAGTAATAAAGGTCAAATCGGTAATATTACCGAAATATTGTCTCAGGCGCCAAATTGTGAATTTGGTGTCAGCATCCCGGCATATCCCCTTGAAGATAATATTTGTCCCGGCCTTGACTATATCCACACCTGTTTTATCAGGCGGACCAAGAATAACCTCAGCTTTGTCACCCGGTAAAAAATTTTCCTGAGTATATACGGTATTTACAGAACAAAAAACAAAAAGAATCAATAACCACGGTGCATTTCGCCTGATCATCTTATTCCTCCCGGCTGTTAAAAGGCGATTATTTAATTATGATAAAAGTCTCTTATTGTAACTCTATTTTTATCACAAATATATTGTTTAAATAACTCAACTTATATTCGCTCTCGATTGGAAAGTGTACTATTTACCGTTACCAACTAAACCATTCTAAATATTTCACACACATTATAAATCTATCAGGTGTCGAAGAGTCAATATTTCCAGTTAAATTCTTTTTTTAGCGACTCCAATCATTTATACATTTGAAACCAGTAAGAGAATTGTAAACAGAATTAAATGTTCGTATTAAAGGTAACCATAATACCGTATTTAATGGCACTCGTGATGATTTTTCATAACGTAAAGAGGTTTGAAATTATTGAAGATATGATGCTTAAAGTGAAGGTATTTGTCAAGGATAAAAATATATCACATCGTAATCGGAATCCTTACAACAATAACTATTTTATAGGATACAAATAATAAATGATATTAATAGAACTTATATTTTCTCATTACATTCAACACTTGATAGTTTTTTCCTTTATTGAGGTTTAATTTCTTTGGTTACGGCTTCTTAATATATCTGTAAGATGCATGTTTCCAGCAACCAATACTGTTTTCTTTACGTAATATTCTTGACAATTTACTGAAATTAATTTTTATTAAAAGCACTTTTAAATTTATATAATTAACTGAATTTTAGGCGATATTGGCCATGATTATAATTAATCAACAAGATTAATAAGCGTAAAAATCCATATAATAAATAAAAAGTTATTCCTGATTTTCATATTGCCGGTACATGTTCAGATTCAAAACTATTTTTAATAGTAATCAGATAGGTTATTGTCTGCCTTTCAATTTTTTTGAAAAAATATCATTGAAGCAATTTCAACCTGAGCTGATCTGGAATATGAAATATCTGTATTTATAAACTAAGTCGGTATGATAATGTTTTACTGAGATTGCATATAGTCCATATGAGGAATAGAAGGTAATTATGAAAATTACGCGAGTAGGAGTTGTAGGATGCGGAGTTATGGGGAGAGGTGTTGCTCAGAGTCTTGTTCAATCCGGGCTGGATGCTGTCGTTGTTGATATTAACCGGGATATTCTTGACAAAGGTCGTAATGAGATCTATCAGGG
>JAFGMP010000213.1 GCA_016927495.1 Candidatus Latescibacterota bacterium | reverse complement strand
TTTTGACCTGTTCCACATTTCCTGAATTCCGTATGGTAATATTTTTAGTTTCGATATTTCCTACTTCAATTTTCCCAAATTGAATCGCACCTGACGATAACGTTATCTTCGGTGCAATTCCCACTCCGTTTACAGTTGCGGTTATTGTACTTTCCTCTATGTCGTTGTTTGTTATTTTTATTGTAGAACTCTGTGTCCCCGTATTTGATGGTGTAAAGGTAACTTCAACAGTTTTGGACATTCCCGGCCCCAGCGTCAACGTTGAAGGAGCTACGGTAAACGTTTCTTTATCGACAGTAATAGTGCTGACTATCTGAGATTCTGTTTCTTCGTTAGTTACAATAAAACTCTCCGAGCTATGGCTCCCAACCTCGACTGTGCCAATGTTCATAATCATCGCAGATATACTTACTTCAGGTACTTTCCCGGTCCCGTTAGCATTAATAATCACTGTTCCTTCGTCTACATCATTACTTGATATATTGATTTTTGTCTCGTGAAAACCGGTTGTCATAGAGGTGAAGGTGACTTTAATTATTGCACTTTTCCCCGGCTCGATAGTTAATGAAGCAGGTTCGATTGTGAAAGCTTCATTGTCAGAAGTAATATTACCGACAAAAAGAGATGATGTTCCCTCGTTCAACAATGTAAAGTCTTTAGACAGACTGCTGCCAATAAACACATTGCCAAAATCTATCGAAGTTGGTGACACGGTGATTTCAGAAGATACTCCTGTACCGTATACTTCGACGTTGATAGCACTTTCATCGAGGTCATTACTCGTAATTTTGATCTGAGCATTCTGGCCTCCGTTTACCTTTGGAGAGAAAATAACAGTTATCGTTCTGCTGTTTCCTGGATGAATGGTTGCGGATTCAGGATTAACTGTGAAAGTATCGTTACTGCTCAAAATGCGATCAACAATCAGGTCTGATGTTCCATCATTTACAATATTGAAACTTCCTGTATTGTTGCTCCCGATTTTCACACTGCCGATTTCTATCAGTGCTGCCGATATGGTTATTTCAGGACTTATTCCGGTACCGGTTACGTAAACGGTAACATTATTTTCATCCAGGTCATTGCTTATTAAGGTTATTTCTGCATTCTGGATACCCCGTCCGGTTGGTTTGACTGTTACCGTAACGGTTGCGTTTGAACCGGGTTCGATTGAAACGGATTCAGGTGATACGGTTACCACATCATTATCGCTCAATATTGAGTATATTTCAAGGATGAAACTGCCGTCGTTTGTGATAGTAAATGAATCGGTAATTTCGGTTCCCGCCTCGATATTTCCGAATGAAAAGGTAGTTTTCGACAACGTGATATCGGGTGTTACTCCTCTTCCGGTTACTCCGACTGAAACATTATTTTCATCCAGGTCATTACTTTTAATAGAAATTGTCGCATTCTGATTTTCCGCATTAAGAGGAGTATATATAACACGGATAATGATAGTTTCACCCGGAGCAACCGATGCCGAGGATGGATTTGTGGTGATATCTTCGATATTTGACGAAATCTCACTTAATATAAGGTTTGAGGTTCCCTCGTTTTTTACTGATACAAAAGCCGTATCACTTTCGCTTACTACAACATCGCCGAAATAGATAGTGTCGGTCAACAACAAGATATCAGGTGTAGCGCCAATACCGGAAACATCAATGGTAACAGTTTCTTCATCAAGATCGTTACTTGGTATTGTAATCACTGCATTATCAGTCCCTAAGACTACCGGTGAAAAAACAACCGTAATCACCTTACTTTTTCCGGCGCTCAATGTTACGGGATCGGAGGAAACGGTGAAATTGTCATTGTTACTGGTGATGATGCCTGTGACAAGATCCGAAGAACCAACATTTTTGATTGTAAAATTTAATGGTTTAAAACTGCCTATGTCAGTGTTGCCAAAATCCAGTTTTTGTGGCGTGATTGAAATATCGGGTGTAACCCCTGTTCCATTTACATCGACGGTGAGAGTTGCCTCGTCGATCCCGTTGCTTTCAATAGTAATTTCAGTAGCGATACTTCCCGGTGTGACCGGAGCAAAGTTCACGATAATATTTTCACTTTGACCGGGCTCAAGATATACAGAATCAGGTGATACGGTGAAAACATTATTACTGATGCTGATACTGCTTGCTATCAATGGAACGAGACCTTCATTTTTCAATTCAAAACTTCCCGAACCACTTGTTCCAAGATCAATGCTGCCTATATCAAGCATGGCAGGTACTGCGGTGATTTTAGGCGCTATAACGGTTGCATCGATATTTATTGGATATGAATCAGATTCATAGTCATTCCATGTTACGGTAAGTATAGCATCTCTGTAACCTGTCCTGTTCGGCAGGAATGTAACAACTACATCTTCACTGCTGCCGGGAGAAACGGTAAATGATGTCCGGTCAACTTCAAACGTTGTTCTGTTAATTGTAATGTTATTTATGATCAGATCATCATTACCTTTGTTAGTTATTGTAAAGAATCCGGTCATTACTGCGCCGATTTCAACAACACCGATTCCAAGAGATGTCGGTGTTACTACACCACTTGGGCCTATACCTGTACCCGTAGCCTGAGTTGAAATTTCACCTAAATTTGTTAATATGCTTAGTGTAGCTATCCGAGTTCCATAAGTTGATGGTGTAAAGTTCACGGTAAACGATTTACTTCCACCGGGTTGGAGAAAACCGGTAGTCAAACTGGTTGAAAAATCAGTCAGGTCACTTTTGATGTTGGTTATCTCCAAATTAACTGTGCCGTTGTTGGTGACAGTAAAACTGCCGAAATCACTGTTGCCTATGTCAACATCACCAATATCGATCAATGCTGGGGTGACTTTAAAATCAAGTATCACTCCCGTACCGTTAGTACTGAGTTGGAGAAATCCTTCATTTGTGTCATTTGATGTAATTGATATGGTTCCGCGCTGAATACCCGGTTCTGTCGGTGAGAATGTGATTTTTACTATATGACTGCTGTCCGGGGCTACAATGAACGACTTTTGATCCAATTTAAAAATAGCATTATCACTGCTAATATCACTTACAATAAGGTCACCGGTGCCCTCATTCATGAATGTAATATATTCTGAACTTGAACTATTGACTTCCGTATTATTGAACCTGATTGAAATATGAGAAAGATTAATTTCAGGAGTAACCCCTGTCCCGCTTACTCTAACAGGAATTGTTTGCTCGTCATAATCACTGCTGTGAATGATGATTGTGGCCTCAGAAAATCCAAGCTTATCAGGGGTATAGGTTACTGTAACATTACGGCTTTGGTTTTGTGGAACGGAAAACGATGTTTGATCAACCGTGAATGTTTCATCGGAACTGTTTATACCTGATATTTCGAGAACGCCGATACCATCATTTGATATTGTGAGTACCATAGAACTGTCACTACCGGTATGGACATTCCCAAAATCCAGCGCCGTGGTTGAGACGGTTATTTCCGGCGCGATTCCTCTGCCGTTGACCCTGACCTCTCTAATACTATGATCAAAATCATTGCTGGTTATTACAAAAGAGTCACGAATAATGCCCGTCTGTGTCGGACTGAAAAAAACAGTAACAACTTTACTGCTATCTGTATAAATTGTAAAAGTTGTATCGGAAATTGAAAAATCTCTCAAATAATTGTGGATACTGCTGATATTTAAATCACCTTTTCCGATGTTTGAAATGAGAAATGTACCGGTAACTGTATCTCCAACAACAGCTTCTCCTATATCCAAAGATTCAGTTGATAAGGATATTTTCGGATCACTAATTGTAAAATTCTGGTAACTCTGATCAGTTTCATAATCAAGATTTACATCAGTTATTCTTATCAAGCATGAATCAGATGCTGTTTGAGGTGCATGCCACAAATAAATCCCGTCTTGTGCATATGCATTTGATGTTATATTTATCCATGTAGTGCCTGCATTCAATGAATAATCAATTTTTACAAGCATAACATTTAGACTTTCCCATGTAATATTGTAGGAAAAACCTGGCCTCCACCGTTCTCCTCCATTTGGAGAAATAAGCCTTATACGTTCATTGTAAAGCAATCCAGGTGGAATATTTTCATCGCCACTATTCTGAGTAGTTATATAGAAATAATTTGGTGTTAAACCTCCATATGGATTAGTCGCGTTATCTCGAATATCACCAATACCACTTAGATTATCTGCTGATGGAGGTATACTCAATTGATTAATTGAAGCCGATTCATAGGTAAAACTTGGCTTAAGTCCGGATGGCAGAGATTTTTCAACAACTGCAAGATTTATAAATTTTCCATTAATTATGTGACCGGTTTCTTCAAAAGCGTAGCCGGATTGAGTCATATAAAAACCGCAACCTGGATTGTCTGAAATTACCGGTTCTGACATCCACAACCAGTATTGATCAAACAAACCGTCATTATCGATGTCTTTTGTCACAGCGCGGATTAATATCGGTGGGGCACGGTCAACTTCGACAGCGGATGATTGAGCTATTTGGGGTACAATTTGGCCGTTTCTATATCGAAGTGTTGTGCCATTATAAGTAACTTGAGGGGTTTGATCTGTATCATATACACCACTTTCATGAAATCGAATAGTTAATGCATTATATCCATCAAGTATTCCGTTTCGATCATTGTCCTGGTTTATATATATACCACTAACGAGTCTGCCTTCAACATTGAATTCTCCAAGAGACGTCAGCCCAACACTGATTGAATCAATAGGAGTAATAAACCAGATAATTGCACGGTCAAGTATACCATTACGTGTAAAATCGTAAAGTTCTATACCTCTGCCCATATCAATTTGGGAAAAAGCAAAATCTGGACCCAATAATATTAACATAAAAACAGCGATAATCATATATATGTTATTAATGGTCTTTTCCATCATTGATATATCCTTACTCTGTCAAATCCGGTTAATGCTATGCTGTTATTGTCGGTATCACGGAATATTGTTTTCGCCGTGTCAACAAAGATATCACCGCTGCTTAACGGATTAACCGTAAAACTGCCTACTAAATAACTGCCCGAAACCCCTTCACTGCCACCGAGATATGCCATATCGATTATCAACCGGTGTTTATTCGTCGAGTCATGAAACACCCGGAAGATATTTCTGAACTCGCTGTCAATTGTCAGACCGCCGAGATCAGCGGTCGACTCATCGGCGGTAATCTCGATATGGGCTCCCATAAAATTTGATATATTATCGAAGTAGACAGACACAATGCTGTCGCCTGTTATTTGCCTTGGAGAGAAATAGATACCGGGGCTTTGTATGGAATCGATCTCAAAGTTTCGCTGAACCCGTTCCCCGGTAAAGTAATTATTATGCGGTTCAATAAAAAAAGTGTGGGATCCTTCGTCAAGATCACTCAGTGTCACGGATGTATCGATGGTTAACTGCCATGATCTGCTGTCGATACGGTAAGCGTATCCGGTTGTCATTGCATTTCCCGTCCAGATTATGGTTAAATTTCTGTCCGGTATCTTTTCTCCGTCGTCAATATTGAGATGGGTAATTTCAGGAGGTATAAAATTACTGCCGTTTTCATCATGTGGATTATCTTTTTCCAGGTCCGTCGGGCCGGGCATACAAACTGAAAGTATACCGGTGAGAATTATCAACAATATTAGCAGGAAGATTCTTTTCAGGGAGTCCAACATATTAAAACCTCACATTTGCGGCTATACCGGACACATTGTCACTAATAACAGGCGCCAGAATCAAGGATAGTTTCCTTAATGAAATGTCTGCCGGTTTTGAAATAAATCCGGCATCGATAACGTTCCACACATAAACACCGAAAGTTCCGAATAAAACGACCTTCGCCAGTGTTGAAGCCGATTTTGCCGAATCATGTTTTGATCTCACATTATCCCATGCAATCTGAATATCGTTGGGTTCGACCGCATTTCTGTAAACAAGTTTTGCTTCATCATATCTGTCTACAGCTATAGAAGCGTTGCTATAAGCAGCAATTGTCCCCGCCAGTGTAACTATCTGAAGCGTCGTAATAATATTTCCTTTTTTCCTCTGACCAAGATAACGCTGACCCTGGCCGGGAAGTTTCATACTCTTTTTTATCGCTGTTTTTCTCTTGGCCGTAGAAATATTCATATCTGAAGTCTTTTGAATATGTTGAACAATAAGAGGAGTCATGGTGAAAGTCAGGTATTTATTTTCCGAACCGGTAATTTCACATGACGATTCATGGGTTTGATATCCTGTTTTTTTTATTGTCAACAAGTAACTGCCGCACGGAATAACCTTATTGACAAGAGGCGTTACACCGATTTTTTCATTATTCAGGTAAACGTCAGAACTGTCCGGATCGCTTTCAACGGTAAGGTGTCCATAAAGAATTCTTTCAAGTTCATACACAATCCATGCCGATTCACCGTTTATAGTAATTTCCGTTTTATAATCTTTGAATCCGTCTTTTGCTACCTTTATGCTGTAGGTGCCGTTTTTCAGTCGAGATTCGATTAAAGGTGTATCACCGACATCCTCACTATTAATAAATGCCGTAGCAGCTTCAGGTGTACCCTTTATCGTTATATAACCGGTATTACTGCTATCGGGTAAAATTTCAATGTTGTCGACCGGTTCGATTTCTTCCGTATTATTTTGAGTATTTGCCTGCCCTTCGGCAGTTGTTCCGCGATTGTTTTCAATTTCCTGCCCGAATAAAGGAACTGAAATTAAAAAGAATGCTACCCAAATAAACCATATTTTTTGTAAATGTACTACCGGCATGTATTATTACCTTTTTCAGTTAATCGGAATTTTGAAAAATGTGGGGGTATTCTGCATCTTTAAACCGTAGTATTATGGATATTATAATCATTTGATACATTAAGCTTAAAATTTATTACCCCGTATAAATAATTTATACTATAAATTGAGATTCAGGGAAAAAATGTAATATAATATATTTTTATGCTTCACAAAATTTTTTAAATTTTAATAATAATGTAATAATACTTCTGGAAATAACATTTCTTTTCTTACGTACCTATATTTTTATTGGATTTTCAGTATTAATCTGTCATTTTATGTAAGTCAGTAATACAGAGAAATAAAAGTCGTTTAAAAATTTAAGAATATACAATCAGGATTAAATATTTGAACCACATATATTGTATGAAAGAAAGCGTATCTTATGACAGATGATATGAATATAAACCACATTTCGAAAATTGCGGCCGAATTGCAATTAACAATAATACAGGTAAGTGCAACTGCCTCGTTACTTGACGATGGTTCGACTGTTCCCTTTATCACCCGGTATAGAAAAGAAGCGACAGGTAGCCTGGATGAGGTCATAGTTACCGCTATCCGTGACAGACTCTCTCAACTGAGGGATCTCGATAAAAGACGTGAATCAATTCTTAATGCACTTGAAGAACGCGGGCAGTTAACGGTTGAACTTAAAGAAAAGATCTGTGCTGCCGAGACATTAACCGACCTCGAGGATATATACCTCCCGTATCGTCCCAAACGCCGTACCAGAGCTACCATTGCCAGAGAAAAAGGCCTCGAACCGCTTGCGGAACTTCTTTTTAAACAGGAAAATTTTGATCCTGAAGATGCGGCTAACGATTTTATCGACCCGGAAAAAGGAGTCGAGACAATAGGGGATGCTCTCGATGGAGCCCGTGATATTATAGCGGAATTGGTTAACGAAGATCTAAATGCCCGTGAACGGATTCGCAATGTGTATTCCTCCAAAGGAATGTTTCAGTCGAAAGTCAATTCGGGGATGGAGGATGCAGGAGCGAAGTACAGGGATTATTTTGACTGGGAGGAACCGGTAACCTCGGTACCCTCACACCGTATTCTTGCGATGCGTCGGGCGGAAAACGAGGGAATAGTGAGGCTGCGGATTACCGTACCGGAAGAAGAATCATTGAACATACTGGATACATTGTTTATCAAGAGTACATATCCTGCATCACAGCAGGTCAGTCTGGCCATTCGTGATGGTTACAAAAGACTTCTTGCTCCATCCATGGAAACGGAGATCAGGCTGACGCTTAAAAAACGTGCCGATGAAGAAGCGATTAAAGTGTTTGCCGATAATATCCGCCAACTGCTTTTAGCGTCTCCTCTCGGAGGCAAGAATATCCTTGCAGTCGACCCCGGATTCCGCACAGGTTGTAAGGTATGCTGCCTTAATCGTCACGGTACGCTTCTCCATAACGATGTAATTTACCCTTTCATGTCTGAAAAAGCCAGGGAAGATGCCGCATCGAAAGTTGCTTCACTCTGCAAGCGGTTTAATATTGAGGCAATCGCTGTGGGTAACGGAACGGCGGGAAGGGAAACGGAAGCGTTTATCCGCGCCATCGATCTACCCGGTGCTGTGCCGGTCATTATGGTAAATGAAAGCGGCGCATCGATCTACTCTGCATCTGAAGCGGCCCGTGAGGAGTTACCCGATCTCGATGCAACGGTTCGCGGTACTGTATCTATTGGCAGAAGGCTGATGGACCCGCTGGCCGAACTTGTAAAAATAGATCCGAAGTCAATTGGTGTGGGGCAATACCAACATGATGTCGACCAGGGGCTGCTGAAGCAGAAACTTGACGATGTGGTTGTCAGTTGTGTAAATAATGTCGGTGTCGAGGTCAATACTGCCAGTAAACAACTCCTGACTTATGTTTCCGGTCTTGGGCCGGTTATAGCACAAAATATCGTCGATTACCGAAATGAGCACGGACAGTTCGGATCTCGTAAGGAATTCAAAAAGGTTAAGCGGTTCGGTGAAAAAGCATTCGAGCAGGCTGCCGGATTCCTGAGGATCAGCGGAGGCGAAAATCCTCTTGACGCCAGTGCTGTGCACCCTGAAAGTTATCATGTTGTCGAAACGATGGCCAAAAACCTGAATTGTTCGGTTAAGGATTTACTGACAGACGAGAAACTACGCGCCAGGATAGAAATTTCCGATTATGTCGATGACAAAACAGGTATTCCCACCCTGAACGACATTTTGGAGGAACTTGAAAAACCTGGCCGTGATCCACGCTCGAAATTCGAACTCTTTTCATTTGCCGATGATATTACCAATATCGAGGATCTGAAACCGGGCATGAAAATTCCGGGGATTGTCACCAATATTACTGCATTCGGAGTATTTGTCGATGTGGGAGTACATCAGGACGGTCTGGTGCATATCAGTCAGCTTGCAGACCGGTATGTAAAAAATCCCGCAGACATTGTGAAAGTTCACCAGAAGGTTATGGTTACCGTGCTCGAAGTGGATATTGCGCGGAAACGGATTTCACTTTCGATGAAAACAAACATGCCGGAACCCGGGCAAAAACAGTGATTTGTAACCTGTTAGAATGCCGGTTGAGGGGGAGGATATGAAACATTCCGATAAAAACCGCCGTGATTTTATTAAATATGCAGGATCGGGCGCCGCCGCATTTCTTTTGCATGGATGCGATTCCGGCGGAGACACACAAAAGGTTAAACCATTCAACAAATTTATTGAGACCCGCAAAAAGGCTGCCCATAGAAAACGCCGGATTATCATGAATAACGATGGAAACGATTTAAATGCAAAGAAACCTGATGAGCCGGTAACTCCCGAAATATTTCTCGGCAAAAGAACAACTCCATTATTGGGTTCTCATGTCGATTCGATTTTCTACTGTACCGGTGTATTCAATTTCTATTCCCATAAAAGTGACGAGACCGAACTTCTGACCAGCGATGAATCGGCGGCGAAGTATGTTCATGAGCTGATACAACAGGGCACCGACTCGCTTGAAATCATGACAAAGTTCTGCCACGATAACAATTTGGAAGTTTTCTGGTCGATGCGGATGAATGATAATCACGATGCAACACGTCCATTCTTGTTGTGCGAATGGAAAAAGAATAATCCGCAATATCTTATGGGGAAGCAGGGCGATGAATTTCCATATGTCAGAGGCAACTGGTCGATAGTTGACTATGCGATTCCCGAAGTTCGCGACAAAGTATTCAGGATACTGAACGATGTTGCCGTGCGTTATGATGTGGACGGCCTCGAACTTGACTTTTTCCGACATCCCGCTTTTTTTAAACCGCAGGTGTTCGGTGAACCGGTCACTCAGCAACATTGCGATTTAATGACAGGATTAATACGCCGTATTCGGACGATGGCCGAAGAAACCGCACGAAAACGCAACAGACCAATGCTGATCTCAGTCCGCATTCCCGATTCCGTTGGTTATTGTAAAGCGATCGGTCTCGATACCATTCGCTGGCTCGATGACGACCTGATCGACATTATTGCCGCACCGGGTTATTTTAAGCTTGAACCATGGGAGAACCTTGTCGAACTGGGAGGACGATATAATGTCCCGGTTTATGCCTGTTTTGTGTCACGACGGGTGATGGGTGGGGGAGAACCCGAAGCTGACACAGCCATCGGAAAGTGGCGCGGCGAAGCGTTGAACGCTTGGAATGCAGGTGTTGACGGCATATATACGTTCAACCGCTTCGATCCGCATGATCAGCTTTTCCGTGAACTCGGAGATCCGGAACTTTTGAGGACTTTAGACCGTATCGACCAGACAAATTACGCCGGTGAGTCGGGATATCTCGATCCGGAGTACTGGCTGAAAGATGGCAGGGATTTCATTCTGTCCGGGATTTAATCGTATATTTATCGTATCGAGGTGCGGTATGAGCATAAAAACACAGAAAACATATATTTGCCTTGAGCCGGGCGAAATGCATCCGGTGCTGTGTATCCTGACAAAATATACTGAGCTTGTTGGACGGTTGAATCCTGTTACGAAATTTCAATATGATATCCGGACACTTGAAATACTGCCCGTTAACATTTCACATTTCGACTTACTCGAATTAATCAAATTACGCATGAAATCATATGTCATGGGAGATATCAGATTTATTTTGGGCTGCACATATATAAAAGATTCGATGATGCGATTTTTCGAGGGTACGAGCCTGAAACCTGTCAAAATTACCATCACCGGCGATCAGGAATCGTATAAGGATAACTTTATGCTGTATGTGCCTTACAGCGAACTTCTCGACAGTATTGATAGTATGAATGATCTGGATGCACTCAATTTTAGTTCGGATATTCCCGATTCCCTGATTCGTGAGGATGACGACTGTGATCTGGCGCTGGGAATGGTGGTATGGTATGCATTTAAAGATACCGAACAGATAAAGGGAAAAAACGTACCGGGATTGCCATGATTATTGAAGGATTGCCGGGATTTTAAAAGAAAATGCCTGTGTGACAGAGTTACAAAGTGCCAAAGAGAAAAGGGAAAACAGGTACAAGGGACAAGAGATAGTGTATGATATTTTGTAGGGGCAGGCCCCTGTGTCTGCCCTGATTTTTTGATTAAGTACCAGAGTTACAGAGTTACAAAGTGCCAAAGTATATCAAAAGTGGACAGACGTGTCGCATCGCAACAGTCTTTTTTTATAAAGAGGTATCATGGCCATCCTTTAATCAGGTGAATCATGGTTCGGACTATTTCCTCAATAAAAAAATTTCTAACATTTTTTTACTCCCAAAATATATATTAATTTATGTATCTACATGTACTTATACAAAATACAGTTTAGATAGATATATGCTTCATTTCAATTAATATACTTAATATCAAAAAAAACA
>JAFGMP010000212.1 GCA_016927495.1 Candidatus Latescibacterota bacterium | reverse complement strand
GATTATTGCGTAACTGAAAGCAATATACTATACTATTCTTACTATTCCAAACCTTATCCTAAAGCCTATGCCTTAACAAGGGGGGATGTCCATAGGACAGGGGGGTCTCAATAAGAAATTTATAAGGGCATACGTCCGTACGCCCTAAAAGCATTTTGCCGAACCATCTATTTCCATTTTTGCTTAAATGTATTTGCACAAGAATCAGTATTGAACAATATTGATTTTAAGCCAACTTTTTATTTGACCAATCAGTATCTTATAAGATAAGTATATATTGATATTACCAGAGAACAACGGGGAAATGGTATGAGCGAAAAGAAAATGTCACGCCGTGGTTTTATGAATACTTCATTAGGTCTGAGCGCCGGATTTGCCGGGATTAGCGGTTGCTCTCAATCTGAAGAGACCACTGTCGAAAAAGACAATCAACAGGTGGGTGAAGGCTATCCGGAAAAACTGCTCAGAAATGCAAAGATCGTTCTCGAGGCTTCGTGCAGGGCAAAACAGGGAGAAACACTCCTTATCATTGCGGATGACATTCTTCTCCCCTATGCACCGGCTATTGCGGAGGCCGCCCTTTCGATCGGTGTAATTCCCTCGATAGTCGATATCAGACACCTGGTAAAAAGCGAACAGTATAAGGATGGCTATGTACTGCAGTCGCTTAAGGAGGCGATGGATACTTCGGACATCGTCATCGAAAACCTTGCCGACACCTGGGTACCGAATCGTCCCGGCTACGGGCGCTTATATGGTAATCCGGATATGCATGACAAGTCGCTTTCGGGCGAGCGAAGGTGGATGATACTACAATGTAACGGGCTTGGTGAGTGGGATGTAACACCTGAGGAAATAGCCGTTATACCTGAGCGGACACGGTGGCTCAAAACATTGTTGAGCAGATCGAAAAAAGGGCATATTTCTTCAGCGGGAGGCACCGATTTTACATTTGGACTCGGTGGGCGTGCCGGTCTTGTTCCGGTTCTCGGCATTATACCATTTTATGGCGAGGTTGCGGTCATGCCTGTTATGGAAAACACAGAAGGAATACTGGTCTTCGACGGCCCGACACAGAGGGAGGTCAGGCCTGCAGACGAACTTGACCGTGAACCGTTGAGAATCACCGTAGAAAAAGGGAGAGCCGTCGATCTGAAAGGTGATGCCATTCAACTAAAACGCCTGAAAGAATTCATTGCAAGTGGAAATCCTCCTGCCGATGCAATCGATGAGGTGGGAATTCTCACAACATCCCTGGTGGAAAATGACCTGTATTACTGGAGTGACGGTACTCATCATCATGACCGGACACACGTTGCGCTTGGTAATAATGTGCGGAGGGATGTTGTCGTTCATGGCCCGAAACACATGGACGGCGAGGTTAACAAACCAACAATCAAAATCGATGACCTTCTCATTATGAAAGATGGTGTTTTCCAGGATAATTCCATGATGCTTTAAAAGATTCAGAAATTATAAACAAAATCTATATAGGGGATCCCGGGGAATACTACATTCCCTCCGGTAGTGTTTAACAACGCAAAATCTGTTGTAAACTTCTCTGTTAAAAACCTTATACCATAGGATAATAAAACATTATTAACACCGGGAATCATCCAGTTTTCTGTCACAAATGCCAAACGGCGAGTCAATCTCTTTTCCCCTCCGATAACAATCAATGGCTTAGAACCAAACTTTCTGTCAACCATTCCATATCCGAAGCCACAGGTCAGACTCTGGTCCGTTGAACCCCACGTACCTGTACCATAAAGAACACTCACTAAAGGAGTATCCTCATCACCTATATCAGGAATCTTGAGAACAAGAGCACCTGCAGCGATGTTAAGATTTTTAGAACGTTTTAATCCAATTTTAGGTGTGAAGAAATAAATCTGATTGGACATATTCCCGGTGGGAAAAATTGAACATCCGCCGCCGAGAGACAGGTTAGAAGTGACACCATAGTTGAATGACGGGAAAAAAAATAAGTAATCGGCAATATATCCTTTACCCTTAGGAAGCATTCTGCCGGTAGGAGCAAAAAATAGTCGTGTAGTATTCGGATCCGGAAACCAGTATACACCTCCCCGGATACTGGATACAGGTACAGTGTTAATAGATGTGATTCTGTTACGGGGTATGGTGATTAAACCGAGATCAGTCAAAAATTCGACCGTATTAGCAGTAATATTTGTAAATTTTCCAATTATCGTGGAACCGTCTGATGTGGTTATAATCTGAATACAATCATCGCAAGGAGGCTTTAAGTTTTTTTCATCAAATTCCAAACCTACTACTAAAGTAGCAAAGATTTCAAAAATAATAAAAAAACTAAAGGAAATATGTACACGTATCATAGTCCAACTGTCAAACATATAAAGGAGTAATAAATGCTGAAGATACTCAGGCTTTTTTCAGTATATCACGCCGTATTCCCGAATTTTCTGTAAAATGACGTAATGTTTTCATTTTTTATTTCCTACAAATTATGTTTTATCCTGGTATATAACAGAATTTTATAACGGATTGACGATTTTAAACTCGCATCGTCTGTTTTTTGACCATGCCGATTCATTATG
>JAFGMP010000026.1 GCA_016927495.1 Candidatus Latescibacterota bacterium | reverse complement strand
TAATAATTTGTCAAGATATATTTCAATGCATTCCCAACAAACCATCAATCGATAAATCTTCATCAAGCAAGGGCCAATGGATACCATACCCCGATGGAGATATTTCGTACTTATTCCTTTCAATGTCAGTAGCTTATGCTAATTTTTTTGATATTGCAGATATTTTAAATTGGAAATTCTTTCCATCGATAGATATTTTGAGGGTATCTTTTGTAAAATAATATCGCTTATCTCATGATATGTTTTCATTATTTTTCTTCTTTCTGAAAATTATTCCATTCTTCTTCGATAAGCTCAAATTTCCTCGGATTATATATAATTATGACTGGCACTCAAATCAACAATTACTTATGACCGTAAAACACTCACAATCCTTTGTTTTATAACGGTGTCCATATATTTCATAACAACACAAAGAATAAATTGCAGAAAATTCTTGTCAAAAGAACCGGGAGCACGTAATATTCAAGTATAAACAAGATTTCCCGGTTATCAATATAACTTGTCCACATCGGAGAGGATTTCATGAAACGGCACATTGACCTTGCACTACTAATTCTGTTAGCACTTTTTCTCACGCTGTCCTGCGGCGGCTCTAACGGGCAAAAAGACCCATCACACAAATTGTCATCCATGGGAATCACCTTCGTGGCCATCCCCGGCGGCACCTTTCAGATGGGCGATGAGGTCGGCGACCTGTGGGATGGCTGCCGCCCTGTGCATTCAGTGACCCTGTCAGGCTTCGAGATGGGCGCTCATGAAGTGACCAACGCTCAGTATGCAGCGTACCTCAATGCCGCTCTTAAAACGGGTGATATCGAGATAAAGGACGGGGATGTGTACGGGACAACCGGTGACCGGGCAGGCGAACAATACCTTAATATGGATTATATCTACGAAGTTCCGTATAACGACTGCTGGATCATGTATGATAACGGCGAGTTTAAAGTTGCAAGCGGTAAAGAGAACTGGCCGGTGATTGCGGTGTCCTGGTACGGTGCAAAAGCCTTTGCCGGGTATTACGGATTTGATCTTCCAACGGAAGCGGAATGGGAATATGCGGCCCGTGGTGGGCAGCAATTCATGTACGGCACGGACGACGGAACAATTGACAAGAGCAAACTGAATTATGACATGAATGTCGGTCACCCTACATCGGTATGCTCATATCCGGCCAATCCGTTCGGCCTTTTCGACATGAGCGGAAGTGTATGGGAGTGGTGCAACGACTGGTACGGTGACTATCCGGACGGAAACGTGACAAACCCGACAGGCGCGCAGTCGGGTGATGTCAAGTGTATCCGTCAGGGCACATGGGACAACAAAGCATTCAAATGCAGGGCAGCATACCGTGGCAGGTTCAAACCTATGGATGCTGATTACGGCCTCGGTTTCCGGGTTGTGAAAAGGATCCGCAGATGACGCAGATTTACGCAGATAAAAAAAGATACTAAAATATATGCTATAATAGGTGCTGTCATGACAGTTTATAGGAAGATAGGCTGTATTTTTTGGAAATATTATACAAGGAAGCTTTTGAGTAAAAATTATAACTCAGGCTATTCCAAACTTTGATTCAAATTATTTGTATTTAATCTGCGAAAATCTGCGTAATCTGCGGATAATACAAAGGCCCGAAAAAGATGCTGAAAAACATAGATAAAAAAGATACGGAAACCTATGCTATAATCGGTGCAGCTATGACGGTCCATAAGGAGATGGGCTGCGGTTTTTTGGAAGCAGTTTACCAGGAAGCCCTTGAAAAAGAGTTACAAATTCAGGCTATACCGTATAATAGAGAGGTAGAATTGCCGGTTTATTATCGTGATATCAGGTTGAAAGCCTATTACAAGGCCGATTTTATCTGTTTTGGTACGGTTATTGTTGAACTAAAAGCATTACCCAACATTTCCGGGAATGAAGAAGCACAGGTAATAAATTATCTGAAAGCATCAGGAAAAAATAAAGCGTTATTGATTAATTTTGGTTCACAACAAGTTCAATATAAACGGTTTGTATATAATCTGAGGGAAAAATAGAAATCCGCAGATGACGCAGATTAACGCAGATAGAAAAAATGCTAAAACTTGTGAAGTAATCGGTGTTACCATGACGATTCATCGGGAAATGGGTTATAAATTTTTGGATATATTAAACTGAAATACTTTTAAGTGAGAATTACAAATTCTGTCTAATTTTTTAACTTAATTAAAATTTTTTTGTATTAATCTGTGTTAATCTGCGTAATCTGCGGATAACAATTAATAGGATAATTAATTATGAACAACAAAGACATGAAGCTTATGAAACTCGGCGTACTCGGGGTCGGTTCGCATGGTTTTGCAGCAATGTTCAGAAATCCGCCGAAAGAGTATACCAAAGAGGTCCGTGTAAAAACCTATGCGCTGTGGGATGACGAACCCGGCTTTGCAAAAGCGATGAAAGGTACCACCTACGATAAAATTTATGATGACCCGGTTAAGCTCGCCCGTGAATGCGATTGCTTTTACATCGAGCATGCGGATTACCGTATGGTGCTCGATCTTGCCCGGCCATGCCTCGAACAGGGAAAACCGACATTTATCAACCGTCCGTTCACCGCTTCTATCGAGGATGCCGAAGAACTGATCCGTCTGGCAAAACGCTACGATGCCCCGGTCATGAGCGCATCGGAACTGGAATTCGGTCCGGAAGTCTATAAGATGCAGGATTTTGTCAGGAACAAAGGCCCGCTCCGGGCGTTTGAGGCATACGGCGCTGAGGCTCACTTTACATGGCATTTCCCGCATGTCATCAATTACGCTCATGCTGCTCTGGGCGGCGGAGTCGATACGGTTTATTTCACCGGGCACTTCGGTATAGACATGCGTAAATGGAGGGTCGAGAAGGAAAAAATTGGTGCTTCGCTCTGTGTACTCACCATGAAGCCGAGGGACGGCCAGCCTCCGGTTATAGGGATGTGCCATTGCGGGAACTATCCAACTGAAAATGGCTACCATGTCGATGTATATGCGGCACAGGAAAACCGGAATTTTATACTGGAAGGAAACTGGAATTTAAACATGTTCGACAAATTGAACGAGTTTTATTCGTTCAGGAAGATTCCTCGGCCCTATGAGGCGATTCTGGAAATGCACCGTATTTTGGTCGCGGCCAACGTTTCACGACTCAGGGGATGCGCTGTCAAGCTCGATTCTCTCGGTGGGAAAGATGCTCTCCCATATTCCGATGCGATTCGACGGTATGTTATCGACCGGGCATTGAAGAGATTATAAGAGGTCTGTTTATTAATAATATGAGTTAAGTACCCAATTCGTAGGGGCACAACATCTTGTGCCCATTGCTCTCGATATATTTGAAGTATCAGATCATGAAAAATTCGTAATCGTAATATAACGGAGGAACAATGAAACGCAGATCTTTTATAAAAGGTATCGGTACAGCTTCGGCTACACTACCTTTTGCCGGATGTTCCATCATCCCCAAAAAGACATTCAACGGATATGAACCGAAAGGTGAGATACCAAGACGAACTCTGGGAAAAACAGGCATAAAAGTATCAACTCTCGGATTCGGATCGCATTTGAAAAAAGAGCTTATTGCAGATCCGGAAACCCGTGACAGGATAATTAAACTGGGATTTGAGGGTGGAATTAATATATTTGATGTCTATGAAGAGGGTTTCCACCAGTTCATACCCATGGGAAAAAGTCTCAAGGGCATTCGCAAGGACGCGGTTGTGTCGCTGTGTTTCGAGTTATCGACTGACAAAATGCAGGGCGAACTCGATTTTGCGCTGAAAAGTTTTGAAACCGATTACATCGATTTATACCGGCTTTATTCTGTGGACGATGACCGGTTCGCCATTATGGAAAAGAATAAAAAGGCCGGTAAAATAAGGGCTATCGGAGTGGTGACCCATGACGAACCGACCATGATGAAGCACATTGACCGCTACGGGGATTCTCTCGACTATGTAATGATTATTTATAACTTTCATCATAACAGCGGTTTCAGCAGCAAGAATTACCCCCCTAACGATTATTCCGCGCTTATACCCCGCTGCGAAAAATTGAATCTTGGTATTCTTGGTATCAAACCGATGGGGAGCGATGCAATGGTCGCACTCGCAGCAAAAGAGGATTTTTTCAAAGACAAAAAAGCCAGTATCGCTCAGGCAATGCTGCGGCATGTCTATAATACACAGGAAATCGATTCGACCATGCCCGCGATGAACAACATGGAAGAAGTAATAACAAACCTTGAATCGGCATATAATCCTGTTCTGTCACCATATGAGAAAACCCTGCTGAATAATCTGAGCGAAGTTGCAGCTTCGACTAAGAGAGCGTATCTTCCGAATCATTACAAATGGTTAGAGAACTGGGCTACAAGAACGGTTTAATGTATGTGATTTTTACTGATGTCGGTTCAACTTATAATAGTATGTATATGGTTAACAAAGAAACCAGCAGTTCCACATTTTCAAAAGGGGATACCGGTAAATTTATTCCATTTATACGATGAAGTCAGACGGTTATTCAATTATCAGAAAAATGAAGCTGACAAAAATAAGCAGGTATTGATTAAAATATAACAAAAATGCCCGGTAAGTTACCCTTTTTCCGGGCTTTTTTATTATATTACATAACATGGAGTGTATATTTTTATGAAAGAAAGGTACAGTACGTGAATAGAATAATCCGGTTAACAATACTTGTTTTTGCATTTTTTTTCCCAATAAACAGCATATATACCGAACCACGCGAAAAGGATGTACTTGCAGCGATGAGAAAAGCGGCAGATTTTTTGGCAAATACCGTGTCGAACAAAGGGGGATATGTATTTCTGTATTCGGAGGACCTCACACGCAGGTGGGGAGAAATCCCAGCCCGTGACACACAGATATGGGTACAACCCCCCGGTACTCCTGCTGTAGGTATGATGTTTTTAAAGGCATACAAGGCAACCGGAGACCATGCTTATCTCGATTATGCGGAAAAAGCGGCGAATGCCCTCATATGGGGACAGCATCCCGCGGGCGGCTGGCACTACCTAATCGACTTCGACATGACAGGTATCCGTAAATGGTATGACGAAGCAGCATCGAAATGCTGGGGTTGGGAAGAGTATTTACAGTATTATGGAAACTGTTCTTTCGATGATTATACGACATCGGCGCCAATACGTTTCCTGCTCGAACTGTACATGACGACACTGAATCCCAAATACAGAACTGCTCTTCTTAAAGCGATGGATTTTATTCTTGAGGCACAATATCCAAACGGGGCATGGCCGCAGCGATACCCTCTCAGATATGATTATCCTCATGATGGACATGCCGATTACACTCATTATTATACATTTAATGACGATGTTATCAGCGATAACATCAACCTGTTACTCGAAGCATGGGAAAAACTGGGTAATGAAACCTATCGCGAAGCGGCATATCGGGCCATGGAATTCTACATTATCTCGCAGTTGCCGAAACCTCAGGCAGGCTGGGCACAGCAATACACCATGAACATGAAACCAGGCTGGGGACGGTCATATGAACCTGACGCTGTCTGTACGGTCCAAACAACAAACAATATACGCGACCTTCAGAAATTCTATAAAATAACCGGCGACAGAAGATTTCTGAGACCAATACCCGACGCCCTGGAATGGCTTGAAGGAGCAATTCTAACTTCCGGGCTGCCAGAGGGGAAAACTCATGCGTACTTTTATGAACTCGGCACAAACAAACCGCTCTGGAGCCACCGTTCCGGAACATCAATCGAAGACGGACATTACTGGGTCGATTACAATATCACGAACCTCTATCCGTATGGTGTTCCTTTGACGATTGACATTACCCAATTGAAAAAGGAATATGAACGGGTATGTTCACTGTCTTCACAGGAGGCGTCTGCCGAATATATAGCTTCAATACAATCGAGTAGTAAAACTGTGAGAATTGATTCGGGTATAATTAGTGAAATAATCGAATCGCTGGATTCACGCGGCGCATGGATTAACGATTTATCCATACCGCATTATTTCGGCGATGTATTCAATGAACCGGCAGAATCGATCAGAGGTATAAACATGAGTGAATTTCTTCAAAAAATGTACACGCTCATCGATTATTATGCACAGAATAAATCCTTACATTAAAAATATGTATCTTTCAGGAGAAAATTCAGTATAATAATAGTATGATGTTATTATTCATTCATGCACTGCAATGAGAATTTGGGATGATTATCGGAATTAGAAAGAAAAAGATATTAATAAGCGGCGCCGCATTAATCGTACTGTTACTTTCCGCGGTTTCAGCCTCAGCGCTGGATTTCAAACAGAAACTTAACACAGCTTCAGTCTATCTTGAAACCGGAAAACCCGATAGTGCAGCAGTGCTTCTGTATGATATTGTCGATTCCGTTGAAGATACAGGTGACCGTGTTCGCGCACTGTATTATCTCGCCCAGGCCGCCGGCCAACTTGGACGATATTCTGAAGAAAGATATTATCTCGGAATAGCAAGCAAATTATCTCCTGAAGTTGAATATGCGGACAATGTCAGGTATTCATATTCCCGTATTCTGCTCGATAACGGCGAACTCGATGACTGTCTGGCACTCACCAGAGAATTCATTCAGTACTACGACAATTCACCATTGATGCCCGAAGTTCTTTATATGAGCGGTATTGCGTATCTCATGACAAAGGAATACCAGCGTGCATCCAACTCTTTCAATGAAATAACCAAACGGTACCCGGATTCGGAAATTGCCGGAGAGGCGGTTATGAAAGAAGGTGTATGTCTGTTTAATCTCGGGCTCCTTGCCGGAGCAGTGGAAAATTTCGAAAAATATCTGGTGGAAAGACCTGATGGAAAAAACATCGATGAGGCGCTTTATTTTCTTGGCCGGGCATATGAACAAATCGAGCAACCACGCCCTGCCGGTAATGCTTTTTTAAGGCTTACACTTGACTATCCTTCATATGAGTGGATTATGGATGCATATTTCAGGCTTGGAAAAAATTTTTTTGAAAGCGGCCGGTTTGTGGAAGCCGAGAATGCATTTATCAATTTTATTACAAATTCGGCCCGTACGGATAATAATTATGACGAAGCCCTGTATTATCTCGAACGCATCAAATTCAAAACGGGTGAATATTATGACGAAACTCAAATTGCGGAAAATTTCATCGATAAATATCCGGAGAGCCCCCGTTCACCCATGCTGCTTTTCGAACTGGCTCGCTATAATAATTTATCAGGCCGTAAATCGAGGGCTATCGACTATTATCAGGTTCTTATGAACAATCCCCTGTATGCTGCATATTCTGATTCTTCCGCATTTCTGCTTGCTGATCTCTATGTATCTATGGGCAATAATGATAAAGCCGCTTCATTTTTATTAGGCCGCGCCTTTGAAAACAGTAATACACTTTCTGCCCAGAAAATGTATTATAAACTCGGATCGCTGTATGAGGAACAGGAGTGGTATGACACTGCGATTGCATGGTATGACAGTTCGGTAGCCGTTAATATATCTCCTGAGTATTCTGTTGATGCATTATATGGCATAGGAAGAAGTTTTACTAAGGTTAACCGCTTTATGGATGCCGAAAGAACATATAAAAGAATTGTGAATGAATACCCTGATAATCCGTATAATTTTGAGATATATCAGAAACTTGCCGATCTGTTTTTTCAACAGGGACTTATTAATGAAGCGATCTATGCATCGGAAAATGCGCT
>JAFGMP010000211.1 GCA_016927495.1 Candidatus Latescibacterota bacterium | reverse complement strand
GTGGGGTGAGGTTACCAAAGGTCCGAACGGCTGCTTTTATATGGCAACCGGCGATCATCGCTGTAAAGACGGCCACGTGTTCATCACCGAATATGACCCGGTGAAAAATAATCAGCGGATCGTGGTCGATGTCGGCAAGCTGTGCGGCTGGAAAAAGGGACAGTGGGTTGACGGTAAAATTCATGGCCGTATGGATATAATGCCGGACGGCACTTTGGTTGCCGCCACCTGGCTCGGCCGTGATGTACGTCAGGAGGACATTGACCACGGTTATGTTCGCGGCGGGCATCTGCTGACATATAATGTATTTACAGGCGCGGCAAAATATCACGGTGTTCCTTTTCCGGGAGATAGTTGGCCGTACCATTCGCTCGATACACAAACCGGAGTATTGATTGCTATCGGCCATGAAAAGAATTTTATGTCGTACGATGTCATCCATGATAAACTGCTGTACGGTGGAGCGCTGCCCGGCGGAACCATATGGAATTCACGGTCTATGCTTCTGGATGAAATCACCGGTCTTACTTACAGTACGGTAACAACCAAAGATCATAAATTTCAGCCCGACAGTGATACCTATCCCTTCATAAGTTTTGACCAGCGTACCAATTTGTTTGATATACTCGACTGCGCAGTGCCGGTTAATCCTGTTTCCGGGCTTTGTACGAGCCTTCGGGCATACACGGCGCGCCGTACACCGAAGCAGTTTTTCTGGTGTTTCGATTATCAGGGGACACTGTTTAAATTCTATCCCGACGAGGAAAGAACCGAACTTGTTGGTGTAAACTGGGATGAAGGCGGCGTGTATACGGCGAGTATGGCTATGAGTCCCGGCTGCAGATACCTCTATTATGTACCGGGCTCAAGTTGTAACGGGCCTGGCTGGGGAACGCCGGTGGTTCAATACGATACCCGCAGCGACACGAAAAAAGTTATCGCCTTTCTCGATCCGTATTACCACAACACTTACGGCTACATGGCGGGTGGAACATTCGGCATCGAGTTGAACGAAAACGGCTCGTTGCTCGTCATACAGATGAACGGCAAATTTTCAGCCCGTGACAAACAGGGCGCAAGGTATCTCGGGTTGCCAGCGATTTTTGTCGTACATATTCCAGAATCAGAGCGGGAAGAATAATCGGGTATTGTTGATACTGCTATTGTATATAAGCAAGAAGCTGAATTGTCAGTATTCCTATTAAAAGTGATATGGCGATACTGACAAGCGTACCGATCAGAAAATATTCGGTTATCTTCCTGTTATGAGGCTGATTGATTTCTCCGAAACGGAAGATTGATTTTGCGGCAATTAAAAAACCGATAGCCGAATACTGTTTTATAAGAATAAATGTCAGGATAATGATTCGCTCAAATCTTCCGATCCATAATCCGGCATTTTCGAGGCTTTTTGTGGTATTTTCATTGATTTCAATACGCCATTTTCTGGTAAATAATCCGATGAAATACCCCACGGGGCCGGTTATTAATAAATAAGCAACTGCAAGTATCCAGAACTGAGGATTCAAAAGTGACGTTTTAGTAATTTCATATATTTCAGCGAGACTTATATGAGCAATTATGATCCAGCAAATCAAAATAATTACAAAATGGGATAATTGAATTGCTGCGTATGATTTGATAGTGTCATTAAGATGTTTTTTTATAAATATAATGATAACATTTGTAGCAGCTATTACCAAAGGAAGCCATATAATATTCAGTTTTCCGGCGAAAACATACGCCATTAATCCGGAAACAATGGCATATAACAGAATGGCGCTTGTGGTTTTACGTTTTCCGGAGAAGATACATTCTGCTAACAGATGGGCGGCAAGGATACGGAAAAGCAATACTATTTTAACCAATTCAAGTCGATACATTAAATAAGCTCCTGACATTATATATGAAATATATAAGCTTTAGGAATTATATTATTAACAATGTGAAACATCCCGGATAATATTTTGATACCGGTTACAGCATATTTCAATTGCCTTGCTGCCGGCATCTCTCAACCTAAGAGACAGGGCTGCCTGAGTAATTCCAAGGTTATTACCTATTTCGGCTTGTGTCAGACCTCTCAGGTATCCGAGTATCGCTTCAGCCTGATGCGCAGACCATTTATAGATAATTGCATCAAGAAGTGCACATTCAACATCGAGTTCCTTGTTAATATCGGGCCAGGGAGTATCAACAGCCAAAAAAACAGGTTTCTTTTTCAGAGTATCCAATAGCGTGCCGGAACGCCGGAACGCATCGCCGTCACCCTCGGAAACCTTTTTATCCGGAAGATAATTGACCGTTCCGATTCCCAGCGCGAGGCGGACATCGATCGAGTTTTTACGTCTTTGAGTATGCCGTATGCATCTGAGGCTTGCGCGAAGTATGATAAGCACATGGAGAGCCAGTTCGGGGTTTGAAATGACCCCCTGAAAGCTATCGCCTCTGAATATCTGAAAAGGTGCACATAATATATTGCTGTTTTGCTTGCATTCCAGAAATAGTTGTACACTGTTAAAAGCTGAATTAAGCGCCGATAATACTGTATTTTGATTGGGTAATCTTTTCGATTTTACCAGATCACCGGTAATTACCGCAAAGAATTTATTATTTTTCATAAACAACCTCTTGAAAG
>JAFGMP010000210.1 GCA_016927495.1 Candidatus Latescibacterota bacterium | reverse complement strand
GTTTTCAAAATCTTAATGACACAAAAATTTCTTTTAAATACATGCAAATTGTTAGCGAAAAAGAGTTAAAATATTTGACAACGACATATTAATGTGGTATAACTCTGTAACTAAAAAATGTTGTAAAAGATTATCAGAAATATTTATTGATTTGTCCGGAGTCTATATGCTTCATACATTGATCAGGATTTCTCGTAGTGTAATTGTATTCTTTGTAATGGTCTTTTCTTTTTTTTCATCCATTATTTCAGCCGATGATACAAAACTCGGTCCGCCGATTGAAATAGGCGGAGGAATTGCTTATACATGGTCAAGCTCAAAACCCGAATGGAGCATCGACAGTTATAAGATGGGAATTTTATGTGGTGGAATTCGTTTTTTTAAAGGTTTATCTGTTCAGGGCGGTATCGATGCGAGTTTAGGCGAGAAAATCGATTTAAAACCGGTACAGTATGATGATAATATGCGACTTGAAAAAATTAAAAATTCACTGTACGAAACATCCTGGGTCGGATTACGTTATGAGGTACCGGTCCCGGTCACCTCTGATTTATACAGAATAAATTCATTCCATACTACAGTGGGATATTCATGGGCCCGTTACACCTTAACGAGTACGGAATGGGTAATCGGAAATGAATGGGAAATCGATCAACCGGAAACAAAATACCTTATAGCTCGTTTGGGCGGGCCATATGTTGCAATTTGTGCGCGATGGCGGTTCGACACCGAGGAATCTATAAACACCGGTTCCTGGTTCGGGTCGTACGGACTTGATGTGGGTATAAAATATTCACGCTATAATACCTGTAATACGAGATATGATACCATTCAGGAAGCCGACCCAAAATTTTCGGTTGTCCAGGTTTTTTTAATCGGATTCGTGAAAATCAGATTCTTTGAGTAATTTTAATCAAAATAATCGTCAATATAAAACTGTAATTCACTATGACACTATCAGTCATCATACCGGTTTATGGCAGAGTTAATCTGCTGATACAATGCCTTCAATCGCTCAACAGAGATATACAGGGAGATCTTGATTATTCAGTGTGTGTGGTTGATGATGGCAGTGAAATCGATGAGGAATTTGTCAGAACAGGCACACAAGCATCCTATCCGCTTGTCTGGCGGTCTTTTTCCGGAAATAAAGGGCGCAGCGCTGCACGTAACGAGGGGATTCGTGCAACCGATAGTGATATTATCGTTTTTCTGGATTCTGACCTTGAGGCTATGCCAGGATTTCTGAAAGCACACATGGAGTGCCACAAAGAAAATCCCCGAATAGCAGTAATCGGTAAAGTTATCTGGCCGGCAAAAGGAAGTTTCCTCAGATATATCGGTACAAGAGGAATCAGTAAAATATCCGATGGAGACCAAATACCTCCATGGTATTTCGTGACCTGTAATTCCTCAATATGCCGCAAGGATATTCCGGGCGATGACCTTTTCGACGAACAAATCAATTTATGGGGCGGTGAAGACCTTGATGCCGGTATGCGGTTGTCTGCATCAGGAGTTCGATTTGCCTATGCTCCCGATGCCGTTTCGTACCACCATTTTTCGAGGAATATAACACACCATACGCATCTCACATATCTCTATGGTAGAAACACATTGCCAACTTTGATAAAGCGTTACCCGGAACTTTATAATGTTGTAAGGCTCGATATACTTGAATCGTTTTACGGGCGTTTTGCCATAAAAAAACCCGTATTTTACACACTGCAGACTCTGGCCCGGATTTTTGATTTTCTTCCGCTTCCGGAAAAACTCTTTGACTATCTGACATTTGCTGCTTATGCTCGTGGCCTGCAGGAGGGTAAACGGACATGATTCGATTTCCGGTTATTATTACACTACTTTCCTTATGTTCATGCGCCTCATCCTCTTTTGAAAAGTCAGTACCCCCGGTCGCTGAGAAAGTTACACCTCCGGCTGTTACGGGGTCTTTACGGCTTACGTATTCAGGAACGCTCGGTACACAAGGGGAAATTCGTGCTCCCTGGGGTATTTCGTTTGGAGTGGATGGCACACTTTATGTCTGCGACCGCGATAAATCAAGCGTTGTACGGCTAAACGGTTCGGGCGAGATTATTTCACGGTTCGACAGTTTCACCAACCGCACCGAACGTCTTTATGCACCCATCGATGTCTGCTCATCAAGCGGTATAGAAATCTATGCTGTCGATGCGTCCGATTCACGGGTGCTCAGATTCGACCGCAACCTTAAAAACGGATATACCATCTACCGTGGTGGTGCGGATCAAACAAAACTATTCGGGTCGTTCAACGGTATTGCATACGATAAAATCTCCGGCGACCTCTACATAACGGATCGTGATACCGGAGCAGTAATCAGGATCGATATGCTCGGTAGATCGATCAGGACAATGGGTGCGTTCGGATCGAGAGATAAAAGTCTCCGTGAACCTGCCGGGCTGGATGTTGATCCTGACGGTATCCTGTACATTGCCGATACGAAAATGGGAGCGGTTGCCGTTGTTCGTAATTTCGGCGCTCATATCAATTATATTGGTGGTGATGCACTCGAAGCGCCTGTCGATGCCGTTGTAATGGATGGAGGGAATATAGCAGTTGCCGACAGCCGTGGTGTCGTTGTTTTTAATCCGAAAGGTGCTGCCGCAGCGTTTGCCGGTTACGGAGTTGACCGTATTATGAAACCGCATTCTGTGGCGTACAAAGATGGTAAGCTGTATATCAGCGACGGAGCTTCGGCTTCGATTTTAGTTTATACGGTTGAATAATTGAAAAATCAAAAAATAACGATTCAATTTATTGGTTATAAATAATAGATTTCCTTTGACTGTATAAACAATTACTGAACTGTAAATCATGGAAGGAGTTGTTATGAAATGTTATTCAATGCTTCTTAAGGTGCTGGTTTTTGTATGTGTCGCGGGAATTATACTATCACCCTGCAGCGCTCAAAACCCTGTTTTCCGCATCGGTATAATCGGCCTCGATACATCACATGTCCCTGCATTCACGAAATACATTAACGACATCGAGAATAAAACAGGCTGCAAGGTTGTTGCCGGATTTCCCGGCGGTTCTCCCGATGTCGAAAGTTCAGCGTCACGTGTGGAGGGTTATACCAATCAGTTACGTGATGAGTTCGGTGTTGAAATTGTTAACTCGATCGAGGAACTCTGCCGGAAGGTTGACGGTGTCCTTTTGGAGAGTGTGGACGGCCGTCCACATCTGACACAGATCAAACCGGTAATCGCCGCTAAAAAGCCGGTGTTCATCGATAAACCCATGGCGGGCAGCCTCGAGGATGTCATCGAAATTTTCCGGCTTGCAGAGGCCAATAATGTCCCCTGCTGGTCAAGCTCATCGCTTCGTTACTGCCCGGGAATTATCGGGATGCGTAACAATGACGAGTTCGGTGAGATTATCGGCTGTGATGCATTCAGCCCGTGCTCACTGGAAGAACATCATCCCGACCTGTACTGGTATGGTGTCCATGGTGTTGAGATACTGTATACCATCATGGGTACAGGCTGCGATACGGTAAGACGTGTCCAGACTAAAGATACCGAGCATGTTGTCGGTATCTGGAAGGATGGCAGGATCGGTACATTCAGGGGACTCAGAGCCGGTCAACGTGATTACGGCGCTTTCGTGTACGGTACCAAAAAAATAGGTCCAAGCGGAGGGTATACAGGATACGGTCCGCTTGTGGATGAAATTGTCAAATTTTTCAAGACAGGAAATATACCTGTGACCCATGAGGAAACAATTGAAATTTTCGGTTTTATGAGCGCTGCCGATGAATCGAAAGCTCAGGGTGGTAAGGCAGTTTCCGTTAAATCGGTTATTGAAAAGGCTCGGAAAAAATAATATGTAAAAAAAAAATTAACTGCCGGGATTG
>JAFGMP010000209.1 GCA_016927495.1 Candidatus Latescibacterota bacterium | reverse complement strand
TGGACCGCTGCATGAGCCTTGGGCATACCGGATATATTCTTCAGCGGACAGACCTGTTTATCGATAAAGAGAAATTGTGATTTTTGCTGCCACCGTTTCATGGAAGCGGAAATACCATTACATGTCCTTTTTTTTCCTTTATTTCGCCATTTTCCAATATTACATCGACTTCTCCAAGATACTTCACATGATCTTTTGACATGATATGCTCGCTTCCGCCTGCCTGCGCCACAAGCACGGTGTTTATGATCTCGGCGTTTTCAAGTAGTGTATGGCTGTGCCCGCCGATAATGATATCGATATTGGGGAAACGTGCTGCCAGTTCCCTGTCGTTGTTGTAACCGATATGCGTCAAGGCCACGAAAAGATCGTTCTCGTCAGCCAGATAAATATATTGCTTGGCCGTATCGAACGGATCGAGCAGTTTAATACCGGTGGAATCCGCTGGCAGGCTGACTGTAGTGAGACCCAAAACCGCAACGGTTCTCCATGTACTTGTACTCAATATCCTGTACGGTTCAAGCGGAGGAATTGCATCCGTCGAAACCTCGATATTGGCGGCGATCAGAGGAAACTGCGCCTTTTCGAGCGCGATAAGGGTATAAGGTTGTATATAGGCCAATTCGTGATTACCCGGAGTCATCAGATCATATCCCAGCAGGTTCATGGTATCAATCATGTACAACGCTCTTTCCCCGTACCATGCCTTGTCTTCCATTGGTTGGCCGTCTACAATCCACCGGGCCTGGTGGCGCACAAATGTATCACCAGCATTAAAAAGGAAAACATCTTTGTTGCTGTTCCGGACGACTTCAAGTCTGGTCTGAAATGCACCCAGGGAATTAAAATCGAAATGAAGGTCGTTGTCGTGAAGAAAAACAATTTTTTCTTTAACAGGGTAGGTTATATCGATTCGATTCCGCAGCTTATCATGTACTATATAAATGCGTCCTTCGCCCTTATCTCCAACCACCTCAAGCACGGCATCGCCCGGATTATCCGTCTTTATGTGAAAAATTCCTTTGTCATTGGTTACACCCTCTGCCGCGGCAGAAACCGGTTTATCGGCAGATGCATTGTAGAGTAACACCTGCAGGTTGCCAATCGGTTTGCCGTCGGGCCCGGTTATTCGGCCAACGATATCTTGTCCACCACATCCGATTACAAGCAGGTATGTCAGCAGGATAATAAAGATTCCCGGTTTACGCTTCATGAAACCCTCCATGTTAATGAATTTTCATAATAATACACTTTTAAAAAATAGGATGCTATTAAAAACATATACAATATAAAGATGTTTTTTTATAGATTGAAGTAATAAAGTCATTGTCATAATTCACATATTTATTAAAAGCCCGGCGAAAAACATAAAAAATGATCCCTCCTTTAATTACCCTCTTGTTAAGAGGGGAAAATTAACAACGCCTGATTCTGCTACCAGGTTGATGGGATGGGAAAATCACCTTTCTTCCTTAGTAGTAGTAACTACTACGGAGAATGGATAATAATAGGGATGTCACGAATCGCTATGATACGCAGCATCGCAACGAAAGTGACAAGGGGATATTTATTATTGCGCTGAATGTCAACTTTTTTACCAGACTTTTAAATAAACTATATGTAGATCCAAATGAAGTTTTATGGGGGCTATCAGATTCGGTAATAACATCCTGTGATGGTACTGACTGGACAATCTATACTTCAGAAAACTCCGGTTTAATCAGTAATGATGCATATTCCATTGTATCCGACCACAACAACACCAAAAAGATCGGTACAAACAGAGGAGTATCCCGATTCGACGGTGAAATATGGACGACCTTTACCACATCAAATAGTGGCCTTTGCAATAAAAGGTTAATGCCATTGCGGTGGAGGAAGACAACACCATCTGGTTCGGCACCGATAGCGGTGTTTCACGATACACCGGGGAAATTATAACCACTTCTGTTGATGAAGAATACCAAACACCCGAAACCATTCCCCTCATCAAAACCTATCCCAATCCGTTCAATCCCTCGGCAGCTATCGAGTTCACGCTGCCTGAATCCGGTTTCGACACTATAACCATTTACAGTTTGGCAGGCCAGAAAATCCGCGAACTGAAAGCTGACTATCTGCCCGTCGGAACACATACACTTTCTTGGAACGGCAAAGACACAAGCGGCAATACCGTATCATCGGGAATATATATCACGCGCTTGCAGGCAGGCAAACATACCGCAACCGGCAGAATGGTTCAGGTGAGGTGATGTAGGGGCAACCCTCGTGGTTGCCCTTTCTGGCAGAAGGGAAAAAACAGGTACAAGGTACATGGAAAATGATATGTGTAGGGGAAAAATACCCCGTCCGTGGTTGCCCTGTGGTGTTTACCGGTTACCATTCACTTCGTCTCATAGCTGACATTCTTAACGACAACCGGATTGTTATATTCTTTCTGTACATTTAGAACATAGTCCGTGAATTCACGTTCCGATCGATTGACCGTGCCCTCGCTCCATCCCGCAGCAATAAGATACTCATAGGTATGGTTTTCGGTTACCGGAATTCGGAAGGTTACATTGCCCCCAAAATCGGAAATCTCCTGGAACACAGGTCGGTATGCGTTTTTAACCATCAACGCTATCGCTTCAAAATCGACCGTATGCTGTGTTTCCCATAAAGGATCGACATCAGGATCGGTGATCACCAGATCTTTACCAAACGAAATAATAACGCCATCTTCCTTGTAGAGTTTGTACTGATTCATGATCTTTCTCATGCCGCATCCGAATTGTGTTCCTGAATTCTTCGGGTGAAACCGGAGAAATGCCACTTTGCATGTCGAATAACTCTTGTTTTTGTATGCGGTATACAGTTGTTCGAGTTCGTAGTCGCCGCTTCCGGTCTGCCAATGCATGGTATGTGCGCGGATCATGCTGCGCAGTGGGCCGTTCACCACAACATGAAATGCGAACCGAGTGCCGAAAATCGGCCCTTTAGCCTGATTCGGATTGAAACGGGGACGTGATATGACATCGGGTCTGTCGGGATCTTCGAACAGGCATATGCCGCCTGCCCCGAATGTCTCGGCAACCGACAAAATATCGCTTCCGAATTCATACGGGGCGGTATATCCCGAAATTTCTCCTGAACCCTCAAGGTTGGCGACAAGCATGGGTGTTCTTTTGCCGTACAGGTCGACGCTGTTCGGATACCACATTTTCCAGCCTATCAACTTCGATTCCCACCACGGCACCAGATGCCTGCCGTACGTTCCCATACCCGCATGAGTCTCATGTGGTGTTCCGCCGCGCCAGTTTTCTCCGAAATAGATAAAAAATGTCTTCGTTTCACCCGGTTTGTAATCGGTCATAAAGAAAATCTCGTCCCCAAGGCCGTCCTGGTTAATATCATCAAACTGATAGGGAATAGCATGCCCGTTTGTTTCTTCGAGCGCCGCTCCGCTCCCGATTTTTTTCAGTTCCTCGATAGTTGGCCTCGGCTGCGGTGGCAAAGTCGGATCAACCACGGTTACCCATGTCTGATCGAGGCTTTGTACAGGTAATAAATTGGCGGGAATAATAACCGGACAGTCGCTACGTTCAATGTTCAGTGTATTAACGATAGTGACTTTGGCTCGTGACACCGGTTCGAAATCACCCTCCGTATACCAGCCGTATGTCTGAGCTTGTACCTTACCAAATGAAAACAGCGCCAAAAACAGAATAAATGACCTCATAAGAGAATACCTCTCGATTGATTTTATAATGAATTCAAATTTAAATGACAATAAATGAATAGTATTATTTAGGTTTGGTCTTTATACTTTTCAGACAAATCTTATGATAGGGAAAATCTGTTAAACTATAGCCTAAAACTGCCTGAGATTTCCCTGAAAGGAATACAGACAACCTATATCACTCTGTAACGTGCGCAATTATTTTTCGTGATGAATCAATAATAACCTGTTCGCATTCCTCACCGAAACCATTACCGTCTACCGCATAACCGCCTTCGAGATATTCGGCTTTGGTAGGAATATAGCCGCTATACCCGCTGGCGAGTCCGATCACATAGGTCTTTTCGTAAGGTGACTGATCTTTTACCGCCTTACCTATTTCCGTGAACACCTCATTGGGGAATGTGACAAACACTGTATCGCCGATACGGACCGCCTGTTGCCATACATCGGTAAGCGGTTCGGGATTGGGATTTTGTTCCACACGCCGTGCGCCGCTGACCAGCCGGTCTGCGAGAAAAACATCGACCCTGTAGGAATCCAGAACACGTTTGCCGATTCTGTCGGCTATCTTTTCCATTTCGGCCAGCTTTTCATTAGCATCTTTTTGAATTTTAATGGCTTCCTTTAACGTTACCGGAGAAGTCTTACGACGGGGTAAATCGATGGTATGCTGAGAGACTTTGATCTCAGGATCCCCAGAGGTTGTAATTGTATCGAGGGCTTTGAGCACAGGATCTATCATGAGTCCACCTTTGTATTCGGCGTACTCGAATGTACGAAGGCCGTACATATACGCGCCGACAGCCGACAGTTCGGCAGTATATCCGACTTTGACATCACCCTGAGCCGACTGGTAGTACGCAATCCAGATATCCTCGCCAAGCGCTTCCTTGAGTCCTTTGATCGAGTAGTACGGCCAATCCTCGGTGAATTGAAGGTTGTGAAGATCCAGCGTCGAGGGGTGACATCCGAAATTGAACGCTACTCCGATCAGCTTTCCTTTTTCATTCTCGATCTTTATAATTGCCGCTTCGGGATCAGGATGCATACCGCCATGGAGCATTCTACGGTCATTCATACCGAGACCCATAACCTGTGTTGAACCAAAACCGATTCGCCCGGGAATCCTGTTGTTCCATGCATCTACAACACTCGCAACCGAACGGTCGACAAGATACTTCCGGTATTCTTCTGGAGCACTTCTCACATAAGGTCCCGAGTGGGTATGAGTACAACTTATGATGATATTTTCAACCGGTATTTTCGTCTTTTGGTTTATTTCCGATCTGATCTGCTCATAATATTGCAGATTCATATTGCAGAGTGCGAGAGTCAAAAAAACCGCTGTTGTGCCGTCCTCACCTTCGATAACTAGACTCCGTGCATAAAGATCGTCATGTACACCGGTCGAATTTCTCGCTGCATATCCACGCATGGGAACGTTGTCCATCTGGGGAGTGATAACCGCTTCGCCCAGACCAACTTTTATTTTTGGCGCTTCCTGCCTTGAACAGCCGTCAAAAGATAGTACCATAAATATGATCAGAAACGATACGAGAATGTTAAGTACGAATTGTCTGAAAAACTTATTGTGTTTCAGGTTTTTTATTTTTTTCATGTTGACGCTCCGATTATGATTAGTATATGGTACAAAAATAACAGGTTATAGCTGCAAATGGAAGTTTATAATCGACTCTAAAAAAGGTAAAAAATATATTAAAAATGTGCTATCATATTTTTGCTTAAGGATTAACAGAATAGCATAAATTATGTAGGGACAGAAGAGAATCTGTCCCTACAGTGTTTATATATATAATCCACATTTCTCAATGATTATTCATGGCTTTATACTGTCTCGGTACATCCGGTCCCGTATAAATGATCGACTCGTTATCGAGGCGGAAGAACGATCCGGCTTTCTGCTCTATAAGCTGTCCGAGAATACCGGCCGACCTCGGTATGATAAACAGAGCTTTTCCAGCCTTTGGCGGAATACCCATCTCGGAAATTAAAGCGCCGATAACACCATCAACATTGAGGCAGAGTCCTCCCGCTTTTTCCTCCTTCAATATCTTTTCCACTTCCAGTGCGAGCGTTATATAGTTGCCTTTGATGTTGTGCTTTTCGGCAAGTTTAATGAGGCATTCGGCACGCGGGTCGCTGCCGTACAGGCTGTAATAGCGGTGGCCGTACCCGGGGATTTTGCGTTTCGGGTCGCCCAGTTTTCCCGTATAATTGTCGACGAGCCAGCGGGCTTTGTCCCTGACTGATTGTGCCGAGAGAGCTTTTTCGGCTTCCACCTGAAAGGCATATGCCGCACCTTCACCGGCTCCGGCATGGGTATCGCCCATTGCGGTTATCCCTGCTGCAAGAGCCGTCCGCATCAGGACACCGCCGGAGTATGATGTGATTGCGGCAAGCGATGAGGGCACAGCCGGAGTATGATCCACACATGCGGCGAAAATACCCCTGAATATATCTGCTTCAGCGGGTGATGGTTTGCGGCCTGTTACCGCACGGAAAAATATGTTTTCAAGCTGTGTGTCTCCGGTTACCTTAAACTCTCCGCACAGGATGTGTCCAACGAGAGCCATTACCCAGCCGATAAGCACTACCGCTACAGCCTGTTGTTGAGAGAACGCCTCTTTGAGGTCTTCATGAAAGATTTCGACGGGGACGCTGTCCTGACAAAGTAGTCCGGCGCTGACAGCCGAATTGAGTGCGTTGCCGTGACGGACGCTTTGTACTGCCGCCTCGACAGCGATTTTTGCAAGAGGAAGATTTTTCAGATGAAATGAAAAAAGGCGTTTCAAAAGGTTTTTATCTTTGGTTTTCGGATCCTCCTGACGGAGCACCATCAGAATGATTTCCTCGATGGAGGCGCGTTCGATGAGTTCGCTGAACGGATAGCCTAAGAGGTGTGGTTTTCCATCACGCAGAACAGTTATACCGGTGTTAATGGTTACCGCTCGCACCTGACGTTTCATTCGTTCCAGCTTCGGTTTGGCGATACTCACCAGTTCCGGTTTTTCGAGATCTTTTTCCTCGAGATGATTCCCCTCGACCTTCTCTTTCAGAATCATACCGACAATATCGGCCAGTTCATCGGAACTTCTCGTCATTATGACACCGGCATCCTGAAGTACTTTCATCTTATGTTCATAACTACCGACATTACCCTCGCCGATAACAGCACCGGCATGCCCCATCCGTGAACCCTTGGGGAAGAAATGTTCCGCGCCGACACCTGAAATCAGCCCAACAACGGGCTTGGGGTATTTCGTTTTCTTCAGGTAGTTTGCCGCATCCTCTTCGTAACTTCCACCAACCTCGCCATTAAGCACAACCAGTTTGGTCGCATCATCATCTCTGGCCAGTTTCAGCAGATCTACAAAATTACTGCCGATTATACGGTCTCCGCCCATGCCGACAACAATACTTGTGCCGTAACCATGACGGTTGAATATTTGTGATGCAAGAGACAGGCACATTCCGCCGCTTTTCGAAAATATGGCAATCTCACCGGAATAAAAAACCCCGGGATCATTGCCGCCGATTGCCCCGATTTTAACTTTTTCAGCCGGACAGATAATCCCTACGGAGGACGGCCCGATCAACCGAACATCGTTTGCCCTTGCGACCTGAACAATTTCTGCAATATCGCGGACAGGTATACCCTCGGTGAGTAAATTGACCAGTTTTATCTTGCCTTTACCGAGCACTTCAAGAGCGGCGTCACGGGCTACCTGGCGCGGTACGGTTATCAGGGAAGCATAAATATCGGGATGATTTCTGAGCGCCTCGTTAACTGTATTATATACCGGGATATCATAAATTCTCGTACCACCTTTGTCCGGAGTAACACCCGCAACCACATGAGTGCCGTAATCCAGCATGTCACGGCATATTACCGTTCCCTGTTTTCCAGTTATTCCCTGTATCAGGATTTGACAATTCTTATTTATGAGCATTCCCATTTTTTTCTT
The DNA here is from genome assembly GCA_016927495.1 of Candidatus Latescibacterota bacterium. GTDB lineage: Bacteria > Latescibacterota > Latescibacteria > Latescibacterales > Latescibacteraceae > JAFGMP01. The sequence goes on along the minus strand of JAFGMP010000209.1, from coordinate 2,419 downwards.
CCTTCAATATTTTCTTGTAGTTATTGGCATGGTGTATGAGCAGTTTGGCAGAATCGCTGATTGATGTTTCCATGCCCCGCAGGAATAAATTGAATTTATCGCTGTTACGCATCAACCTGAGTGTGCTGAAAGCTTCCATGTCACGAAGCCCGGAACGTCGTATTACAATGGGAATACGTTTGTCAAATCCCTCTGTTTCTTTAATTCCCGTCATGATGCCGTTCACAAGAGTTTCATAAATATCGGTGAAATTGGCACGGCCTCCCACTATCCAAATGCCGTGAAGTTTACCGGGATATGATAGTGCAATTTTAGTAAGCCCTTTTACCTTCTCCGCTGTCGGATTGCCGCTGTATTCGGTGAAAATCGCCGGTTTGCCGCCGTGCAGATACAGGCTGTCAAGCGCCTCGCTGCTTGTACCTCCTCCCGAGGCGAGAATGACTATATCACCTCCGGGAATTTCATAAAACATCCGTCCCGCTGCGCCACGTGTATCCATCTGGTCATTTTTCAGGGCGAGCATTTCGATCGGGGTTGTCTTACGGGCGAAATCACGGCGTTCGGGGAGCTTGAGATTGGTCTGGCGAAATGCTGCTTCGTCATCCAGTTCCATCTTTGAGTCCGCGGCAATAAACAGGCCGTCTTTGGTTTGAACAAGAGGATTTATTTCTGCAAGAAGCGCATCGTTCGCATAAAAACATTTGAATAATTTGAGCATTATATCGGTCAGTTCATCCACATCACCTTTTATGCCTGCCTCACGGAGAATTTTGCGCGCCTGTTTCGATTTCAAACCGGTATGTATATCGATGGGTTCCATAATCACCGCAGAAGGCTTCTTTTTTGAAAGCTCTTCAACATCGACACCCCCGTGCTGAGAAAATATTACCACGGGTAGATCACTACGGTAGGTTATGGAGAGATAGTATTCTTTCTCGATTGCCAGTTTCTCTTCGACAAGTATGTATTTTACCTCTTCATTGTGAATGGAGGAACCGAGCAGCGATTTGACACTATTTTTCAGTTCCTGCGGATTTCCGGCAAACGTAATCCCACCGGCTTTTCCTCTACCGCCTTTTAAAATCTGGGCTTTAACAGCCTTCGGCCAGATATCGCCTTCCATGCTCTTTAAACCGGCCTCATTATCGAGAACCTGACCCTCGGGAACTCTGATACCCGCTTTGCCGAACAGTAATTTCCCCTCATACTCATACAATCTCATGAATGTACAGCCTCCTCACCGGAATACATCATATGAAAATGATCCAACAGGCATTTTTTCCTGTTATCGAGATGTTCCTCCAATAATCGTATCATTAGCGTTTCGTCACGTGCAATCATTGCCCTCCAGATGTTTTCATGTTCCGCAAAATTTTCACGTGCCAGTTCCTCACGGTCGAAGTGGAGAATCCTCATGAATTTTGCCAAGTGATCAACGTTCACCAACATTTCCTTAAGTCGAGTGTTATTGCAGTATGTATTGATCGTTTTGTGAATTTCACGGTCGAATAACAGTTCGGCCTCAATAAAATCTCCACCATCCGCAAGATGGCAGCTTTCGATCATAAGATTAATCCGTTTTATTTGTTTTTCAGGAATGTTTCCAACTGCACGACGTGCCGCAAAAACCTCGAGACATCGCCGTAACTCATACAGTTCGGTAATATCCTGGGGTGAGATTCCCTTGGCATAGGCTCCACGGCGCGGGTAGAATACGACAAGGCCATCCGAAGCAAGACGCTTGAGCGCCTCACGAACAGGTGTCCGCGAAACCTGAAGCAGTGATGCGAGACCTTCCTCGCTGAGTTTTTCGCCGGGTTTGATACGGTGGTTGATCAGAAGTTCGAGGATAGCGTTGTAGACTCTGTCGGAAAAGGAAGACTGATCGAGTTCGAAATCGATGTCTTTCAATAATTACTCCTTAAAATTGTATATTGCGCAATGAATATTGTATACAATATACAAGAAGATATGATATTGTCAAGAGTTATAATGACAAAAAGAGAATATATTAACAAATTTGATTACCAGTGATGAAACTGAAAGAGAATTGCAAATTGAATGTGGAGTTGAGTTGTAATAAACAACAGATTATGATTTTAGGCTGTGTCTTCCCATTATCCACGGCTATCTAAATTGTCTGAACATGATTACCATGATTAAAGGATTATCATGATTAGTCTTCGCAGAAAAAACTGCTTAGATGCGATACCTCAGGTTATTTTCTCCGATTTTTATCCTGTAAATCGTGTTCAATTTTTTCGTTTTTTCAGGGCAAGCACAGGGGGTTGCCTCTACGAACGGCGCGTCCAAAACATTTCAGGGCACAAAATATTGTGCCGCTACATATCCCTTGACCCTTATAATCCCGGTAATCCCTCAAAATCCCGGGAATCCCGGTCGTCTTTCCCTTCTGCCT
>JAFGMP010000025.1 GCA_016927495.1 Candidatus Latescibacterota bacterium | reverse complement strand
TTCTTCCTCACAAAGACTTCACAAAAATATTGAAAAATCAGGAAAAATTCTTAGTAATTTAAATCTCAGACTTCGCGAAATTCAGGGAAGCGACCAGATGTATCGTCTTTATGCGTCCGGCCTCAATGTTTTGCCTGATGAAGATATTTACAAGGCCGGTATCGGTGGTCATAATATGTATGATGAAACGGAAATATCGGTTTTCCCGGATGATTTGAAGCAAACTATAAAAGATCTGGTATATGGGACAACTGCTATCGAAAGCCGGATTAAGTTTCAGGGGAAAAGTTTCGAAGAGATACAACTGAATTTTGAACAGGACAGAGATCATATCGATCACACACCTTCCATTATACCAACTCCGAATTCTTTCCGTATTACCGATAGTTACGGCAGGCGTAAACATCCGATTGAAGGATATTGGCATTTTCACGATGCAGTAGATTTGGCAGGTACAATCGGTGACCCGATAAAAGCAACTGCAAACGGTGTGATTGTAGAAGCTACATACCAAAGATATTTAGGCCAATATGTGAAAATAAAACACAAATACGGATATGAGACAACATATGCCCACCTTCATGCGATAAAGGTCAAAGAAGGTGATGTTGTCAATAAAGGTGATATAATAGGAACAATGGGCCGGACCGGACGAACTTCGGGAACTCATCTTCACTATCGAGTCAGCCTCAACGGCAAATCACAAAATCCTATCGGTTATTTCTTCTAAAATTTCTTCTTATCTACCAAATCAATCTGACCGCAAAGTTTATATGTAAAAAAACCGTATAAAAGGTATTTTTCTAGTATTTTATCTCCTGCAATAAGACTACAGTGATTGTTTGTCGATTATAAGGTCGGTTTGCTGGATAATATATCCTGTATGCCCCATAGCCATGCAGCGATCCATAAGCTCCAAACATATTTTTTTAGTCCATGAATCGCCCTTAATTACGGGAAACGCCGGCATTCCTTTTGTGTTGAGCAGTGCAAGGCGCTCCATTTCATGTGTCATCAAATCAAGTGTCAGTCCGCTTTCGTTCATATGGGAATAAAACGCATCACGCTTGTTTTTGATATGATCCGTCCGGTCATTTCCGATATGCAAGTCGGCGATTTTTTTTCTCGGTATTGTGAGGTCATCCCACCCGAAAAAATTCAATATAACAGTGATTGCAGTTTCCTCTTCAAGACTGGGAACCCAGGTTATAAGCAGGTTAGCCCATGTGGCAACTGCGCTCAAATATTGGGCATCGAGCCATGCAAGCGGCATGAGACCGTCGGAGGCGCCATTCGCGAGGTCGGCATAATTATGTCCTATATATAAAGAGTGCGTCGGATGATGTGTATCGGTTATAAAACAGGCACGGTCCGCAGTTGCCTGATGAATTGAGTCATGGATTTCTTTCAGGCGATTTCCCATGGAAGCTGCCCTGAAATAAAACCAATCGATGACAGCACGGTCATCAGCCATGATTTGTAAAAAATCTGTAAAGGTAAATCCGGTTTTGGCTGCATGTACGACTTTTGATTTATCCATCATTTTTAGATTTTGACGAAGATTCTGACATGCTTTTTTCATCGCATGGAAATCATATCCCAGCGAATAAGCCTTTTCCTGACAGTACTCGCAAGCGCAACCGAATAAATTCCCGAAAAAGGCGGGATTCGCATAGCGAAAGTGAGTTACTTTTACAGCATCCACATCGTAATTTTTCGCACCATATTGATATACCGCACGGTGCCATTCAACAACAGACGGTTTATTCACACATACAGCAGTAAGTGCCGGATCCTGACAATACGCATACCGTGCATGGGGAATCTCACTGAAAGGAATACCTTCAAAGGTTTCGGCGCACAGTTCCCTTGACCGTGCTCCATAATGTATACCCGAATAATATAGCCAGAAATCCATGCCACGGCTATGGACTTCATCGATTGCTTTTACGAGTTCTGAATCATCATCATTTTTCGCCGGTGATATACCCATCCAGATACTGTTGTTAAACGGATTTAAATTTTTTAACCATTCAGGCATTTTTATTGCTGACCGGCAAATAACGGCATTCACTCCGAGTTGCGTTTGAAGTGCATCCATATATTTCGGCTGATTCAATATTTCATCGGTACTGCAGTAGCAGCCAACAAGTTTTATATCTTTTCTGCCTGTGACATAAGGACGGCCTGATTTGTTTTGTGCATGAATGTATCCGGTTTTCATCGCAATTGAGGTCCCGATGGCAGCTAAAGAAGACTTTTTCAGGAAATCCCGACGGTTGTCTTGGCTATTAATTGTAGGCATGATATGCTCCTGATATTAAATAATGTAAATATATTCTTTATCAATGTCCATCTTCGATATAGTTTTCATTTGTTATGTATTGAGACGATTATTGAATTTAATGGATGAAGACAAACTGCCCTATATTAATATAGGATATTTCCCAAAGCTTATTGTTGTCTCGCGCATAGTCATATAGTTTTCATACTTTGTCCATTCCGGCACTGAATTTCCTGATCCGACACAATAACCTCCACCCGGAGCACAATATCTGATAAGTTTTTTAACATAATGAGTGACTTCGTCCGAAGTTCCATTTCGCAGGAGTTCATTAGGGACATTTCCGGCCAAACATAACCGATCCCCAAATTCTTCTTTTACTTTTATAATATCGAGACAGGTAGGGTCAATGGGATGCAATACATCAACTCCAAGCCCAATTATATCTTCAATTAACGGTAAAATGTTACCATCTGTATGCATAAAAAAAAGCAGATTCCGTTTATGGCATAATTCAGCCATCTTCCTGTACCATGGAAAGACATGATCACGAAAAGCCTGTGGTGCTATGATAGGGCCATTACTGAAAGCTATATCATCCACTACCCAGACTGCTCCTACAAAAGACATCGAGAAAATCTTTTCCAAACCCTGAAACTGAATCTCTGCTACCCGCTGGAAAATATCAGCCACCAGCGGTTCATCCAGAATAAGGGACGTACAGAAATGGTTAAAACCCATTAGCATCCATGTCAATGTGAAAATTTTTCCGGTTACCGCTATGACTTTCATACCGTCTGGAAGTATTTTTTGTACCTTATGGAATTTACTGAAATCCAGATTTTCTAAGATATCCCAGGGAAATCGTTCAAAATCCTGCCTTGTTTCAATGAAACTTCTGTATTCCGGATTCCATGACCTCTCATCAAGGGTATCGGAGTCGTTAAGCAATTTTTCCCGGATTACCCGTGCAATTAATGATTCATCGGTTACTTTTCCCGGTGTCATCATGCCTACCGTAATCGGTACGAAATCGTAACCTGCATGTACCCAGAACTCAATCTGGGATTCAATATCATCAGCGGTGATTTTTCTGCCCAAAAAAAGACTCTGTATCTGATAGTCAATCAACACTTCACACAGAGGTACACGGTCGGGTTCTTCATGACGTACTGTTTTTCTTATTCGCTCAAAATCAGGTGTAAAATCTCTGTATATCCCTTTTATCATCTAAAGATAACCTATTTTAAGAGTGATGGCAGCCATAACGAGAGTTGAGGAATGAACATAGTAATTACTAATGCGAAAACGGTAAGAATCAGATATGGGAAATTTGCTTTATAAATATCGGTTGTTGTTATATAATCGGGTGCGACACTTTTCATATAGAAACATGATGGTCCGAAAGGAGGTGATAAATAGGATATATGCATATTCATGCAGAACACGACACCGAACCAGATAATGTTGAATCCAAGCTTCTCAACGATAGGTATGAAGAGTGGCATGGTTAAAAGAAGTATTCCTATCCAGTCGAGAAACATACCAAGGAAAATGAGAATCAGTTGCATCACTACAATAATACCCCAACGTCCGAGAGGAAGACTGCTCACCGTATTCTGTACAAATTGAGAACCGCCGGCAAGTGTATATATGCCGATTATCGTCTGCGCACCAAAAAAAAGCCAGGTCAGCATACAACTTACCTTAAGAGTTTCGAAACAGGCTGTTTTAACATTCTGC
>JAFGMP010000208.1 GCA_016927495.1 Candidatus Latescibacterota bacterium | reverse complement strand
ATTAGTTTGAGCTATCGAAAATCAGGTCCATATGGTGAGTTGCGGTTACAGTATCGGAAGCACCATCTACGATTCCTGGGGAAATTTACTTGCAGAGGCAACAAACCGCCCGAGTGTAGCCATAGCCGAAATCGACCTGAACGAAACACACCCGGAAGAATGGCTCGGTAATATGCGTCACCGTTTTTTTCATGAACTTCGCACAGATATTCCGGTTCCGGGATGGGGAAAGTAAAAATATCTGAATTGACCGTTATCTGTAGTTTTGTATGGTATTCAGATAAGCCTCAGGTTGTCCGATATCGAAGTTTTTGCCTTTTACCAGATACCCGGTGAGTCCGTCCTCCTGGCGAAGACGGTCGATGCAGGATGTTAATTGAAATTCGCCGCGTTCACGGATGTTATGGGTAATATGCTCTTCGAGGTAATCGAAAATTTGCGGTTTAAGAATATACTGGCCGAACAGGGTCAGGAAGTGATCATCCTCGATTCCCTCAACCGCAAGATGTTCACGGGCATAGTCCGGTTCAGGCTTTTCATAGATTTTGCTCACTGTCAATGCAGAGGTATCCTCACCCCATACACCGGTGACACAGCCGAAATTTCTGACTTCACTTGCTGGCGATACCTTTAAACCGACAACACTCTGGTTGAATTGTTCGTAGGCCTCGATAAGCTGCCGTGCGCATGACTTGTCATTTTCAGATCGGTACAGGTGGTCGCCGAGAAGAAGCAAGAACGGTTCGCCACCGATCCATTCACGGGCACAATAGACTGCATGGCCGAAACCCTCCTGAATATCCTGAGTAATGAATGTCACATGATGACCGACTTCCAGAATGTAGTCGCTGTATTTCTGATCGGTTTTCGAGAGTTTATTGTAGTTTTCTATTCGCGGCGGAGTATGGAGAAAATCCTCGAAGATCACTTTATCACAGCTCTGTACAATGAGGCCGATCTCTTCGATCCCGGCGCTCAGCGCCTCCTCGATGATAGCAAGTATCACCGGTTTTGCACGGCCATCTTTGTCAATAACAGGGAAAAGTTCTTTCTTTATGGCTTTTGTTGCCGGGAAAAGCCGTGTACCGAACCCGGCGGCAGGAATAATCGCCTTACGGATTCCACGGTGTGATTGTATGGTCAATTTCATACATGACATTTTCAGATCATGTTCGATAATCTCGACCGCTTTCTGCTGGCTTTCTTCGTCACGGGCTATAAACTGTGCGGAACCGTCCCCCTGAGAGCCAACACCTTTGCCGCCATAAATGTACGGCTGTATGGGGCCGTAATCGAGCAGATTATGCAGGACAGGCGCTGTCAACTGCGAGGGACAGGCGGGTTGTAAATGAATGTCGAATTCCTTTTGAGCCTCGTTCATCAACATACCCACTTTTTCCGCATTTCCCTCTTTGAGTGCATCGAACGCCCTGTGGGTAATATCGGAACTGATCGTACCAAGATATGTTTGTACGTTTTTCTGCATCTCGTTTTCTGCAAACGGATAACATTGATTCAGCCTGCTCAGAATTTCCTTGGTGTCTTTGCCCACACCCATATCGATGATTACACAGTATAAGTCATTGGGAACCGAAAGTTCTTTTATATCGATACGATCGCCGTCGAAAACCATCATAATCGGCCGGTTCCCGTAAGCGCAGCCCTGATCCATTCTGCCGCACCGTGAAGGTGTGGTAATTTCACCCTGATAGGCGTATTCCATCTCACCCCGTGTGGTCATTTTCAAATCATATATTCTATTGAATGCACGGGCGATAAGAACACATATTGCAGCGCTCGAGGACAACCCTTTTTTTATTGGCAGGTCGGTTTTGTAGTTGTCTATTTCGAGTCCGTGGACACGGTAATGAGTTATAATCTGATACGCAACTCCCGCCGCATAGCTGTAAAATCCGCCTTTTTCCGCTTCTTCAAGAAGCGCTTCGGTATTCATGGGAATTTCATGCGGCCCTTTTCGGGTGCCGTCATTAAGTGTGGCGTGAATGATCAACTTGTTCGGATGAGGTTTAACTTCCGCATAAACACCCTGGTTGGTACCGACAATCAGCGTATACCCTTTCTCGATATCGGCATTAATACGGCGGTATCCGCCAGCCCAGTCACTGTGTTCTCCAAAAAGACAGATTCGTCCCGGCACAAAAAGTTTCATAGTTACCCTCACCGTAAAAAATTAATGCATATAAAAAATGGTTCTTCTCCCAAAAATTGGAGAAAATTCTTATAACGGATAGCTTGAGGATAAACTTTTCAAGCCATCCCACTGTTAAAAATTTTAAAATTATGTCTGTCAAACCTTTACAAGGCATTCACAGGTTGAGATTTGACAGACGATCAAACAATGCGGAATTCTAAAAAATAAAACACTATTATCAAAAAAACAGACATTTACACCGACCCGACAACAACTGCCGGTTCGGAGCTAATGTTAAATAATATTTTACTAAGATCTTCACCTTCTATAATCGAGAGGTCATCATAAATTTTGGTAAATGCTTCATAATTATCAAGCAGTATTCCGGTTATTACCGGGTCCAGGTGCCAACCCTTTTCCGTTTCGATTATTCCCCTCACTTTGCCGGGTAAAAAATTTGGTTTGTACGACCTTTCCGAAAGCAGGGCATCAAACATATCTGCTACAGCCACGATACGTGCTGATTTTGGAATGCTATCGCCGTGCAGACCTTTAGGGTAACCTTCGCCATTCCACTGTTCATGGTGATTCAGGGCTATATCATGAGCCATTTTCAGCAGGCTGTTTTCAGGATTTCGCAATATAACGGCGCCATTCTCCGTATGTTTCTGAACTATTTTGTATTCATCGACTGTCAGGGAGTCTTCTTTATTCAGAATATCGAGGGGTATGCCGATTTTTCCTATGTCATGCATCATACTCGCATATTTGATGGTATGGCAGAAATCTTCGTTTTCACCTGATAACCTTGCGAGTTCGCTGCTGAACAGGCTTATTCTTAATACATGGGTAAATGTGCTGTCATCATAGGCTTCTGCCGCAGTTGCAAGCCTGTATATAGTTCCGACATAAGCTTCCTTCAACTCCTTGTATTTATTGCTGATTTCGGTCAACAAATCGCCGCGTTCAACTGCATTTTTGATGATAATGAGCAATTCATCATTATCCCAGGGTTTTTCCACATAGTGGTAAATGCCGATTTCATTAATGGCGTGAACGGCATTTTCTTTGCCTGCATATCCTGTAAGAATAATAGTTGTCGCCTGAGTGATTTTCTTTTTTGCCTCAAGTAAAAATTCTATACCATCCATTCCCGGCATTAAATAATCGGTAACAATGACATTTATCATGTGATTATCGAGAATTTCAAGCGCCTTAAACGGGCTTGTTTCAGCAAATGTTATATATTCTGTTTCGAGCTCAATTAAATTCCGCAAGCTGTCCACAACCATCTTTTCATCATCGAGAAGCAAAATGCTTACTGCTTTCATAGAAGATACTCCTCCAAATTTAATTCACATAATTCTGTATTGAATATAAAAAAAATGGCGGAGAAAACAAATGAATATATAATTTTTTTTAAGGTAAAATTTATTAAATTGTTATGAGAAATCATTCCGAAGGAATCGGAATTTCCACACCTTCCGAAACAGGATATCCGAAACAGGGATTACCATCTATATCCCATATGAAAGGCTGCATACGGGTATTTCGGTTCCATCCGGCGCCGCTGAATTTCGCAGCGTGGTAAACAATCCAGTCTTCGGAACCGTCAGGAGATTTGGTGAAAGATGCATGTCCCGGCCCGAATACTGTAGCGGTGCTGCCGAAAACCGGAGTCATTTTCTTGTGCCATGATTCAGGGTTAAGAGGGTCTGTACCTGTCAGTCTCAATTGTCCCAGACAATAATCGTCGGTCCAGCTTCCGCTTGCAGAATAAATGATGAATACATCGGAATGATGATGTAATACTTGAGGTCCTTCATTAATGAGCGGATTACCTATTTTTTCCCAGTCATAATCAGGTTGTGATAAAAGAACACGGTTCCCTTTGACAGACACCGGATCTTTCATTCGCGCTATATAAAGATTTTGCTGAACATTCTTTTCGCCTTCCCAGCCCGACCAGATGAAATACAGATTTCCGTCAAAGTTCAGTACAGTGCCGTCTATCGCCCATTTATCTGAAGAATCGGCAATTTTACCCATGAAGGTGTACTTCCCCAGAGCATTTCCCGTGTCACTTTCCAGTACATACATTCGGTGATTCTCGTTTTTGCCGTCATCGGCAGCAAAATAGACATACCACCTGTCTCGTATATTGTGGAGTTCGGGCGCCCATATTTCCTTTGAGTATGGAGTACCCGGTTCCGGCCTCCATATTTCTATGCCTCTAAACTGAACCGCATTCTGAATGGTGCGGCTTCTGTTAACCCATATTCCACCTTTTTGCGAGTAACAGTAATAGTAAACACCGCCTTTTTGAGTTACCCAGGGATCATGTCCGTCCGGTGCAACAGGATTAATTATGGTGTGTACTTCGGCTGTAATATAACCGGGAATAATGAGAAACAGTGCGATATTCAATGCAAATATCAGATTTTTAATTGTGGACAATGTTTTTTACACCGTAAAAAATTATACATTTTTATAATCGTAATTTTACCAAGAATTACACTGAGGCGATACTGAAAATACCCAAATATATGAAAAAAAACAATCCCTTTAACTGGCATCGAATCCCTGTTTTTTTACTGATAACATTTTAAAAATGTTCTATGCTAATCCTTATTTCAGTATTTATAAAAAAAGCCGGGTTTAATTCCGGCTTTTTTTATAAGTTTTAGGAATGTCAGTTTACCACGGCAATGGTATATTCCTTATGTTTACAACAGCGTAGTGTGAGGTTTTCTCTTTATTATTTATGCATATGCAACCATTTGTTTTTTCTTTGAATGCATGCCGGTTTCTTTAGCGTTCTTTATAGCTCTTTGCATCATTTCATCGAACATTGTAATATTTTCTTCTGTTTCCGATTCAGATCTGCCGATAAGCAGATTTGCTATTCTGTGTGATAAACCGAATTTCTCATATTTAAGCACAAGTCTTTTGATAGGAGTGGAATCCTTATCGTAGTTGTACTTATCATGAAGATCAAGTAAATATTCCGGCTCATCAAAATCGACTACCTCAGGTACTCTTGCTCTCATAACATCCTCCTTTGAAATTATGACGAGAAATTAGTTTGCTCGTTTTTATTTTTTATACATATTTTTTCTGAGGTTTATTCAAGAATCAAAAACTTTTTTATCCGGCTTAAAATGTTAACTCCAATATTATTAATTGCATATTACATTATTTAT
>JAFGMP010000024.1 GCA_016927495.1 Candidatus Latescibacterota bacterium | reverse complement strand
TGATATTAAAACAAGATATTATATATATTTGGTATTATTCTTACAAATATAAGAAAGAGGTATTGAATGAGAATCGCAATAAAAACATCGATATTTGGGCGACTTTTTCCCCGTCCGCTTTCCAAGAAGGAATTCGAGGAAAGGAAAAATGCCAACAGCCGGTTTATCGTAGGGCAGGTCAGCACGGGTAGTTATCTCTTACAGAAGCAACGATACATGACAGAGAAGGATATTAATAAAAAACGTCGTCTTGTTTTATCCAGTAAGCAAAGGAATGACTCTGAGTGAACAATCAAGACTATAAGCATGTTCGGGATCTGTACTCTCTGGCGGAGAAACGTATTAAACTGATCGAGCAACTTGATAGTGAGATTGTAATACCCGCCATCAATCAATTACGCTATGTAGGTTGGCATATCCTTGAATCTCTGTTTTCGGATGAATCATATGAAGACAATATCAAGGAAGCAGAGATACATGCCTCACGTGCAGCATATGACGCTATTGAAGCTGGAACTCTGGAACTTCTGTTAGAGTTTGCACAATTCAAAAACGACTTCCGTTTTATTACTATTGGTGATGTGATTCCAGACTATTTAGAAATCTGTGAAAAAATCGACAACACCAGAGACATTCTCTCCAATCTTAATAATCGTCAGCAATGTAATATGCATGAAGAGCTTCAAACTCACTTTGAAGAACTTCTCAATATTAGTCGTCGTTTTGCTGTTGCCAGAGAAGAGCTTACGAAAAAGCTAAGGAATTGGAGGTTATGGGTGTTTTTCGGTTTAGGTGCTATTTTTCTTACCTTATTTGGTATCATCGTTATGATGATCTTTAGTTGAACATTTCTCTATTCTCCTTTCCTTCCGCCGCTTGATACAATTTTTTTCGGCAATATTGTATAAAATTTCCTAAATAAAGACTGTTTGTCGCTAATAAATGAAAATGATTCAAATAGTGACTATTCCATAGCAACCGAGTGAAATTCTAATATAAAATCTTAAAAAGAAGTGGGTAAACTCCAAAAAGATATCAGGTTACTATTTATTTTCAGTGAATTTTTTCAACATTCATTACTCCATAACATACTTTCCTTTTTGAGTTAATTTAATTACATTTGATATTGCTGCAAGCAGTGTAGTTCGACATAAAGCCATGAAATTAGCAAACAAAAAAGGAATTCAATCAATGAAATACAGACAACTTGGCAATACAGGATATAAAGTATCTCAGTTAGGCTTCGGAGCCATGCGTCTCCCCATGGTAGGCATAGGAATAGATGCTTATGTAGACCGTGATCTCGCTATTCCCATGATTCACCGGGCATTCGAGGCCGGTGTAAATTATATCGATACCGCACGGGGTTACTGCAACGAAGACAGCCAGCGTGCAGTCGGAGAAGCCCTGGAAAGCTGGCAGGACAGAGCATCTATAATTGTATCGACCAAAAATCCGTATTTCGGTAAAGACGAAAAACAATGGTGGACAAATCTCGAAAACAGCCTCAAAAGGCTTCGCACAGACTCCATCGATATTTATAATTATCACGGCATAAATTGGAAAATCTTCACCGAAGACATCGAGCCGCGGGTAAGCACATGGATGAACCGTGCTAAAGATCAGGGGCTTGTTAAGCACATTTGCGTTTCCTTTCATGATACCAACGAAGCGCTGCTCAAAGTTATCGACACCGGCTTATTCGAATCGATAACGCTCCAGTATAATATGCTTGACAGAAGGCTTGAGGAAGGCATTGCCCATGCTCACCAAAAAGGAATCGGCATAGTCGTCATGGGGCCGGTTGGCGGTGGAAGGTTAGGTGAACCGAGTGAAGTGATGAAAAATGTTGTCGAATCCCATTCAGGCATTCCTGAGACAGCGTTGCGGTTTGTTCTTACCAATCCTAATATTTCAATCGCACTTTCCGGAATGAGCACCATGCATCAGGTTGAAGAAAATTGTGCTGTTGCGGATAATGACAGTATGCTTTCGGAATCGGAACTCGATACTATCGATACTCAACTCGACAAACTGAAAAAAATGGCCGATCTGTACTGTACCGGCTGTGGATATTGCATCCCCTGCCCTCAGGGTGTGAACATCCCACGGATTTTCGAGTTATATAATCAGGCCCGTGTGTATGATATCTGGGAACATTCACGTCAGGTCTACGAATGGCTTGGTGAAGTCGAATGGGAACCGGGAGAAAAAGCCGATAAATGCATCGAATGCGGCATCTGTGAAGAAAAATGCCCGCAGCATATTCCAATCCGGCAGCAGCTTGCAGAGGCGCATAAGATATTAACACGAAAATGACCGATCCATTTAATAATAACTTATTATTTTCAAAAGGACTACACCATGATTCTTGATTCTCTTGAAAATGCAGAACAGTATTATTCCATGAATCCCGGATTTAAAAAAGCTTTTGAATTTCTGAAAAATTCGAATCTTGACGAACTCGAAGGAACTGTCAGGATCGATGGTGACCGGGTTTATGCCATGGTAATAAAGGCTGATGGCTTGGGGCATGAAGGCGCAGAGCTTGAACTCCATAAAAAATATATAGATATACAATTCGGTGTCGGAGGAATCAATGAGTTCGGCTGGAAACCTGCAAATAAATGTGTCATTGTTACCAAAGCGTTCGATATAGCTGATGATTATGGTTTCTTTGGCGAGGAACCGGATGTATGGATATCCGTAAAACCGGGACAGTATGCAATATTTTTCCCATGGGATGGTCATACTCCCAAAGGCGGAAAAGGAAAGCTTCATAAAATTCTTGTCAAAGTTGCGATATAGCGAGGTAAAATACAGATGAAGATTTCCGGCATTAATACCTATATGAGTAAAGAGCAGCATCGCAATCTGATCTTTGTTGAAGTCGTCACCGATGAAGGCATGACCGGTGTGGGAGAGTCCTATTCTGTCGGGCCGGATGAAGCGATTGCCGTTATCGTTCAGCATTTCTCGTCATGGCTGACCGGTATGGATCCCCGTGATATAGAGGGGATATGGCAGAAACTGTACCGGTTCAGCCGTTTTCCCGGCGGAATCATCCTGATGTCGGCAATAAGCGGAATCGACATCGCTTTATGGGACCTTGCCGGTAAAATATCCGGGCAGCCGGTCTGGCGACTCTTAGGTGGAAGATGCCGTAAGAGGATCAGAACATACGGTCATGTTTCCGGGGCAAATCCGTCCGAGCTTTCGAATAACACCAACCGTATGATAAATGATTACGGATTCACCGCACTGAAATGTTTTCCACTTCAGACACCACAGGATACTATTCCACCCTGGCATACCCTGATTCAATCTGTCCCGGAACGAATGGATGCTGTCAAAAACGCTGCGGGCGAGTACGTGGATATAGCAGTCGATGCCCATGCCGTGCTGACTGATGTAACTCAGGCGGTCATGTTAGCAAAAACGATCGAACCGTATCACCCACTTTTCCTCGAAGAACCGGCAAGGCCGGAAAATTATGATACGCTAGCGGAAATAGTACAAAAAACAAACGTACCCATTGCCACCGGGGAAATGCTTTATACCAAATGGGCTTTCAGAGAACTGCTTGCAAAACGTGCCGCTCATATTATTCAACCTGACATCTGTATCGCCGGCGGTATAACTGAAATGAAAAAAATTGCAGCGGTGAGCGAATCATTTCATATACCTCTCGCGCCGCATAATCCCATGGGTCCGATTGCCACAGCCGCTAATGTTCATCTATGCGCAACTATTCCGAACTTTCTCATTCTCGAATACATACCGGACGACACCGAAGAGCGGTGTGATATTATCGATAGTGCGGTGCCTTTTTCGGATGGCTATCTAAAAATCCCCAACAAACCGGGATTGGGAATCGAACTTAACAAAGAGGGCCTGAAAAAGCACCAGCCCCAAACATGGCACAGACCGTTTCGATACAATGAGGATGGATCTGTGGCATGTATCTGATATGTTAATTTCATAAAAAGTAAACGTTTTTCCCACTGGCGAAAAGTCCTGAGAGAATAATTTTTGTTATTTCGGCCTATATTGCTCATTTTCTTTCTGGCGATCCCCCAAAATCCATGCGGCAGTTCGTTGTAAATCCTTTTATTTTAATATGTTATAGCGTTTTCTATCCATGAAAAAGTAAAGAGTATAGCATCGATGTTTCACTGTCTCGTATATCCCTTGGCGCTTTCATTGTCTGAACCATGATTTGCATGATTAAAGGATTATCATGATATATTTTCTCAGATAATATAGCTCCGATGTGACAAATCTTTTTTTAAATCAAGTAATCAGGCAAATCAAGAAAATCATGGTTCAG
>JAFGMP010000207.1 GCA_016927495.1 Candidatus Latescibacterota bacterium | reverse complement strand
GTGTCTCCTCTTTTTGAACTGTACCTTTCTCCCATATGGCAAGGCTGTCGACCTGAGTTTTTCCCGCCTTATCTTCAAGGAGCACAGCTTGTTTGTATTGTTCAAGTTCCTCTAACGCCTGCCTGCGAATTTTAACCTTGCTGAAAGCGGTTGTACTGTCGGCAAGGAAAGCCGATGCACTGCTTATAGCAATCAATGTGCCGCCGTCAGATACCCAGTCCTTTATCTTTTTAAGTCCGTCATCACCAAGGATTCTTTTATAGCTGCCAGAACTCGGCATCACCAGAACGTTATATTTACGCAAATCCGCATTACCCAGGTTATCGTGATTCAGAATTGTGTGACGCATCTGTAACTCGTAATCCATCATATACCAGAGTGTGCCGAAGCTGTATGAACTGATTTCCGGTCCGGTCAGAAGTGCGACACGGGGTGCTTCCAGAAGTATGAATTCCCCGCCGCCGAGATCAGGTCCCTCGGTGCACTGCGCTGTATCCACACCATATATCACCATTTGGGTTGTACGAGCTATATTCTGAATGTCTGAAGCCAGCGATGACGGATTTTCATGGTTACGGATCAGCAATGTGCCGCGCGGATACGAACGGCCTTCGATAATAAATGGTTCACGTGCCGACCGGATCTGATAGTCTTTCGCGAACAGTTGCAGAAGTGCATCTACCGCATGATCATCACGGTAGTCGATGAGATATCCGTATGCAGGCTGCTGTTTGGTCACTTCACCGGTGGTTTGTTGAATCTGATATATTGCAGTTGTTTTTGCTCTGGGAGTTTCCGTTGAGGTGTAGGCATCCACATCATACGCAAGCAGCATTGACCATGCGCAGGGATCATACAGTCGGGTACCTTTACCTTTTTCAAGGTACTCGCGTTCGGACTGCACAAACGCTGTGGTCATCCTTGGGTCGAATTCGAGGATTGAATTGATTACCGGTCGAAGCGGCTGGGATGTCCGTATCACGTATGTTCCTTTCGGCAGCGTTTTCGTTCGTGACCCGGATTCACGGTAGGTGTTGAGTTTCGCCAGTTGAGTAGCCTCATCGAGTGTTTCAACTTCGATCCCGATCATAAGCAGACGTTCGACAAGACAATGTGCGCGGGAGGGGTTTTTTGACGGATCGATATAATAAACCTGTACATCGTTTTTCCTGAATGACTGTATCGCATCCTTTTTTATGTTATAATAATTCAGAAGCAGTGTTTTGCTGTTTTCCAATGTCGTCGTAATGTTTGCCATGGAACTGGTAAACTGGTGGTGGATCGCTTCACTGGCTGTCAATTCGGTGCCGTCCGGCCGTTTGATCGTGGAGCCATCGGTCTGTGCCTGCTCATACAAAATGCCGACTGCCCCCATAAGTGTGAGGAAAGATGTGCCGTAACCCGGAAACCATTCTTCATTCCATTCACGGGAATAATAGCTCCAGCCGTAACGGTCAAAGGCTTTTGCCTGATCGGCGGAGAACTTATTCCACCATTCGAAAATTGATGAATGAAAGTTATGATTGAACGGTTCACGGGGCGGGTTGAAAAGATATGTATCGTATGATCCCATTTCATGGGCATCGACAACAACCTGAGGATGCCATGTTCTGAGCGCTTTGACCCGTGCACGGCTCTCCGGATTTGCAAGGATGAACCAGTCGCGGTTCAGGTCGAACAGGTAGTGGTTGGTTCGCCCCCATGGCCAGACACCGGTATGTTTTATGCTCTGTGCATCGGTGCTGATCATACTTCCGCCCCACTGCTGCATTTGGGCAAGATACCGTGCACGGCCGTCAGGGTTTTCCATTGGATCGATGCCTACCACAAGTTCGCGGCGTATCCATTCGGTCAATGGGTCGGTTCCTGCGGCAAGCTGATAAGCGAGCTGCAGCGATGCATCGACACCGGACAGTTCGTCCCCGTGTATGCTGTACATCATCCATGCTACGGCTGGTGTGTTGTCAATAATTTCCTGAACTTTATCTTCCGATAATAATTTTCGGGGATCGGCTAACAGCGCCAGATTCTCACGGATTGTATCCAGACGTTTGCAGTTTTCCTCCGAGCTTATAATGAGATAGTATAATGTTCTTTTTTCGAACGTTTCTCCGGCTTCAAATATTTGTACCCTTGGGGATGCATTCGCAAGAGTTTTTATATAATGGACGGCTTCTTCATAACTTACCGGTTTTTCACCGATGGGGAAACCGAGTACCTCTAACGGCGCCGGAATGCTTTTATCATATGTGCCGTCCGGAAAAAAAGGAACAGAGTATGATTGGGAATGGATTATACTGTTGTGACAAAGTAATATGATGATAATCATTAGCAATTGTTTAAAATCTGACTGGAAAGTATTTTTCCCATACATGATTTTAATTCCTCCCCGGATAAAAATTGATGTAATTAATGATAATTACAATAATAGATAACTATTTCCAATAAAGAAAGACTTTTTGCATAAACATGAGAATAGATAAGTATGCTTTTTTATTTTTTTGCTTATGTTTGAGAATAACTCCATTTTATTTCTTCATCCTGAGTGCTTAAGCATTATTGAAAGCTCAAAAGAGTCTTGAACTTCTTTGGTTAATGAAATATATTAACAATCTGCGTTTTGATAGAAAAATCAGACCTGATCAATGGTTATAACTTTTCAAGTACTCAAACCATAAGTTACAGTTAATTGTTGATTTATTGTATTTCCATTGTTGATTAAAAGTTTTGAATATATTTTTTAAAACCGGTATTATAAACATATTTGGAGGTTTATATGAAATTAATCGTACCCATAAAACAGGTTCCTGAGACGGGAAATGTTAAAATGGACGAAGAAAAAGGTACCATGGTTCGTGACGGGGTCGAGAGTATCGTCAATCCGCTCGATCTCTATTCAATCGAATGTGCGTTGAAGTTGAAGGAGGAGCATGGCGGTACGGTGACCGTGATTTCCATGGGGCCTCCGAAGGCGGAAAAAGCAATACGTGAGGCTCTTTCCATGGGATGCGATGAGGGAATTCTGCTGACCGATAAAGCTTTTGCCGGATCGGACACCTGGGCTACATCATATGTCATAAGCGAAGCGATAAAAACACTCGGTGACTTCGACCTGATTGTAGCCGGAGTCAGGGCCACCGATGGCGATACAGGCCAGGTTGGGCCCGAGATTGCTGCAATGCTCGATCTGCCCATTGCAACATTTGTAAGCAGGATAAATTCGATAGAAAACGGAATAATGAATGTGACCAGGCTCGTCGAGGGTGGATATGAACAGGTGAAATTTTCAATGCCTGCCTTGATAACCGTAGTCAATGAAATCAGTTTCCCACGGCTTCCTACCCTGCGGGGAAAACAGACTGCACGTACAAAGGACATTCCGGTTGTTAAAAAAGATGACCTTGCTATCGACAGTGACAGCCTTGGGCTTGAAGGATCACCGACACGCGTTGTAAAAATCATGCGGCCAAAAGTTATCAGGAATGGTGTTATCCTCGATGTTAATAAAATTGGT
Source organism: Candidatus Latescibacterota bacterium (assembly GCA_016927495.1). Classification (GTDB taxonomy): domain Bacteria; phylum Latescibacterota; class Latescibacteria; order Latescibacterales; family Latescibacteraceae; genus JAFGMP01. Next base: position 5,060 of record JAFGMP010000207.1, on the reverse strand, counting down.
ATTAAAAAAGCTGTCGAAGAACTTGTAAATTTTCTTGAAGAAAAGAATTTTGTATAAAGGGAGGATATATTTTTGGCCAGAGAAATTTGGACTTTAGCCGAACAGCACGAGGGCCATGTTGAGAAGATATCTTTTGAACTTCTGACACGCGGCCGTGCTCTTGCTGATAAAAGTGATGCTTTGCTTGCGTCTGTGCTTATCGGATCGAACATTAACCGTGAAGGAATTCAGGAATTATTCGAACGCGGGACAGATAAGGTATATCTTGTTGAGGATGAAAGACTTGCATATTATCTCAACGATCTTTATGCAAATGTCCTAACTCATCTGATTAAGACCTACAAACCGGTAATATTCCTCGCCGGAGCGACAACCACCGGTCGGACTGTAATGCCGTATGTCGCAGGACGAATCAAAACAGGCCTTACCGCAGATTGTACCGAACTTGACATCGAGGTCGATACAGGCAATCTGCTTCAAACCCGCCCCGCAATTGGCGGCAATATCATGGCAACCATTAAAACCCCAAAACATCGTCCCCAGATGGCGACGGTACGGCCAAGATCGACTCCGGTTGCTCCCCGTCAGGAAGGAAGAAAGGGTGAACTAGTCCGGGTAACGATTCCAGAAGAACTCCTGAAAGGCCGGGAGGAACGTCTGGACTTCCACGGTATGGAAAAGGGGGAAGCAACGATTGACGATGCTGACAGGATTGTTGCAGGTGGAAGAGGAATAAAAAAAGGTGAAAATTTCAATTTGATCTATGACCTTGCCAAATGGCTCGATGCCGCTGTAGGTGCAAGCAGGGAAGCAGTTGACCGCGGCTGGGCTGAATATCCCCAGCAGGTCGGACTGAGTGGCAAAACTGTTGTTCCCGAACTCTATATGGCTTTTGGGATATCGGGCGCGATACAACATCTTGCAGGAATGAAAACAGCCGATTCTATTGTGGCAGTGAATTCGGATCCTGATGCCCAAATCTTTCAGGTTGCCGATTTCGGCATAATTGGTGATCTTTTTGAAGTTATACCGGAACTTATAAAAGAAATTGAAAGACGGAAATCCGAAAAGGAATAGAGATATGAATGTAAACCAATATGGTAAGGTTGATCAGGAAGTAGTACAAAAACTCGAGGAAATCCTTGGTAGTCAGTTCGTAGCCACAGATCATGAGAAAATGGAGCCATATTCCCATGATGAAATTGCTGACGAGAAATATGCTCATATGCCCGATGTGGTTGTCAAACCGGAAACAGCACAACAGATTGCCGATATTGTCAAACTGGCAAATGAGAAGAAGATTCCCGTAACACCCCGTGGGGCAGGAAGCGGCCTTTCCGGCGGCGCAGTACCGATTTATGGTGGTATTCTCCTTTCGGTCGAGCGAATGAACCATATCATCGAAATCGATACCGAGAACATGATGGTCGTTGTGGAACCCGGTGTGGTAACGAACGAGATTAATGAGAAGCTCAAAGATTACGGTTTGTTTTTTGCCGGTTATCCCATGAGCCTGGAAACATGTTATGTCGGCGGCAATGTCGCTGAGAATGCCGGTGGTGGTAAAGCAGTGAAATACGGCGTTACCGAGCGTTATATTATGGGGCTTGAATTTGTTACACCTACCGGTGAAATCATCAATGTCGGGGGCAAACTCATCAAGGATGTTACCGGCTACAATCTCCGTATGCTTATGGTCGGTTCCGAAGGAACCCTTGGTATTATCACCAAAGTAATCATAAAGCTTTTGCCCGTACCGAAAGCCCAGGTCGATCTTCTCGCACTGTTCCCCGATGTACAGACAGCAATCTCGGTTGTACCAAAAATTATGACCGAGGGAGGCGTGATACCCACCGCTATCGAATTCATGGATAAGCTTTCGGTTCATACTTCCTGTGAATACCTCAATGAATCGCTGCCCTACCAGCAGGCGGGAGCCATGCTTTTAATCACTGTCGATGGCAGTGATGAACAGATTGTCGAGCGTGATTACGATACTATCGGTAACCTTTGTATGGACAATGGCGCTCAGGAGGTATATGTCGCCGACAACTACACCACATCCGAACGACTCTGGTCGGTGCGGCGTAATATTGCCGAAGCCTTCAAGGTTGTAAGCCCCCATCAAAGCCTCGAGGATATTGTGGTGCCTATCGGGCAGATTCCCGCCCTTATGCCTGAAATCGCCCGAATTTCCGAGAAGTACGGGATGCAGATACCATGCTATGGGCATGCCGGTGATGGCAATCTTCATGCGACACCCATTAAGAATCCGAATGACTCGATGGATGAATGGAACAGGAAACTTCCGCTTGCTCTCGAAGAACTGTATCGTGCGACGCTCAAACTTGGCGGCACTCTGAGCGGCGAACATGGTATCGGACATAAACGTAAGAAATACATGCCGATTGTCAAAACCGAAGCGGAACTTGAGTTCATGAGACGTATCAAACGGGCGGTTGATCCTAACAATATTATGAATCCGGGCAAAATATTCGATGTATAGTGTTTCATATATTGTTTTGAGTTATTCTTGTTTTACTGTTAATAACTGATTTACTTAAGAGGGGTGGTTTGATAACCGCCCCTTTTTATCAGAAAGAATCTGAGTGACGGTCAAATCGTTTAATGGTTATGAAGTCTTTACAAATGAAAAAAATTAGCCTATTTCTTTGTTTCTTGCTGATTTTCAGTCTTTGTTTTTGGCAAGCCTGTACTGCAAAAACTCTCCGGAGTCAGAATTTTATAATTCAATATGAAGAACTGAACGATAGCTACGCCGAAATGGTCTCCGAAACGGCGGAAAAGAGCTTTACCACTATTTCGGGTGCGCTAGGTCAAAAACCGGGAAACGTTATCACCGTCATACTGACAAGTACTGAAAAAGAGTTTCGTGAATTGACCAATGGAACTCTGCCGGACTGGAGCACGGCAGTTGCTATGCCGGGGAACCGTATCATAATATCCCCGTTGCCCGGGATGAAAATGAATCTCGACAGAATTCTTGCCCATGAAATCGTTCATGTAGTATTATTCGATGCTGCCGGTGGCAATTTTATTCCGCGCTGGTTCCACGAGGGTTGCGCTGAAACGTTTTCAGGTCAATGGGGTATTCAGGGCAGACTTTACATGACATGGAAGGTCAGTTGGGGAAAACTTATGACATTCGATGAAATCGAGCAGGTATTCTCGGCACAGGGCGCCGATGTTACGCTTGCGTATGATCAATCCATGCTTGCACTTAAACAGCTTATAACAATCGGTGGAAAAAAAGTACTCTCTGAAATTCTTGACAGTATGAGATCCGGAGATAATTTTGAAAATTCATTTACCAAGGCCACCGGAATGACCGTCAGGGAATTCGAACAGGTATATCTTGCCGCAATCGCCAAAGCATACGGCAAAAGAACACTTTTAACAATAATTCCAAGTACATGGACGTTTATCCTTCTCCTCGCGATTGTCGTATACATCATAAAAAAACGGCGTAATAAACGTCTGATGAGCCAGTGGGAGATTGTGGATGCCGCAGAAAATATTATCCGTTTCAGACCGAATCCGCCGGATGAACAATGAATTATAGTTCATTTCTTTGTGTGCACAAAGAAACGAACCAAAGAAAAGCACCCCGGAGAAATCGTATTCCGTTCTCACTTCACCATTTTCCGGGAATTTCAAACACACATCTCACAACCCCATATGAAATTCCATTTCGCAAAATGGCTCGTTCGACCGGCGATTTCTCATGGGGGTTATGGCGGAAATTACGCCAACGCAATTGGTTGTTTTTTTATCATGGTCATCATTTAATCATGGTTATCTACGGTTCAGACAGGTTTTTAACGTCTATCAGGAAATCCCCCCTCAAATTCACTTGACAAAATTCTCTCTTGGTTGTACATTTCAATTGTACAAATAAAATATATTTTGGAGTTTATATTATGGATACGATAGCGGTCAGTAAGTTACGGTCAAACCTGATGAAGGTCATCAAAGAGATTGAATCGGGTTCGAGTGTGGACATCACTTCGCGAGGTAAAGTTGTTGCGCGGCTTGTGCCACCCGATTTTACCCGTGATATTGCAAGGCAAAAACTCGAAATGCTGAGTAAAACTGCGGTTATACATGATGTGTTATCACCTATCGATGAAACATGGAATGAAAACCGGCCATGATAACCGTCGACACACATATCATTATCTGGGATGCGCTGCGGCCTGAAATGCTAACCGCTAAAGCAAAAAAAGCCATCGATGTGGCAAATCGATCGGACGGCATAATTTTCTGTGAAATTTCATTATGGGAAATCGCCATGTTACTCAAGAAAAAGCGTATCGAAGTTCAGACATCATACCTTGAGTTTATCAATATGGTGAGGGCATCGAATAAGTACATTTTTCAAGGCATAACCCCTGAAATTGCCGAATTAACCACTCAATTGCCTGATGAAATAAATTTAGACCCTGCAGACAGAATTATTGCTTCCACAGCAATTATTACCAATACGAGTCTGGTTACTGCAGATGAAAATTTACGAAGTTCGAAAAAAGTCAGAACAATTTGGTAATGATTTCTACAACCTTTGATGATTATGAGATAAAACGAGAGTAAAAGCAGCAGGACGTGTCGCGTCGTAGCAAGTTTTTCTGCGATGACGCATCATAGTCATCATTTAATCATGGCTATCCGAAAAATCAGGCGTTCAGACAGTTTTTTGATCAAAATCCAAATCCTTTTGACAATGTTATCCCATAGGTCCATGCTTCGGTTGACCGCCCACGGTCCTCGATACCTTGTCTCAGGTTCCCGCCGAGAAGCGCTGTGAATTCTGCCAAAGGAGTCACTGTTACACCTTGGCAAAAATCGAACGGTATACCGACCCCGAGCAGAGCGTCTGTGAGGGTAATGTTTGTCTTCAAACCTTGACCGTAATACCGCGGCTGGCTGGCACCGAGTGAACCGTAGAAATCGATTCCTGTAATGTATTTCTTCACCGGCACTCGCTCGTATATATCGAGTATGAAATATGATCCTCTCGTTTTGTTCGGATCGATTCTGAC
>JAFGMP010000206.1 GCA_016927495.1 Candidatus Latescibacterota bacterium | reverse complement strand
CAATAAACCGGTTGATTGAAAAGACATCATAGTCACCGTCCGTAACGGTCATGGGACCGGCCACAAGGGTTTCCGCATCCGGATGTGTAATTGTTATAATGTAAAGAAGATCCTCACTGTCAGTATAGACCGATTTGGGAATTTTTTTACCGGATATCCATGAAGCTGTTGCTGAATCCATCATAAGCATCTTCGAGGTTATCGATCTGCTACCGGCAATCATTCGATAGAGATATACACCTGCCGAACACGGATTACCGGTATCGTTAAGTCCGTTCCAGAAAACAGTATAAAAACCCGCCTCACGGTATCCGTCATCCAATGTCCTGACATGTTGTCCAAGCACATTATATATTTCGAATCTGATTTCGGAAGGCTGATCAATGCTGTACGATATCCTTGTTTGAGGATTGAATGGATTTGGATAATTTCCATATAAATGTAATGGTATCGGATGATCTTCAGTCGTGGCTGTCGGAGTTAAACTAAAGAGAAATGTGCCTGTTGTATCGGTAACAACACTCATGGCTTTACCGGAATCAGCGAGATTTTCGATGGTGACGGTGGCACCGGCAGCAGGTCTTCCGATATCATTAACTACTATTCCGGAAAAATCCAGGGCACCGATTGAAGTTACTGATACAACCACTACACACATAACAATAATGCTAAATATCATTTTTCTCATATATCCCTCCGGAAATCACCAACTTTTTGATAGTTAAACATAAAATAACGCCAATATTAATCCGACATTTCAACCATCAAAAAGTTGCAATCATGATAATACATGGAATAGTAAGTAAATATAGCACTATGTTATTCTTCAGACAACAAAGAAGTGTCTTCCGCGGATAATATAACTATTGCAGAAAATAAGGAATAATAACATAATACAACACGATTTAAACAAGAATATAACTTCGTATGAAAATTTCAATTGATGATCAATTTTATTATATATCCCAGGTTTTTGTAATTTTTCCGTTTTATTCGGGATATTCATCGAACAATCTGCCCCAGGGACTGTTCTTCCGCCAATCTTCGACAATTTTCCAGCCGTGTGCTTTGTACCAGAAATGGTCGTGATAATACTCACTTGCAAAAATAAAAACATTCACGAGAGGAGTACGAAACAACAACTTTTGGAAAACTTTCAAAGGTGACCTCCAAAGCAGCATTCCCGTACCGGTACCGAGATTTACTCCAACTTTGAAACCCCAGCTTTCTTCGGCGACATCTTTCATACCGACTATTTCGATTGAGCGCGGATCACCTTGTCCGAGTCCACGTTCGGTTGCATGATTGATATATTGAATTTTCATGGGATCAAATCCCATCATTTTTGCCGAAACAGCATCTATGGCAACCTGGTCGCTCGACGCAAGAATAACATTCTTCTGATAAGGAACAAGTGTCCGCGGCCCGGGGCCGCTCCCCGCCGTCGTACCATCCATTGTACAGAATAAACCTGTGTGGATTTCTTTCTGTATAGCCAAAAGATCTACTATAGTATCGTGAATCCATGTGTGTGTGTAATGACGATTCACATTGAGAAGACCGCCAAAAGCGTTTTTCAGCGCACCTGTAGTTACGGTATATGAATGAGTTTTAACTGTCGGAAGATGTACGATATTTTTGCCGATAAAATATTCGGGTATATATAGGCCATCAGGAAAAACCTTGTTAAGTACCGCCATTTTTGCCCGTGGTTCATACCTGATCCACTTCATGTCCTTTTCCTTGAAGTTATACTTTACAGGAATCGAGTACTGTTTCAGCACCGGGCTGAATTTATTATACTTATCGCCAAGATCGGCAATAGTCACAACCGTTTTATTATGGACGGATACAAGATTATCAAAACCAAAACCTTTTAAAGCCTGAATGGTACCTTCAAGTTGCCAGGGAGTCGTATTCGATCCCGGATATACAAGGTGCCAGCTAATATTATCTTTTATTATTGTTTTCGCTGATATATCGAGAGCCGTATCCATTCCTGCAAGCTCACAGAGGCGGTAATAGTCTTTCAGCACAGTGTCGGGTGATGTCCTTAATACGGCGACTTTTGATTTATTCATGTTGAAAAATCCCTTAACAAAAAGAATAGAAATTTATTCCTATAAATATAAGGAAAAAAAGGATATATATCAAGTTGCCAGATAAATCTTGCGATCCCCCATTTTTTCGGAAATACGTAGGAATAAGAAAATAACCATCAACAGTGCTGAAGATAAAGATATTCAGGCAGAAGGTGCAGAGGCACAAAGGCAGAAGGGAAAAACAGGAACAAGGGAATGTGCAGGGGCAAACCCAAGTGGTTGCCCTGTAATTTTTTTGTGCACTGCTACCCCCTGTGGTTGCCCTGGATTATTGTTTGTCTGAACCATTTTTTTCTTGATTTGCCTGATTACTTGATTTAAAAAAAGATTTGTCACATCGTAGCTATATTATCTGAGAAAATATATCATGATAATCCTTTAATCATGCAAATCATGGTTCAGACAATGAAAGAGCCAAGGGATATACGAGACAGTGAAACATTGATGCT
>JAFGMP010000205.1 GCA_016927495.1 Candidatus Latescibacterota bacterium | reverse complement strand
TTTGGTGGAGGCGGCGGGAATCGAACCCGCGTCCGAAGACCGCATCACGGGGACGTCTACATGCTTAGTCGATGAGTTTGATCTCGTGAAATAAACGACCCGTCGACAAACCTTTCATTTCACCAGCACTCTTAAGTTTCGCCTCGGTACGAGTGCGGCTCCCTTAGCTATCCCGTTAGATCGACGCTTTATCCCCGGTGAACGGGCACATCAGAGTAAAGCGGGCTGCTTTTTATTAGGCAGCCATGGCATACGAATAATCGTCTGCAGTTACATTATAATCCGACCTTTTTACGTGGCCAGGTCGGAACCACGGCATGCAATCCGGGCAACACCTGTCCCCGTCGAAACCAGGTCGCCCCCATCTGTATCTACATAATATCGTCAAATTTAAGGAAATTGTCAAGTGAGGTGATTAATTATACACGTTTAACATACATATTTCAATCAGTGGGCCTCGAGCCAGTTAGTCCCTGAACCGGTATCGGCAACAAGCGGAACCGACAGCTTCATAGCACCTTCCATTGTCTCTTTTACAATAGCTGTTACTTTGGCTAGTTTAGCTTCGGGGACCTCAAAAACAAGTTCATCATGCACCTGCAGAATCATGTATGTGTCAGGGTGTTCTTTTCTGAGACGGTTCGACAGGTTGATCATGGAAACTTTGATAAGATCGGCAGCGCTTCCCTGAATCGGCGTGTTTATGGCAGTCCTTTTGGCAAATTCAGCCACATTATGGTTGCTGCTGTGTATGTCGGGCACATACCTTTTACGATTCAGCAGTGTGGTTACATAGTCGTTTTTTTCAGCCTCTGCCACCGTTTGTTCGATAAACGCCTTAACACCTGTGTGGATTCTGAAATAATTGTCGATGAATGCTTTAGCTTCGTTACGGCTGATTCCGAGCTGTTCGGACAGCGCATATGCCCCCATACCGTACATAACACCGAAATTGATTGTTTTTGCCTGACGGCGCTGGTCATCGGAAACCATTTCGGGAAACATGCCGAACAGGATGGATGCGGTTTTTCTGTGAACATCCTCACCGTTTTTGAACGCTTCGGTGAGTACGGGATCGCCCGACATATGAGCCATTATCCTGAGCTCGATCTGAGAGTAATCGGCGCTGAGAATGAGATATCCCGGCGGCGCGATAAAGGCTTTTCTGATATTACGTCCAAGTTCTGTCCTTATGGGAATATTTTGCAGATTGGGATCAGATGATGACAGCCTGCCGGTAGCGGCTACCGCCTGATTGTACGATGTATGAACTCGGCCCGTTTCCGGATTTACCATTGTTGGGAGTGCATCGACATAGGTTGACTTGAGTTTCATAAGTTGACGGTAATCCAGAATCTTATTTGGCAGTTCATGAATGTGTGCCAGCTTTGTCAATACATCCACATCGGTTGAAGGCCCGGTTTTACTTTTACGGACCGGTTTCAGACCGATTTTGTCGAACAATATGGTTCCCAGTTGTTTGGGGGAATTTATATTGAATTCTTCGCCGGCAATCTCGTAGATTTCCTTTTCGACTATTTCCATGTTTCGTAACAGATCATCGGACATGTCCTCAAGAAACGGGATATCGAGGCATACACCGCGCATTTCCATATCCATAAGTACATCCATGAGCGGCATTTCGACTTCTCTGAAAAGTTTGTCGAGTCTTTCCTTCTCAAGGCGCGGTGAGAAAAGTTTTTTCAGCTTAAGCGTTACATCCGCATCATCGCCGGAGTAATGAGCAGCGCTCTTTATGTCCACTTCTGCGAAAGACACCTGGTTTTTCCCTTTACCGATCAATTCGGTAATCGGCTGCATTACATGGTTGAGATGCTGCTCCGATAGTATCTTGAGCGAATAACTTCTGCTGCCAGGATCGATAACATATGCCGCAAGCATTGTATCGAAAGTAAAAGGCGACAGTTTAAAACCGTTGCGCCTGAGTATTATGGCATCATATTTGGCATTATGGCCAATTTTAGCCCTGAATTTATCGCTGAGTATTGATTTCAGACGGGGGTATACTTTTTCATGATCGAGATTCCCGCCTTCATTATGACCGATCGGCAGATACCATGCAAAATCTCCCGCTGCAATTGAAATTCCCACTATGTCTGCTCGCATTGGGTCAACCGAGGTGGTTTCCAGGTCTATCGAAAATTCTTTATGTTTTTCAAGTTCCTTAAAAAACGGTTCAATCTCATCTTTGTACACGATTATTACATCTTTTTTCGGTTCCGCTTTCTTTTTACTGATCTGGTCGATGAGACTGGTAAATTCCATTTCCCTGAAAAATTGTATTGCGCTGTCAAAAGTAATTCCGGTAAACTTCAGTGAATTGATTGACGTGTCAATCGGAACATCGGTCTTAATAGTGACAAGCTTTCTGGAAAGAATTGCCAATTCCTTGTTTTCACCGACACTGTTACGGATAGAGGGCTTGGAGATCTCCTCCCACCGGTTCAGTATCTCATCCAATGAACCGAATTGTTTCAAAAGTTCGATTGCAGTCTTTTCACCCACTTTAGGTATTCCGGGCACATTATCGGAAGAATCCCCCATAAGTCCGAAAAGTTCAATAATTTGGTCGGGTGTGACACCATAACGCTCACGTACATTTTCAGGCCCGATAATCTCGTTTTTCATGGGTACATACATGGAAATACCCGGCTGAACGAGTTGCATGAAGTCTTTGTCGCCTGTCACCATATATACATCGAGGCCAACCTTCGCTCCCTGCAGCGCCAGAGTACCTATGATATCATCAGCCTCATAGCCTTCTAACTCAATACGGGTGATACCGAGTGCATCTGCCGATTCCCTGACTCTGTCGACCTGTTGTATAAGTTCATCAGGCATTTTTTGTCGGGTAGCTTTGTACTGGTCATACATTTTGTGGCGGAATGTCGGTTTACCGGTATCGAAAACAACGGCGATGTAGTCCGGATTATGTTCACGGAGAAGGCTGAGCAGCGTATTGGCAAAACCGAATGTTGTTGAAGTATCTTCGCCACGGGAATTTATCAGGGGATTTCTGATAAATGCAAAATATGCCCTGTACATAAGGGCTGAACCATCGATAAGATAAAGCGTTTTTTTTGTTTCAGGCATAGTGTTTAGGATTTATCGGATAACTGGTAGTGGAAGATTTAATTATATGCAGCTATTTTAAAAGCATATATTTTCGAATATTTTTAGATTCTAACAAGGTAGCTTATAATTTTATTCAGGTAATTTGAAAAAAATATCAGAAGATTCATTAATCAGTAACTATTTCAATATCTTTTATTTTGTACATGAAAAGATCCATCATTTTATAAATGAGTTTTACAATCTGATTGGCATTCATATTTGTCATTACCCAGTATTCGGTTTCTTCAATCTGAACCGGTGAATTACCAAAAAACTCATTTTTATTTTTACTAAAATATCTTTGATTTGCAGTACGCAGTGTCAAACACTTATAATATTCATTTTTATGCAATTTATAGATGATTTCACAGAATATAATCAGCATCTCTTTCCATGATTTGGGAGTATATATCTTGCCGAGAAAGATGAATTTTTTTATTTGTTTATTTGTAAAATCGATCTTTATCGCTTTTGCAGACGTCAGTTCTTTATTTACACCTTCATTTTTATTTGATTCTTCCGCTGCAGTTTCAGGTTCCTGAATTTTTTCCGTTTCTGTTTCCGGTTCGGACTCAGATTCGGAAATGAGTTGAATTTCAGGTTCAGATTGTGATTCCGGTTCATTTTCAGGTGCGGTTTCCTGTTCTGAAACCGGATCGGATTCCTGTGAAACAAAAAATTCCTTTTCGGGTGTTATTTCAGGTGCAGGTGTGGATGCTGCTATTGTTTTTTTTGCTTCGATTTTTTTTAGATATGTTATTACTTCGTTTTCCGTGATGGTAAGGCCTTTTGTGATAAGTAATTCGATAACAGCCTGAGGAAGCCGGGGGTAGGGGGGTTCGGTTACCATGAGACGTGCTTTATCCAGTACTTCAACCACTGCTGCTTCAAGTTTACTTTGCATGATAATGTTTCTGGCTTCGCTGAGCGCATTACCGTTTTTTATGTTATTTTTTGAAAGATACATGTCGAAAGTTGCAATCAGTTCATCGATATTGTCAGCAAGAATATCGAGTGTTTTAATATGTTTCAGTGTTAATTCTTCTTCAGTGTCCGAAAAATAAAAATTCCATTGTTGTCCGTTGGTCTGAAGCAGCAGTAAATTATTTATATCTCCATTATACTCATGTAATTGCTGCTCAATTTTTTTTGCATCACTATCACATGAATAATTAGTGTCGATATCGATAAATAATGAAGGTGCGTTTTGATTGACAAACAAGGCCAGGTCAAAACATGCCTGGCTTGCTGATGAAATTGTATAATCAGGGAATACTTCATTCGGATTCCATAAATCCCATCCCAGATTATGAAGCATACGTCCTACAATCGAAATACGTACTTGTTCTTTATTTTTGTATACATTATTCCGCAATTTGGAACGGATATCTTCAATAGGCTCTTTCATCACATTAACACCTTATGTTTGTGAGACAATTTTTGGGCCGACTCGTTTGTAAAAAATTAAAAAATTTCACATAACAGGCAAGCAGCCTGTTTTGTTTATCGTATTTGCAATGAGAACAATATAAGTATTTTTAACCATTTGTAGTAATTTTATATCATAATTGAAAAAACGCAACTGAATTTTATTTAATTTGAAGTAATATCGGAAATATTTCAATGACTCCAAACTCCCCTTTTTATATGGCAAACTTATCCCGTATCGTAATCAAAGCCGGTTCAGGTACGATGTAACGGATACTTTTCTTTGCTCTGATTTTGCGGCGTATTTCTGATGAAGAAACATCAATTAGAGGCACATTGACGATCCTTATTTTATCAAGATATTCATCAGGTATTTTCTTTTTATCACAGTACGGCCTGTCTGCAACAATAACGGTACAATGATCGAATATATCTAATGGATTTTTCCATGTATTTATTTCGAAAAGATTATCTTTACCGACTATGAAGTAAAATTCGGTATCAACCGGCAATATCGATTTCATTTCAAGAATAGTGTCGATTGTATATGAAAAACCTTGTCTTTTCATTTCAATATCCGAAATTTCGAAGCAGGGATTATTTTCAATTACACTGGAAAGCATCTGAAACCGTTCACGGGCTGTGAACATCATATCCGAGCTTTTATGAGGAGGTCGTGCCGAAGGTATGAATATTATTTTATCGAGATTGCATAATTCGTATATTTCCTGGGCTATGATGAGATGCCCTATGTGAACAGGATCGAATGTACCACCGAATAAACCAATTTTTATCACCTGACAGCCTCAAGTGTATTTGGAATCTTATATTCTTCAAGATCAGACAGTTTTTCCGAAGCTTTTTTCTTAAGGTCTGTTTCTGCTTCCGAATTAATCACTATGGTAAATAGTTCTCTGGCCTCATTATATTCTTTGGATATATTGAATTTAATTTCTTTTGATTTATCCTCGTCAATATTTTCTTTTCTTTCGAGTTTTTTTAACTTTTTCTTTTCATTCTCCATTAATTTCACATGAACGATTCCCATACTATATCTGCAATAATGTATCCACACGGTTTTGGGAAACTGTTTGATAACAGATTCGTAATAAATAAGCGCGGCAGTATATTCTTTCATCCTGCGATATAATTCGCCATTCCTGTAATCTTTATATGCAAGTTTTTCCCGAAGTTCAGCAATTTTTTTTTGGGCTTCAGAAACCAATTCATGCCGTGGGAAGTTGTCGATAAATCTATTAAATTCATCGATTGCCAGTTGTGTATTCTCCTGATCGAGATTTGCCCGTGGCGATTCCATGAAAAAGCACATTGCTTTCTTGTACCATGCTTCAGCAGCATATTCACTGGAAGGAAAGTCCATATAGACTCTGGTATACTCGAAAGCTGCGGTAAGGTAATCCTCGTTTTTGTAATGAGCTTCACCAAGCATATATTGAGCCTGGTCCATAATATCGGATGTGCCTGTATCGACAACGGTTTGAAAATCCTGAATAGCCGATTCATAATTCTTTTTTTCCATAAATTTCATACCGCGATCGAAAAAGAAACGGTCACCCTGATCCTCTTTTCTGACACCTCTCGCGCATGCGAAAACAGATAAAATTAATATTAGAATTATTAATTTTAATTTGTTGCTCTGTAATATTCTAAAAAACACTCTACCCCCGATATGAGTACAGGTACCATACTAATGATGTAAGTGTGATTCCATATAAGACCGGTTTAAAAATAGTAATAAATCGACTGTTTTTCACGACATACGGTTCATCCATTCCGACCGTATCGAGCATGGAATATGGTATGGAATCCTGATACTTTCCATATCCGTTGAATACTTTTCGGCTATTGTTCTTTTCAAATAACAAAACACTGACTCTTGCTTCTGCAGATCGGAAAATTTGTTTCACGTTCTGATCTGAAAGCCCATCGGAGAAAGCCACATACAATGTATCTACAGAAACCCGAATTTCAGGAATATCATCTTTCTTCTCCGAAATGATAAAACCTCTGTCCAGGAGATATTCCGGCGTTAAAATATGAGCTATTTTATGAACGTTATCAGTTCCGGTAACGATAAACGATACCTGCATTCCATTCCCATCGAGCCTGTCAATATCCTGAAATGCACGTTGAATGACAGTTTCCGCCACATATGCGTTTGAAGGCGGTACCGGAAGATTGTTGTTTTTAATGCTGTGTGTCATAATACCACAGCTTATACTTAATGTTGCTGATAATGCAATAACAATATAAATTCTGCCCATCATGTTATAAGACAGATTCATTATTCTCCCAGTTTGCTAAGTTCTGCACGGGCAAATTTTGCAGCATCGGAATCAGGATAATTCTGCAGCACAGCCCTTAACTCTTTTTTTGCTGAATCCGTATTTTTTAGCTTGATATAGGTCAAACCAAGTTTAAGAGTGGCGTCTGCCAGTTTGTTACTTTCAGGATAATCAAACACCTTATTGAAGGCTTCAAGTGCCATTTCAAAATTACCCATAGAATAATAACATTCGCCAATCCAGTACTGCGCGTTATCAGCAAGAGAGCTTGCCGGTGCAACAGTCAAAACTTCATTAAATCCGCTGATCGCAGGTTCATAACGCCGTTGTTCATATTCAGCGCGCGCTGCCTCATATGAGGCTTTTACCTCGAATCCGCCAGGTTTAAATACTGAAGCTGCGCTGGGTTGTGTAGCCGGGCGTTTTGTTCTGATGGAACTGTCGAGTCTGAGTATCTGATCATTTATAAATGCCAGATTTTCTTTAAATTCCTGCACTTCAGCACTTTCGCCGGTCAACGCGGTATTGATTTTTGATTCTAATTCAGTCAATCTTCGTTGGATTTCGGCTAATTCATTTTTTGTTTCACGATTCATTGCTGCATTCTGGTCAACCTGCTCGATGGTTTCCCTTAGATTCATCTGCTGCTTTTTTACGGTTGCATCAAGCTGGGTTAATTTACTGCCCGATGCTCCACACCCCGAACCTATGATAACAACCAACATTGGAACCACTACTTTCCACAGGCTTTTCATGGCGATCACTCCTTTACTTTAGTACCGAAGTAACAGTGAAAAAACATGCCAGCGATTTTTATATCCATTCTCTTCAAAAATTACGGTATAGGATAGAATGTCATTTCTTGAAGATGTGGCATATTTGGATAATTTTTCCCATTTCGGTAATATACCGATACCAAAAGAAATAACATCATCCTTTGTTGATTTTTTACGATAATAACCCGACCGTAAAGCAAACCTGTCAAAAAATTTACGTTCAAAACCGGTATGAATTTCACGAGCCGTATTTTTATCCTCTTTGTTTAAATTTCTTAAATCCAGCGACAGCACTGTTTTATTGTCCGGATAATAAGATACTCCGCTTGTTACCGTTTCATTTTCAAGACTTTCAAGACCGTACCGGGCATCGGAAGAGCTGGCAGGGAAGTAATTATAAGCAATCCCAACTTTCATTTTCGGGTTTGGATTGAGCATAACACCGAATGTATGCCCGGCTTTATAGTTGTTTTTATCATTGCTGTATGTGTTGTAAAGAGATCCTGCTATTCCGAATGATACCGTCGATGCAATTTTAAAATTAACAAAAGCTGAATGAAATGATTGTTTTGATAATTGTTCAATTGAAAAAAAACGTTTTTTTTCAATTACAGATTCATGATCAATTATTTCTTCATTAAGGTTGACTCCAATATCAACAACGGGAGTTGTATACACAGCGCCTTTAAACACAGTAGCAATGGACCAGAGCGTTTCCCCAAATGTTAATTTATCATCAACTTCATAATCACGATCATATCGGTTTAGATTATATAATCCTACACCAGCGGTCAACGGATTAAAAAATATTCTGTATCTTCGTTCGGAACGTGTCGCATTAATTTTAAAAGCGCCCGGATTGTATAATCCGGCAGAAAAATCATCTTCAATAGAATAATATGCGCTTCCCATTGCAAGTGCTCGTGCTCTCAGAGTACCTGATGTGACATAACTGGTTTCAATCGAACGTGCAAAACAAGGCACAGAATACAGTATAAACAATAATACAAAATAAAGTCTTGTCAAAATGCCCCCTATCTTATCTTCCCGATAAGAGAGAGCCCGAAACTAAAATATGTTTCGTCCCAGCCGTTTTTGTCTTTATCACCCCGGGTTCCATATTCGAATGAACTTATAAGAATTCCTATTTTCCCTTTTAGGGGGAATTCAAATCCCATCGTTACGGCCTTTTCTGAAACGACATCGATTTTAGGATAACTTTTATAATACTGGGTTCCAATCTTGAAACCCAGAGAAACCGGTACGGTTTTATAATAAGACGCATTAAATCTGGTTGATGGCAGTAATCTTATACCTCCGCCGAAATGATGGGAATTATTATACATGGCTTTTTCTTTTGTTGTCTTTGCCGCATCTTCCCACAGTTCGTATGAATAATCCAGTACCGTAATAAGCCGTGAAGCTAATTGAGAAGATACTCCCATCCTTATCATCGAGGGAAGATTGACTTTTGTCCTTTCCACAGGGATTTCAGATTCAAGAACGCTGCCCGGATGAACCACTACATTCAAATCAAGCGCAGCCTGGGTAGTGTAACCGAATCCGACATATGTCTGTTTGTAGGGATTTACCAACACACCAAATGTCGCGCTGTATCCTTTGTATTTTCTTTTTAGGTAATCGGTCGTATTATGGAGGTCCATATCCTCGTCAAAAATTCTCGTCCAATTTTCATCAATGGCTCCAAAATGATAATTGAATGCAATACCGAGATAAAGCCGTTTTTTGATTGACCCGGCAAATCCTACTGTAGAAATATTTATTCCGCCTGAAGTTGTCAGTTTATCATTGTATTTGACACCGGGTTCGGCGTTGATATTAATTTTTGCATCAGCTCGTGAGTAGGGTGAAAGTCCCCAGCTTACTACAAGACCTCGTCCAAGAGGAAATACGAACTTTACGAGGCTGGGATTGGTTCTTGCATATTCCGGTTGTTCTGTGCCGCCGTAAAACATTTTTGTTTTGTCATACAACATACTAATCGCATATGTATGGGTAGTTACTGTACCAAGTAATGCCGGGTTCCCGCGCATTAAATTCATACCGTCACCATAAGCCGCTCCGGCGCTGCCCATTGTTTGTGCCCTTCCCTGATCGTCGGGTACTAATATACCCAAACCGTTTGCAGCATACGGTGAACCGCAATCGGCTTTTTGAGGCAATAGCAACAGTATCGAGGTCAGAATGCAGAAAGGTATAAAGAAACGCATACTTACTGAACCTCCGGCGGAGTGCTGTGTTTAACGATAAGGGTGTCTTTGGGCACGCTTGTGTACCAGATTGTAAGGGTACTTTCCGGTGTAAGAACAAGCTGCTTCGGCGCATTGTTAACCAAAGAAGATTTAATCAATATTCCGAAATTCGAGTTTTTATCTATATGCCATGCCTGGATATGATCCGTGATGTCAAACTCAAGAACCGTAGCTTCTTCGGTAACGCTCGATTCTATTATAGTACCGCTATCATAATTTGCTTCGGAAATAACGGTTAAAGTATTATCTAACTGATAAACTCCCAGATCGAATGTTTCGTTCGTCGGGATAAGACTGAGATTTTTATCAATGGTTAAGTGTGCGATACATTGGTTGATGACGGCGGTTGATGGCAGTTGTTCCGGTATAGTAAGCTTCAGTACGAAGGCGCGATTATCGGCGTCAGAAATAATGCCGGTCATTCCGGATGCAATTTCGTCAGGATTGAAACCGGTATTAAAATAATAGTTTGATTCGATACAGGAAGTTGAAGTCGAATCAAGAACGCCATCTGCAATAGTGAATACATATTCGATTTTCGGGATGTAATTTGAATAAAATGCGGACAGAGCCATCATGCTCTCACAGTTTGTCGTTCCGGCGACAATAAATGAACCGGATCTGCTCCAGGAACGTATGTATTCTATTGTTTTTTCGGTCAATACAAAATTAAGCGAGCCGATGCTTGAGGCCGTGTCTGAAAATGTGGATATCGGGGAGTCCGGATCGAAAGGGAAGTCATCCGGGTCGAGCCGAACACTGTCCGACCAGTCGGATGTCGCTTCAAACAGTCCGAATTCAACGGGTCCGTTGAGCCAGTAATCGGGTACATTGAAGCTAAGTGAGGCGCTTTGAAATTTTTCTCTGTCAATCAGGTCAGCATCAGGAAGGGGAAACTTGTAAACCGAAAATGCCGATACATTTTTATATTTACCCGCAAAAACATATGATTCCTCTCCCGGATTTTCACTATACGGAATGAGTGAATCGAAAGTCGCGGTGACAGTAAGCAAGTCTCCGGCTTTTCTATCAAAAAAATCTCCTGTTACGCTTTTATTCTGTCCTGATTCACATCCGTAAAATAAAAACGTGAGGAGAAGTGCGAGCCATAAACATTGCGATACTGTACGTTTCAAATACATCCTCTGCTGAGTACCATAAAAAATCATCTATTCCATATAATTTATTAATTAAAAAGCATAAAGTCAATGAATAAAGGCAGTTTCCTTTCATGCTTTTTACAAAAATATACAAAAATGAGCTTTAACTCTATTTTTTTATAACATGGATTCATGGAGGGTGATGTGTTCTTTTAGTGTTTTGGCAAGACATGCGGCGAGCCATTCTTTTGTATCCTTAAATTATAAACTTTTATTGCTAAGGCTTTGTATTTATCAGGCAAAATACGTCCAAATGGTGAAAGCAATCGTCCCGACGAGAACAGAAAGGCCAACATGAATCCATATCCATATTTTCTCGACACCTGCCGACATAGTACGACTGGAAAAGGTGAGATTTTCGATGTCATCCGACTTCTTTTCCTGTGTGTACAATGAAAGAACCACCATGAGAGCAACACAAAAGAAAAACATTATGACGGCGAAATTAAGAAATGCATATCCGGTGAAGATATTCAGCGGTCCGAGAGAAGTGATATTCATTTTTATCAGAATATCGGTGACGAAACGCACGAGGCCGAGAATACCGCCGGTTATGAGTGTGGCTAATGCAGCTTTTCCTGTAGCGCGTTTCCATAGTATGCCGGTGAGGAATACCGCGGTTATAGGTGCGCCGATATAAGCCTGGATACTCTGGAGGTACTGGTATATCTGATTTGAAAGCAGACGGATCATGGGTATCCAGATTATTGATATGACAACAATTCCCGCGGTAACCCATCTGCCGACGGAAACGAGTTTCATTTCTGTGGAATCCGGTTTGACTTTGCGGTATATGTCCATGGTGATAAGTGTGGAACAGGAATTGAACACCGCGCTGAGGGAGGACATAAGTGCGGCAAGTAGTGCAGCTATCATAAGTCCTGCAAGGCCTGCGGGCATCAATTTGGTTACAATAAGCGGGTATGCCATGTCGGGGTCGGTCGCAATTTCCGATGACCAGAGAGCTCGGGCTATAAGGCCTGGTAAAACCAGAATAAAAATCGGTGTGATTTTTAAAAATGCAGCGAACAGGGCGCTGCCCCGTGAATGAGTAAGATTTTTAGCACCAAGTGCACGCTGCACGATAACCTGATCTGTGCACCAGTACCAGATTCCAAGGAAAAAGACGCCGAAAATAGTACCCGTCCATGGATAAACCTGATGATTCATCGGTTTGATCATATGGAAAAAGTCGGCTGGTAACGCTGCACGTAAACCTGCAAAACCTCCGACATGTTCCATACCTATTACTGTCAAAACAACCGAACCGCCGATAAGGATAAATGCCTGAATCATATCCGTGTAAATAACCGCAGATAAACCGCCGGCAATAGTGTAGATACCGGTGGCCAGTACCAGCAAAATAGCAGATACAAGCGGGGGCCAGCCAATTACCGCTTCAATAAGAATCGCTCCCGCAAATAGTGAGACTGAGATTTTGGTGAACACATACGCGAACAGAGAAATGAATGTTAAGAACCATCTGCAGCCCGGATTGAAACGTCTTTCAAGATATTCCGGCATAGTGAATACTTTACTTTTAAGGTAATAGGGGAGAAATACCCATGCGAGAACCAGTATGCAATAGACCGCCGACATTTCATAAGCGCCGACAGCCAGGCCGCTGTCTGCCCCCGAACCCGCAAGGCCTATGAAATGCTCGCTGCCGATATTTGAAGCAAAAATCGAGGCGCCGACAGCAAACCATCCCGCATTACGCCCGGCAAGAAAATATTGGTGAGTGTCACGTTCTTTTCGCGCAAAGTAAAATCCGATTGTAAATACAGCGGCAAAATAAACTGCTATGGTAATCCAGTCGGCAATGGAAAGTATCATATGGCTGTCCCGTTCTAAAACAGTAAGTTTCGGCTCTTTTTCTGCATATCTTCGATGATCTCGTTATAACGTCCGATTTTCAAACCGAGAACATTAATGACATTCAGCAGAATTCGTATGCTCAGGTCGGCGTCATTTTTAAAAAGTGTAAACAGTTCGTTTTTTCGAATGGTTATAATGGTGCATTCGGTTTCGGTGATTACTGATGTTGTACGGTTTGCTCCGGTGAAAACACCGATTTCTCCGACAAGACCGATTGGTGTGATTTTATCTAAAAAAGTGCTTTGATGATACATGATTTTGAGGCAGCCACGGGTGATGACATACAACTCCCTTGATTTGTCTCCCTCTTCATATATATAACAATGCTTTGGCAGAATCTTTTGATAACAGATACTTAATAATTCTTTGTATTGTTGGGTGGAAAGTCCTTTGAAAAGCGGAATATCTTTCATAAAACCGATTATGTGGTCATAATGAGTAAGCATTTCACGACGTTCTGTGCCACTGCGTCTCTCGGATTCAATATCACCTTGTTCTTTACGTCTGTCAATACCTGACCTTCGAGTTTCTTCTTCCATGTGACTTACTCCTCATTATTCGGTACCCGAACAGCCTTATAGTATATTTTTTCTTTAGGATTTGTAAAACATACTTTAATAATTAATATAAATCAAGGGTCAATCACATACACATAATATAGATTAGCAGATATATTTTGGTAAATTATATTTATTTTTCATCGATAAACAAATCAATTGCCAGCATATTGATAAACAAATATTGTTTTTTTCGGTGATCCCCTGAAACGTTGTAATTATAAGGCACAATCACAGTAATCCCGTCTGTGAAATAGTTCTGCTTACCGTGTTCGTTTTTAACGACATAAAAAGTTACATAACAATTTTTTACTACTTTATAGTGATGTAAATCACCGTAAAGGAATATCAAAATTTTTTGTATCTTCTTGCCGAACGGAAAAAATTACATTATTATGTGTTTATGAAACCGGTAATCTGTAACTATTATGTAACATACCGTTGCAATGCTCGATGCAGTTTCTGTTCCATCTGGAGTGAAAACAAGGTACATGCACGTGATGTAGCGTCACCCGCAGTTGTGTCCCGAAATCTCGGAGATGCAAAAAAACTCGGTGTGAAAATTGTCGATTTTACCGGCGGTGAACCACTTCTCTATGAAGGCCTGCCGGATGTACTTGCTTATGCAAAAAATATAGGACTGAAAACTACAGTAACAACCAATGGCATTAACTATCCTGACAGGGCATCTGAACTTAACGGCTTGATCGATATCCTCCAATTCTCTCTCGATGGCTCAAACCGGGAAACTCATGATGATGTCAAAGGTGTGCTTTCGTTTGACCGTGTTATGGAAAGCATCGAGGTTGCACGTGATCTTGGAGAACGCCCGACATGCATTCATACGGTGACCGACAACAATCTTGCATATGTCCCCGGAGTGATTTCCCTTGCGCGCAAAATCAAAGTGCCTCTGTTTATCAACCCGTGTTTTGCCTACGCCGGCAACAGCGGCCTTTCACCGGAGGGCGCAATCGAACTGGGTAAAATGGTACATGGCAGGGGAGTTAGTATAGACCGTGGATTTCTGAAATTTCTAATCGACGGCGGTAATAAATGTTCTTCACCACTCTGTCTGGCAATGAGTTCAGTCATAGTTATTTCTCCCGACGATAAAATGATATTGCCGTGTTTCCATTTTCAATCCAAGACTCTGCCGATTAATGGAAGGCTCATTGCACTCCGTAATTCACAGGAATTCATAAACGAACAAAAACGTGAAGGCAGTTACCGGTTTTGTGAAGGGTGTGCGATAAACTGTTATATCAGGGCATCATTGTTCAGAAACCTTAGCCGGTATTTTCTTCCCAGTATTTTTTCAGCAGGGAAATACCTGTTTGAATATTATCGTCCAAATTTACTCAGGTAATCAATGAAATAAATGAAAAATGAGCATATGATCCAACTCTTTTGCAGGGGGGTTTTTATATGTCAACTATATTGAATCGAAGAGACTTTCTCAGACAATCGGCAGCAGCTTCCGCCGGACTTGCCGCGGCTTTGAGTGTATCCTGCGGCAAGCCTGAGGTTCGTAAGCCTAATTTCGTATTTATTTTGGTCGATGATCTTGGCTGGAGAGACGTAACCTGTTTTGGCAGCACTTTTTATGAAACACCAAACATCGACAAACTGGCTGCACAGGGAATGAAATTCACCGACGCTTATGCCGCCTGCCCGGTTTGTTCACCGACTCGTGCAAGTATAATGACCGGAAAATATCCTGCACGGCTCCATTTGACCGACTGGATTAAAGGGCATGTCGCACCTAAAGCCAAACTGAAAGTCCCTGATTGGACCATGTGCCTCGATCACGAAGAGGTAACCATTGCCGAAGCCCTGAAAACTGCCGGTTATGTTTCGGCAAGTGTGGGTAAATGGCATCTTGGTGATGAGGATTATTATCCCGATAAGCAGGGTTTCGATGTCAATATAGCCGGCTACTGGGCCGGACAGCCACCTACATATTATCACCCTTATACAGTCGACCGTGAATGGAACAATCATATCCCCACGATGGAAAGCGGAATGGATGCCGTTTATCTCACCGACCGCCTTACCGATGAATCGCTGACATTCATCGAAAACAATAAAGACCGGCCGTTTTTCCTCTATCTGTCACATTATGCAGTACACACACCGATAGAGGGTAAAAAAGAACTTATCCCGAAATATGAGGCGAAAATAAAACCTGCACAGGCACAGAAAAATCCCGAATATGCCGCCATGATCGAAAGTGTGGATGACAGTGTAGGCCGTGTTATGGATAAGCTCGAAGAACTTGGAATCGCCGACAATACAGTGGTAATCTTCATGTCTGATAACGGAGGCTTGTCGGGTGTCGGCGACTGGCTCAATATTACATCCAATGCTCCACTGCGTTCGGGAAAAGGAACTGCCTACGAGGGCGGAGTCCGTGAGCCGATGATAATTAAGTGGCCCGGCGTAGTTACTTCGGGGACAGTCTGCAGCGTTCCAGTAATAAGCATTGACTTTTATCCGACAATGCTGGATATGGCAGGTATCAAAGGTGATCCCGGTCATTTTGTGGATGGTAAGAGCCTCATTCCGCTGCTTAAACAAACCGGTACGATCGACCGTGAAACAATTTACTGGCATTATCCGCATTATCATATTACCACACCGTTCGGTTCGGTACGTAAGGGAGCATACAAGCTGATTGAATATTATGAGGACGGTTCACAGGAGTTATATAATCTCATCGATGATATCGGTGAAACAAATAATCTGTCATCTTTAATGCCCGATAAGGCTGAGGAGTTACGGAAAATGCTCGAAGACTGGCGTATATCGGTCGGCGCTCAGATGATGACACCGAATCCTGATTATGACGGGAAACCATATTCCATACGAGGATCGCAGTAATGCGGAAACTTGAAAAGAAAGTAGCAATTGTGACCGGCGGAACAAGTGGAATGGGAAGAAAAATAGCTGAACTTTTTGCTGAGGAAGGCGCTTCTGTCGTGATCGGAGGCAGAGACAGCCAGCGGGGTGATGAAGTAGTGGGGAAGATCAGAAAGCCTGGAGGAAAGGCAGAATTTGTTTATGGCGATGTTACATCGATAAAAACTGCTCAGGCGCTTATCGATTGTGCGAAAAGATTATACGGCGGTATCGATATTCTTGTCCCCAATGCAGGAAAACTCGGTCTCGGTTCGATTACCGGATTGAAACCGGACGAATGGCATGACACTATCGCAGTTAACCTTAATTCGGTCTATTACCTGCTGCATCTCGGTATTCCGGAACTGCTGAAACGAGGTGGCGGATCAATAGTGGTTAATGGTTCGATCGCCGCATATAAAGGTTTTCCCAATCATGCTGTATACTGTGCTTCAAAAGGTGCGCTTGTGGCCCTGGTGAAACAGGTGGCTCTTGATTACGGTCCAGATGTCAGAATTAACCTGATCTGTCCGGGGCCGGTTGATACCCCGTTCATCCACAGGTCTGCAATCGCATTTCCCGACCCTAAAGGAGCGGTACGTCAAGCGGGAGAAGGTGTTCCTCTCAAGCGGCTCGGTCTACCGGATGATATAGCGAAAGCTGCATTATTTCTGGCAAGCGATGAATCCTCATGGATTACCGGATCATCTTTGGTGATCGATGGCGGTGCATTATGCGGCGGGTAATTATAGATTTTTTTCTTGATATTTTGCCATGTATTATTTATTGCATGAAAACCAGTATATTCATTCATTGCGGAGAGACAGAATATTTTTTCCACATTTTCTTATTTTGTGTTATCTTAGCTAACAGGGAACGGGTCGGATGGTCGCGCATGAGTGTATTCTCATGTGAGGAAAGTCCGGGCTCCGCAGGGCAGGGTGCCGGGTAATACCCGGTGGCCGGTTTACCGGTTAAGGAAAGTGCAACAGAAAAAATACCGCCTTCGTCGATATGTTCTTCCAGCTACTGGAGCCAGAAAAAATGACTCAGCGATAATATATGCATTATCACGGAGGTAAGGGTGAAATGGCGGGGTAAGAGCCCACCGCCCGAACGGTAACGTTCGGGGCATTGTAAACCCCACCCGGAGCAAGGCCAAATAGGGGGCCAGGCGTGGCCCGCGCCGTAATGAGTCCCGGGTAGGCTGCATGAGGATACGGGTAACCGTATTCCCCAGATAAATGACCGTCATCTCCTCAGGGAGATACAGAACCCGGCTTACAGACCCGTTCCTCTAAATATAATATTCGATAAACAAATATATTATTACCGCAGTCAGTTTAAATTGTTGAATTCCGATATTTTGATCGATAGTAACTTCAACGCATACCGTTCACGGCTTTTTTATATTACCATCTTTGCCGTGGCTATGGGATATTTTGAGGCTGTGCTTGTTGTATACCTGCGCGGTTTACTCTATCCGGAAGGCTTCACGTTTCCCATAAAGAATATACCTGCAAACCTCGCTGTCCTCGAACTGTTTCGTGAAGCGGCTACGGTTATAATGCTTGTAGCTGTTACCGGCCTTACAGCGAAGAAGTTATGGGAGCGTTTAGGATATTTTATGATATTATTCGGTATATGGGATATTTTTTATTACATATGGCTTAAGATTACCATCAACTGGCCGGTTTCTCTGTTCGAATCCGATATTCTGTTTTTGATACCGGTCCCGTGGATCGGGCCGGTTATCGCTCCCGCGTTTGTGGCAACTATCATGATCGTGATCGGTATATCGATTACTAACCTTTTCCGTAAAGGCTATTCATTCAAACCGACATCGTTAACCTGGTTTCTTACCTCTGTTGCAACAGCATTGATACTATATTCCTTCATGAATGATATCGATGCCGGTTTCAGACAACAGATACCGAAGCCATATAATTACGGACTACTTATCACCGGATCAGCCTTATATATTCTGGCGTATATACATTCCTACCTAAAGGCGATTCATATCGCACCGGAACCATAATATTTTTTAAAAGAAAAGATCCGTTTTTACAGGGTAAAATCTGTGATTATTTGTGGATTCATTCAATAAGCGATAATTTTGCCCTGATAATTTCCAGCAGGCCGGTAACAACAGATAGTTCGACATCATTCTGTACCGCAATTTCACTGCACGATGTACCTTTCAGATACATCGTAAGAACCTCATTTTCCTCTTCGGTAAGTTCTGTATTTCCCGATGAAGGATTGATGATAAGAGCATGGCTATAAAATTCTGCATCGATTCGATTGCACTCATCATCGTATGCTTTGATTTCGGATTCCCAGTTTTGATTGTATTCTTTTTTATCGTGCTTCTTACCGGCCACTTTTTACATCCTTATACAGCTTCGACGCTTGATACTCCGGGCACTTTCCTTTTGACGGCAACCTCGATACCGTTTTTCAGCGTCAGGGTAGCCATCGGACATCCTCCGCATGCGCCTGTAAGTCTGACTTTGACAACATCGCCATCCATTTCAACATATTCAACATCGCCGCCATCTGCCTGAAGAGCAGGTCTGATATCATCCAGTGCCTTTTTGACTTCTTCTTCCATGATTTGTCCTTTCTTATGTTAAGAGTAAATTATACCTGATTCCTAATCTGAGAAGCTATCATTTATACGTCAATTCACCAAAAAAGTAACATTAAATTTTGTATTCCCCGGTGAAAACAGTATGAGCATCACCGGTCATGTATATTTCATCATGATCTTTCCATTCGATTATCAGACTGCCGTATTTCAGATGAACCATAACGGTGTCGAATGTATGACCGTTGAGAATCGATGCTATGACTGATGCAGTAGCTCCTGTACCGCATGCCATCGTTTCACCGCAGCCCCGTTCCCATACACGCATTCTGATGTTATTTTTGTCGAGTATTTGAACAAACTCAGTGTTGATTCTGTTCGGGAACAGCGGGTGATGTTCGAATTTCGGTCCGATCTCGTTAAGATTAATCTTGTCGACGTCATCGACAAAGGTGACACAATGCGGATTGCCCACGTTGATTAGTGTTATGTTGTAACGGGAGCTATCAACATCCAATGCCTCATCAACAACTTTGTCAGAATCTGTGCCCTTCATTGGTATAAGTCTTCGCTGAAGTATCGGTTTACCCATCGATGTTGTCACATCGGCGAATGAACTGCCATCCATGTGAACTTCCTGCGCATGGGGACCTCTCAGACTTTCGGTGACAAATTCGGTTTTTTTCGTCAGTCCGGTCTCGATAACATATCTGGCCAGGCAGCGTATTCCGTTACCGCACATTTCAGCTTCACTCCCGTCGCTGTTGATAACCCTCATTTTAAAATCGAACTGCTTAGAAGGTCCAACAATAATGAGGCCATCCGCACCGATACCGAGGTGACGGTCGCACATACGGGGTGCGAGATCAATCGGATCCGGAATTTTCTCCCTGAACAGATCGAGAATGATATGATCGTTACCGAGTCCGTGCATTTTAGTAAACTTCACTGTAAAAACCTCATCCTTCATTTTTTCGGTTCAATTACTTCAATTCCACCCATGAATTTTCTGAGTGCCTCAGGTATAACAACCGAACCGTCTTTTTGTTGGTTACACTCGAGAATCGAGATAAGTATTCGCGGTGTTGCAACAAATGTATTGTTAAGTGTATGACAAAATTGGACATTACCCTCAGAGTCACGGTAGCGTAATTTCAACCTTCGAGCCTGGAAATCGTAAAACTTACTCGATGAATGTGTCTCGCCATAATTTCCACGGGATGGCATCCAGCATTCGATATCATACTTGCGTTTCTGAGGCTGTCCGAGATCGCCGCCGCACACCAGAACAACACGGTAGGGGAGTTCCAGTGCTTTAACCAGATTTTCGGAATTGTTAGTGATAAATTCGTGTTTTTCCGCTGAAATCTTCGGGTCGGCAGCACAGACAATAACCTGTTCCACTTTCTGGAATTGATGAATACGGTACAGTCCCTTGGTGTCTTTACCGTAGGTTCCTGCTTCACGGCGGTAACATGGTGAAATACCACAGTAGTGAAGTGGCAGATCTTTCTCATCGAGAATTTCGTCGTAATGATACGATGTTACCGGAACTTCCGCTGTACCGATCAGGTAAAGACTGTCACGTTCGCAGGTGTATGCCTGTTCCTCGCCGCCCGGAAAGTACGCTGTGCCGATCATGGCAATGTCTTTCACCAGATGCGGTACAATCATAGGAGTAAAACCGAGTTTCACCATCGTTTCCAGCGCATACATCAAAACCGCATATTCGAGGAGCACACCTTCGCTTTTAAGAATATACGAACGGCTGCCAGCGAGTTTCACACCCCGTGGAATATCGATGATATCGAGAAGTTCTCCGAGTTCCACATGGTCACGGGGTTCGAAATCAAATTCGGGAAGAATGCCTCCGCGCCTGATTTCAACATTATCCCGGTCATCATCACCTTCCGGAACCTCCTCATCCGGCGGGTTCGGTACACGAAGCATGAGAGCATTGAATTCGTCGACAACTTCCGTAAGACGTGCTTCCAGATCCTTGATTTTTTCGGTAACGCCTTTCATACGGACAATTGCCTGACCCTTTTCATCACCCTTCAATTTGGCGATTTCCTGGCTTGCGGCATTTTTTTCCGCTTTCAGGTTTTCCGACTCGTGAAGGAGTTTACGGCGCTGATCATCAACGGTGAGCAGACGGTCGATGTCTACCTCGATGTGTTTCTTCCTTGCGCCTTCTTTCACCAGGTCGGCATTTTCTCTGATAAATCTTATATCGAGCATACAAAAATCAATCGTAAATGGTTAATGGTATAGTTAATTAGTCTATTGTTTGATTGTTACCTGATCGAATAGAAAGCATCTTTACCTGCATATACTGCATTATCACCGAGTTCGTCCTCGATACGGAGAAGCTGGTTGTATTTTGCGATACGGTCGGAACGGCTTGCCGATCCGGTTTTGATCTGACCGGTATTTGCCGCGACCACGATATCGGCAATGGTCGAATCTTCGGTTTCTCCCGAACGGTGCGAAACGACAGCGGTGAATCCGGCTTTCATAGCCATTTCTATAGCATCGAACGACTCGGAAATCGTTCCTATCTGATTTACTTTGACGAGAATTGAATTTGCCGCTTTATTCTCGATACCCTTCTTGAGGAATTTTGTATTTGTAACAAACAGATCATCGCCAACAATCTGGATTTTATTCCCGAGCTTTTTTGTCATGAGTTTGAATCCGTCCCAGTCGTTTTCATCGAGGCCATCCTCGATGGAGATGATGGGATATTTTTTGATCAGGTCAGCATAAAAGTCGACCATTTCCGTGCTGTTGAGCTCACGATTGCCTTCGCCTTCGAGAATATAGAGGCCTTTGTCCTTGTTATAGAAAGAGCTTGCAGCAGGGTCGAGCGCGATTTTTACATCATCGCCGGGTTTGTAGCCAGCTTTTTTTATTGCTTCCATAATGACCATAAGGGCTTCTTCATTTGATTTAAGATCGGGAGCGAATCCGCCTTCATCGCCCACAGCGGTGTTATAGCCTTTTTTCTTTAATACCGCTTTCAATGCATGAAAAACCTCTGCGCCCATACGGAGCCCTTCGCGGAATGTCGGAGCGCCGACCGGCATCACCATGAACTCCTGAAGGTCGACATTATTGTCAGCGTGTTTACCGCCGTTGAGAATATTCATCATCGGAGTAGGGAGGAGCCTCGCATGTACTCCGCCCAGATACTGGTACAGGGGAAGGCCGACCGCTTCCGAAGCGGCGCGTGCTGCTGCCATGGATACGCCCAGAATGGCATTCGCACCAAGATTGGATTTGTTGTCGGTCCCGTCGAGTTCAATCATGGTATTGTCGATACCGAACTGGTCGGTGGCATCCATGAATTCAATTTCCGGTGCGATTACATTGTTAACATTATCAACCGCTTTCAGCACACCCTTGCCACCGTAACGAGTGGTGTCGCCGTCCCTCAACTCTGTAGCCTCGTTTTCACCTGTAGATGCGCCAGAGGGAACACATGCCCTGCCGATAGCGCCGCATTCAAGCACAATTTCAACTTCTACTGTGGGATTACCCCGTGAATCGAGAATTTCGCGACCTTCGATGTTTATAATACTTGTCATTGTTTCCTCCTGTGTTTTTCTTTATGGTTATGCACTAATTAATAACATTTTCATATCGTAAAAGCAAGTATTGTTATGATTTGATATTAACGAAAAACAGTCCAACACTTATACATCTTGTGCGTATGAATTTAAATTGTTCTTTATGCAGTTCCGGTGCAAATATACTACCTGTTATATATAAGCGCCAACATACTTTTGAAATATTAATAAAATTAGTCTGTTTCACGTCCTATAAGATCATCGTACGTTTCACGTCTGCCGACCATTTTCATTGTGTCCCTGTTTATTAGTACTTCCGCAGCTCTTGGGCGGGAATTATAATTTGATGACATGGACATTCCGTAAGCGCCGGCGCTCATAATCGCCAGCAGGTCGCCCTCTTTCGGCATGCTGATTATGCGGTCCTTTGCGATAAAGTCTCCTGACTCGCAAATCGGTCCGACTACATCAACTATCTGCTTTTCTTCGTTTGTATCCGTTACCGGTAAAATATCATGATAAGAACCGTATAATGATGGCCGGAAAAGATCATTCATTGCAGCGTCCACTATGACAAATGTTTTAATACCGTTTGTTTTAATATACAGAACACGTGTCAGTAGTATACCGGCGTTTCCGATTAACGACCGTCCCGGCTCGATAATAAGCTTGCATCCTGTTTTTTTAAGCGCCGGAATAATCATGTGAGCCCACTGACTGGGATCGGGTGGTTCCTCGTCTCCATATTTAATACCGAGGCCTCCTCCGATGTCGATAAATTTCAGATCGATTCCGAGTTCGCAAATTTCATTGACCAATTTTACAAGTAATTCGGTTGCCTCACGGTACGGCGATACATCGATAAGCTGACTGCCAATATGGGCGTCGATACCGACAATAGTGATGTTTGACATAGCTGATGCTTCTTTATACACTTTGAGTGCTTCACTATGTGGGATACCGAACTTGTTCTTTTTCAATCCTGTCGAGGTATACGGATGAGTCTTCGGATCGACATCAGGATTGATACGGAACGATACGGGCGCTTTTTTGTTCATGTTTCCGGCAATACGGTTGATTGCCCTCAATTCCGATTCCGATTCCACATTGAGTGCGAGGATGCCGGATTCAAGAGCAAATTGTATTTCCTGATCGGTTTTACCAACACCCGAATAAACGATACGGTTTGCCGGAATACCTGCTCTGAGTGCACGAAATAATTCACCGCCGGATACGATATCAGCGCCCAGGCCGTAATCCGTCAAAATCTTAAGCAGCGCTCTGTTTGCATTGGCTTTTACCGAATAACAGGTCAGATGATCCACATCATTGAAGGCTCCGTCGATTGTATGTATGTGACGCTCGATGGTTGCCTGTGAATATACAAACAAAGGAGTTCCGTATTCCTCTGCCGCATTTTGTAACGGGACATCTTCACAGAGAAGTCTTCCGTCCTCATATTGAAACCAGTGCATTATATTCTCCTTTATAATTAAACGGAAACTTTTGCCATACGTTCGACCGCTTCGATAAGACGGTCTTTTGATGTAGTGACCGTCATCCGGATATAACCTTCGCCATGTTTGCCGAAACCGACTCCCGGTGTGGTGACGATAGCAGATTCTTTGATAAGTAAAGCTGTCATATCGGTCGAGGTTATGCTTTTCGGGATTTCGATCCATATATAGAACGTGGCTTTCGGTTTCTCCACATTCCATCCCAAACGCTGCAGGCCCTCGACAAGTATATCCCGGCGTTCCTCATAAATACGGTTGTTTTCGGTGACACATTCCTGTCCGGAATCGAGCGCGGTCATACCCGCATACTGGATTGGTTGAAACGCTCCGGAATCCAGATTTGTCTTAACCTTGCCGAGGCCGCTGACTATATCGGCATTTCCGAGTGCTGCTGCTATCCGCCAGCCGGTCATGTTATATGTCTTGGACAGGCTGTATAACTCGATTCCCACATCGAGCGCTCCGGGAGTCTCGAGGAATGACGGGGCATGGTACCCGTCAAAAGTCACATCAGCATATGCCGCATCATGTACCACGATGATATTATACTCTTTTGCAAAATCGACGACTTTGCTGAAAAATGACATATCACAGCAGGCAGCCGTCGGATTATTCGGATAATTGATGAACATCAACTTTGCCTTGGATGCAACATCAGAGGGAATTGCGTCGAGATCGGGTAAAAATCCGTTTTCTTTGAGAAGAGGCATAAGGTACTGCTCACCGTTGGCGAATGTAGTTCCTGCACCGTAAACCGGATAACCGGGGTCGGGCACAAGAACGGTATCGCCCGGATTGATAAATGCGAGCGGGATATGACCGACACCCTCCTTTGAACCGATGAGTGTAAGCACCTGCTTTGACGCATCGAGTTCGACATTTCGTGTCCGTTTGTAATAAGCGGCCATACTTTTGCGGAAATCCATCATACCTGTGTAGGACGGATACTGATGATTCGCCGGATCGGTAGCGGTTTCCTGCAGCCGCTTGATAATATGCGGCGGTGTCGGCAAGTCGGGATCACCGACTCCGAGATTGATCACATCCTTTCCCGCACGTTTAGCTTCAGCCTTCATTTCGTCAATGGCAGCAAATAGATACGGTGGCATTTTTGTGAGACGGTCTGCAAATGTAACGTTTAATGACATGTAAAAATCCTTTCAAATAAATTATCGTTTAAAAATGAAAATTGTCGTTTAGTCATGTTTTTATATTTTTTTTGCTTTATTATTCCCCTGGCGGACTATCAGAACGGCTCCCCCTAAAACAATCATCGCACCGCCCAGCAACTGATGAATTGTCGGAATTTGCCCGAGGATGGAAAAACCAAGCACCGATGCAATAACTACCTCAACCATCATAATAACACTTGCCGCACCGGTCTTAATGAATCGCATGCCGTATGCAAGGACATACTGCGCTGAAAGTCCCATTATCGAAGCCGAGAGTAACAGAACGCTTTCGGAAACCGTGGGTATCTGTAATCCTATAAGCAGCATGGGAAGTGAAATAACCGTCCCAGCAACTGCGGTAAAAAAGGTTGTTGTTGTTGAGTCATCGGTAGCTCTCAATTTTCTCAGGAATGCGACTGCAGCGCCTGCCGATACGGCATTCAATATTCCCCAGACATAACCGATCCGGAAGCTGAACGAATTAGGATTCATCATAACGAATACACCGATAAAACTCCAGAGCAGCAGAAAAATAACCAGTCGTCCGGTTTTTTCACCATAAAATATTGCGGACACGGCAATTGCGAATAACGGAAATGTATATTTCAGAATGACCGCCTCTGCTAAAGAAATATTAGCTATTGCCAGAAAATAAAACAATCCCCCGAAACCCGCTGCCAAAGCACGGTATAAAAGCAGACGATGATTCACAGGTCGAATTTTGATCTGCTTCATTGCTATCAACGGGATAAAAAACAAAACCGAAAACGCATATCTGACACACACAATCATACCTACCGGCATAGTCTTCGATGCCAGCCGTACAAACAGGGCCATAAATGAAAACAGCGCCGCTGAAAGCAGCATCATTAATACGCCGATCATGTCTTTTTTGAAATATTTTTCCATTATTCTGCATTTTTCTCTTTACTGCTTTCCTGTATTCTGAGTATTTCATGCTCGATATATTTCATGCTTGTGTGTACAAGGCTTCTGTTACGAGTCCATGCTGCGATACTTCCGTATGTATCGGAACATTCACCGGTCAGAACTTCGCTGTTATCTTTAAGGACAGTTATCCACCTACCCTCAAATTCATTTTCGGATAATGGCCGGTGACGGTATATTTCTTTGAAGTTTTGTAAGGAATTTCCGAAAACTATCACCCGGATTTGAACGCCGCTGTCTTTTGCCAGTAGCACGTCATCCATGAGATATTCGACCTCATTGTCCCATATTGACAAATCGAGATATGTATTGGCGTCACGGATCATTTCCGATGCTTTGCCGATGATTTCTTCGTAGCCGCTGATGTTAAAAATATAATCGATAGCAGGCGTCTGAATATCTTCTGCAAGCAGCGACTCAAGTGTTTGAATCGATGATTCGAATTCATTGGAAAGCCTTCTTGCAAATTCATCGGGAGGAACAGGAACATACTTAACCGGATTGCCCTCTACCGGTAATACAAGCCCTTTACGCTTAAGACGTTCGATGCACTCATATATCTTTGAGCGCGGTATCCCGGACTTGCCCGAAAGCTCGTAACCGGTAAGCGGATTTTCACCGACAAGCGCTGCATATGCCCTCGATTCATAGGATGAAAAACCAAGGCCGGTCATAATTTCTTCTATACGCCCAATTTGCATGTATATTCCTAAAGTGGCTAAGTTTTTTTAATGGTAACCACTGTGGTAGTTAATATAATAAAATTTAAAGCTATGTCAAGTTTTTATTCGGTTAAATGGTGATCTTCATCTTAAAATCTGTAATTAATGTAGAAGTTAAAAGATGAAAGACATGTTAAAAAGTATTGAGGGTTCGTAGGGGCACAAAATCTTGCGCCCTTTTATACTCAGGATATGTTACCTGTAGGGGCAACCCTCTGTGGTTGCCCTGTTGTGTTGGTTGTCTGAACCATGATTCCCTTGATTTGCCTGATTACTTGATTAAAAAAATGATAAAATAAAACAGACGTGTCGCGTCGTAGCAGTCTTTTTTACCAAGACGTAACATGGCCACCATTTTAGCATGGTTATCTGCGGTTCAGGCAGTAATAGAGATTATGGTAATGAAAAATCCCAACCAAAACCACGAAGAGAGTACAACGAGGCATACATTTTACATACAATATCCATGACACATGCATCAAAATTACTGCATTATATATATACCCGCAGTCTTACCCGGAAGTTTGACTTCAACACGTCCCGAATGGATCGTTATATCGGGAAGCTCGTTAAACTGGCTTTTTAAAAGCTGGCCATCAGCAAATATCTGTTTTATTCGGGGAGGAATGTTTGCGTTTGCCGCAATTTCGATAGATATGGGAAACGGCATAGGCTCACGTCCATTATTAATAATGACTAAAACAATGTTACCACGAAATTCCCTTAAAAATGCATAGAGAAAGTGATCGGCATATAAAGTGAAAAGATAACCATAGCGAATTGCATTATTTTCGCTTCGTATTTTTATCATTCGGGTTAAATGGTCGAAAATATTACGTTCGAAAGAGTATTCGGCGGCAGGTTTATTATCAAGACCGAATAATTCCCATGGCATGTCAGAGCGGTTATCTATATCTTTTCGGCCTTCCATACCGATTTCGGTTCCATAATATATCTGTGGAATTCCCCTTGTCGTAAAAAGCATTGAAAGACATAATTTGAGAATCTTACGAGTGAGATCACAATCCCAATGACCGACCCGGTCTAATATTTCGGTCGTAATACGCCGGTCCAGATCATGGTTATCCAATAGTGTAACCAGACGATTGGCGTTTGTATATGGCTTGTCCAAATCCAGTATCCCTTTTGGTTCGTCCTTATGTAATCGGGGACGGGCAAGGTTTGTCATAGGCTGATCCCATACAATCGTGCCCTTAATCGTACCGCAAAGAGGAAAATCGAAGAGCGTATCGAAATCATGCTCCTGCTGATAGCGGCCAACATTATACGGATCATAATCCAGTACCTCACCGATGAGTGTGATGTGAGGATTACTTGTTTTTATATACGACTTTAAAAGATACCAGAATGTTGGTTCCACATGCTTTACCGTATCCATACGGATTCCGTCAATACCGGTTTCATTAATCCAATCTATAATATTCTGTACGAAATAATCTCCGACTTCAGACTGGTCATGGTTCAGGTCGGGTAATCCCGAAAGCCATTGTTTTACAGGATCATCGTCCCTGTGGACATTAAAATGGTGAGGCAGAAATTCTTTATTTGGATATGCATCATACGAAGGTGTATGGTATCCGGTGTGATTGACCACCATGTCCAGAATGATTTTAATATCCGCTTCATGGAACTTGTCGACCAGTTCTTTGAGATAGATCTTACTTCCTTTGACTATTCCGGGCTTTTGAGTGTAGAGGTGGGGATCTATCCGTTCAAAATCCATTGCCCAGTAGCCGTGATAACCCGCACTGTCGAAAAAATCGGTAATATTTAAATATACGGGAGTAATCCATAACGCTGTAATTCCCAACGTCTTGAAATATGGTATTTTTTTGATGAGACCGGCAAAGTCACCGCCATGAAATGCATACGGATTTTGTTTGTCGGTATTGTAATCATTCGCCGGGTCGCCGTTACAGAAACGATCGGTTATAACGAAGTAAATCACATCATCCTGAGTAAGCATTGGTCTAACCGCCTTTCAAAATGATTTTAATTATGCATTGATTTTTAATTGAAGCCGAATTAGGCGATTGAGCGTTAGGTATGAAATTAAGTGTAATGTCCGTCTAATCGAACCGAATTTTATTTCCATTCAAACATATTTGCAGTACCCCTACCCCGTTCATTGCAGTTGAAGCAGTCCATGCATGGTTCGTCTTCTCTCCTATGAGATACAGATACTTTTCCTTGTTTGAAGTTGCATGATGTTTGTGAAGAGTTTGCCTTTATAACATTGCGGACATCCAAACGGGGAAGGCGGAACGAACTTTTATAAGGATAGATAAGTGAGTGTTTCGGTGAAAGAAGTTCATAGACACCACGAGAATCCAGATTTCCCTTTAATGGTAAATTGCCAGGAAGCGACGGCATCAAAAAAAATGGATTTTTCCAATAACGCATGAATATAATATTCAAATCATCCAATGAGTTCAAAAAAGGGGGTGGAAATAGTTTCCTCAAGTCAAGCCGGTTTATTTGTGAAATGAAGTAGTTGTAATACTCTTCAGTATCAACATGAATACTGCTACCATGATGTGGTACTTTGGTTATGCAACCTCTCAGTGCATCTTGATGAGTTGCCAAAACCAGCGACCAGTTAGTTAGGTCGCCGGGAAATAAAAATGTTTCTCTAACTCCGTGATAATCGAAAGTAATCTTCACAACAATGCTTATGTCATTAAACAGACTGCGTGCAGATTCATAGAAACGGTCATGTTTTTTCCAATCAACGTCCATTTTGTCAAATAATTCTTTTTCGTCTTCTCTTTGTGGTATGTTCAAATCAAACTGCTCAATGACATTAGATATGATTGCTTTATGGCGTTCTCTGTTTCCGTTGACATCTTCTTTTCGCAATTGTCTTTCTATCTCTTCTCGAATATAACGACCTATTGACTGGCCTTTGTGAGAAGACAAAACTTTTTCGACCACATTGGGACGCCTGAGATATTCATAAAGACTTTTGGGAGGGGACAGCACTTCCAAAAAGAAAGGACCAATTTGTTTATTGAATCCATCATAGACAGTGAATTTATTATTACTTTTTATTTTTTTGCCATCCATAATAAGTTTAGATTCATAGTAACATTTCATCATATAGAGAGATTTAGTTGCTGAGGGTATTAATGGTGAGATATCCATTATCCAGAGTTCATCAACAGGTATTACATCTGCAACTCTACGCAATCCACGTATGTGGTCTTCATCAAGATGTGAAACAATCAAAAGATTAATTTTGGTCACGCCTTG
Source organism: Candidatus Latescibacterota bacterium (assembly GCA_016927495.1). Lineage (GTDB taxonomy): Bacteria > Latescibacterota > Latescibacteria > Latescibacterales > Latescibacteraceae > JAFGMP01. The sequence continues at coordinate 350 of JAFGMP010000205.1, read as the reverse complement.
AGATTTCAAATAGGAGAGGCATTCGTTCTTGCGGTTTCCTCCGTCAATCAAGATATTGGCCTCCTTGTCCTCCTCGATGAAACGAAGGAGTGTTGCATCACCATTTGTTGGAATCATATGTAAGCGAAGCATTTCAGTTTATCCTCCTTTTATTCATTAAATGACCAAATAATACTAAAGTTTGTACACAAGTTCTCTTAATCTAAATCTCAATTACAACTATTTAATACAACATAGAAATCCGCGTGTCCAGCACGTGGTAATGTGCTGAAGGCTTTGCCTGAAAGAAGTTAGAAATCGTGGTGATAAAGCTATGAATTTGGCGAAAAGCCACCACCTTTGGTGGTGGA
>JAFGMP010000204.1 GCA_016927495.1 Candidatus Latescibacterota bacterium | reverse complement strand
TACCCAAAAAAGAAAATATGGTCGCGTGGGACGCGAAATAAAAAATCTTTTAAAGACACTAATGTCATCACACAGCAACTTAATTTTTTTAAATAAATAATCTTTACCACCGCCAAAATAACACCAAAAATAACCCATAACCGATAAAATCCCCATTAGGCGAAATGTCCCACACCCTTTCGTCATAAACACGCACATAGTATTATTGAATAATAACACAATCCAAATATAATAGCACCTGAGTAGTACGAAACATTTCAAACAAAATAAAAAAACCACTTACATATTTTCTATAAGTGGCCGTATTTATTTGTTATTTATGGTGCGCCCAGAGAGAGTCGAACTCCCAATCCTCTGATCCGTAGTCAGATGCCTTAATCCATTGGGCCATGGGCGCACGTACATATTATACGAAATTCGCTTTCATTTTTCAACTACTTTTCTTTCCATGTTACCGGAACCAGTAATCCGAGAAGCGGCATAACCGACATATATATAAGAAGAAAGAACTCATTATGTAAAAATTGTTTCCATTCAACTTCAAGACCAATCGTATCTCTTACGCACCGGGCAGTAAATGCATCTGCTAAACATTTAACGATAAAACCTGCCAGAAAAAGTAAAAACAGCCATGCAGAAAATACCGATAATAAAAGAGTCGATAATAAAAGCATATGAAATCCATAAATAATCAATCCGAGAACAATGAGAAACGGATCAAAGAATTTACCTGTCGACATGTGACGTGTTCTTTGGCGAAGAAATGACGAAAAGGCTCGTGGAGCATAAGTATAGACATGAGTTTCTCTGGAGGGCAAGTATTTTACCGAACCTGAATTTAACTTCCGTATCTGCTGTAAAAGCAATGTATCATCACCCGATTGCACATCTTTCTTGTTTCCGTAACCTTCGAGTTGATCGAATATTTTTTTTCTGAAAGCAAGATTTCTTCCACTGGCGTGAGTACCATGACCCAATGATATACTTGCGGCGGCAAGTGCAGCATTCCAGATATACTCATGCCTGATAAATGAATTGAGCATACCCGGCGCTTTGAAATAGGGCGCTACACCGACAACCATATTTATTTTGTTATCAAACCGGCTTGCTATACCTGAAATCCAGTTTACAGGCGGTATACAGTCAGCATCGGTTTGAAGAATGATTTCCCCTTTCGCATGTTTAATTGCCTGAGTCAGAGCATTTTTTTTCGGAGAAATCCCCTGCGGTACCGTTTCAATTCTGATAAGAGCCATATTTTTAATTATCGTTAAAAAGCGATTGACAACTTCCCCTGTATGATCGATTGAACGGTCATCCGCTACAATAACTTCAAACATGTCAGGTTGATAGTCCTGGCTTGCAAGAGCGGCCAGACAGGAACTGATTGTGTTGCGTTCGTTTCTGGCAGCAATGATAACTGAAATAAAACATGTGTTTGAATGACTTGTTATATTTTCGATTCTGGTTAATCCATATATGATCACCCTGATCGCCACTCCATATATAAAACAACCTATAACAAGTGTAATCATTAATACTATTATAGGTGTGTTCATATTCATTAAGTCATTCAAGTGTGTTGTGCTCGATAAATTATACTATTCTTTGAATTTTACTTATACTTGGCATGAGTCAAAACTTGACATTGTGACGCAAAAAGCTATATTATAAAACTAATCATTAATCACTCACTATTCCCGGTTTAATAAAAATATAACAGGAGATTATAATAACTACTATGAATTTTAAATTCTATACTGTTTTTTTTATTTTACTATTTTGTACCGTAACAATGGAATCATTCCCCTTTGCTCAAAATCTGCCGGATAGTAAAAATACATCGACAGAAATACAAATTTTAAAAAAATTTGCCGCAAGTTCGATTAAAAAAACGTTGGAAAAAACAAATGACTTAAATGAAGCGGCAACAATACTCGGCGTTGAAACAGATGAATTGGAACAGTTATGCATATTGCTTGATATTGAAGCGCCTTTTAAACAACCTGAAATAGAACCGGTTGCCATACCACAGTTGAATAAATTAGCTGATGATAAATACTGGCCTGAAGTTATAGTAGAATACAATAGTACGTATCCATACGTTATTATCGTAGAAAAAGACACACACACACTTATGCTATTCAAATATGATAATGGTAAGCGGCAATTAATCGATACGTTTGAATGCAAGACGGGTAAAAACCATGGTGACAAAAAAACATCGGGTGATGAAAGAACTCCCGAAGGTATATATTTTTTAACACAGAAATATTCCCGAAAAGATTTAAATAAAATTGTAGGCAAAACTAATGCTTACCTCTACGGTGAAATGGCTTTTGTTACCGATTTTCCCAATGCAATTGACCACCTGCAAGGAAAAGGCGGGAGCGGAATCTGGCTGCATGGCACTGATGAACCATTTGACGCCACCTCATCCAATAAAACACGGGGATGCGTAGTAACAACAAATGAAACAATCAAAGTTCTCGATAAATATATCAGCGTAAACAAAACTCCGATGATCATAGTAAATTCTTTGGATTTCATCGAAAAAAGCACAATTGAAAATAAAAAGCGAGAAGTTATCCAGATTATCGAAGGCTGGCGTTCGTCATGGGAGGACAAAAGAGTTCAAGACTATATTGAATACTATTCACCGTCCTTCGAGTCTCAGGGAATGACACGGGCACGTTGGAAAAAAGATAAAGAGATTAAATGGGCAAGAAACAATGATATAAATATAAAAACCGACGACTATATTTTTCTTGAACATAATGGAAGTATGGTCGTATATTTCAACCAGCATTATTCAATTAAAAACACAAACTATTCAACAAGCGGTTTCAAAACGTTGTATCTCGTCTCGGAAGATAATTCCTGGAAAATTGTGGCAGAACACTTTCAGTAAAACGATGTATCATGATAAAACCCCCGTTTACTCTTTTAATACTAAAAAAAACGAAGGAACCCGTGACTATACGAATTACCTCGGGTTCCATCATCTTAATCATACTTTTTTTCGCTTTTACCTGTGTGATAACCAGCCTCGGTATATTATTCATTTCCACGGAAATCAATATACCGTATTTAAAAACTCCCGAAACTACCATTAGTCGACAGAACACCGATCCACAGGAAAATTCAGTACATAAATCAGTCGAGATCAAATATTTAGACACGGAATCATCAAAACCTGATTTAACCGATCTTTCAATAGCACGCCACAATAACAATGAAATGGAGATCCTTTTTTCATTTTTAAATATTTCTGATTACAATAAGCTCTATATATGGCTTATTATAAATCCCGATGCCGATATTTCAAGTGAAACTGTTATTTATCCCCGGAATCCCATTTTCAGGGGTGTTCCTGTTGATTACCGAAACGGTATCGAGTACTTTACATCCGAACAGAAAGAAATAAATATATCAATAACTGATTTGATTTACGATATAGACTTCAAAGATTTTCGAATACTGGCCTATTCACAGGATGGTCTCATATTAGTGGATAAACGATTCAGTGTAAATAAATTATAATTAATTATTACAGGGCTGCATTAATAAGCTCATATAAGTTGGAATAAATTTATGAATTTTCTGATCATTTTGAAAAATACCTCGTTATTGTGTTTATCATTATTACTCTTTCCGTTATACATCACACAATCCGAAGCCGAAACAAGAACAATAACATATCTGGAAAACTCGGACCACGAACTTACGATTTATTTCATCGAGGGTGAAAAACCAGGTAAGACGATGATGATTATCGGAGGCATTCAAGGCGATGAACCGGGCGGGTATCTCGCAGCGGACTTATATGCGGATCTTCTCCTCAAAAAAGGCAATTTAATCGTAGTACCACGGGCAAATTTCTATACCATAAAAAAGAACCAGCGGGGTATTAACGGCGACATGAACCGTAAATTCGGCCCCGATAAAGCACAACAAGAGGATTATGACTCTAATATTGTCGCAATACTGAAAGACCTGATTGGCCGAAGTGATGTACTACTGAATCTTCACGAGGGTTCGGGATATTATTATCCCGAGTATGTTTCAGACCTCCGAAATCCGATGCGTTATGGTCAGTCGATTATTGCGGATGCTGACATCTACACACATTCCGATGGAACAGTCATCGAACTTGAATCAACGGCAACCCGTGTAATACATGACATCAATACAAATATTTATTATACCGATCATCATTTTCATTTTAATAATCACAATACGCTTTCGGATGAATCAAAACACAAAGAACAGCGAAATAGTGCGACTTTTTATGCCCTTACCGTGGCAGGAATTCCTGCATTCGGATTGGAAACATCAAAAAGCATTACTCACATCAGTACGAAAGTACGTTATCAGACGTTGGCAATAAATGCATTCATGAAAGAATACGACATAATACCCGAGCACCCCAGCGTCTCACTACCACCACCCGAACTCGATCATCTGGTAGTAAATATCATAGGTAATTCGCTTCCGCTGGCAATAAAAAACGGATCAACTCTTTCTGTTCCGACAGGAGCGTCAATTCATGTAATGTCAATTGTGGCAAATTATAAACGCGGGCTCTCAATCGATATTGACGGAATCGGGAATACCAATGATTTAGGCAGGGTAACAAAAATCAATTCCCCTACAACAATTAAAGTATACAAGGATGCGTTCCAGTGCGGTGAAATTCCGATAGAAATTACCAGTGATTCTGCAGAAATATCCGATAATGCCATCAAAATATCTTCGCCATTACTTTTATCCGGTCTTGAAATTAATGTTGCAGATAAAAATGTGGTTGTGTCCACCGGTGATACTCTTCATATTATAGAAGGGGATGTACTGAGAATCATTCGCGCTCAGGTTGAAGATTCAACCAATCAGGAAATACGGTGTAATTTTGTCGGATATATCGGAAATAAAAAATTCAATGATGGAGATGACAGAGGATATTATATAAATACCGCTACCGAACTGATGAATAACTGGAGCGTTAATAAATCCGGAAAATTGTTTCGCATTGAAGCGCTTCACGACAGAACAGTCATTGGTGAAATATATGTTTCTCTGAGTAAACCGACCATAGAATATTTAATAGTCGAACGTGATGACGGAACAAAAATAGCCTTAACTCCCGGGGAGGTATTTCGGTGCAATAAAGGTGAAAAATTTACGATTGTATCGCTTGTTTCCAATATATCATCGAAACCGTTCATAAATACATATATATCACAGGGATCGGACACAGTAAAAGAACTAATTCTACCGACAGTTCTTGAAGATACTATTGATTTTGAACTCTTGTTTCGGCGTACATCAATTGATATCGGCACTATTTCTTTCAGGACTCGTGGATGAACAGTATAGCTGAATTCTTAAAGAGCAAAATAAAACTGGTACGTGTAGGCCAGCTTCCGATGCCTAAAGACACACCACCCGTAAACATTACCAGAATATTAAAAAATCCGGGTAAAATTCTTATCATCCCCTATAACAGAATGGGTACAATTCTTCTCGCCGCCCGTGTATTCAAATCTTTCCGGGATTCTTTCCAATCTTCTCAAATTACCGTTGCAGTCGACCACACATGGAGTATTCTCGTGGAGAACGACTCCACCATTGACGAGGTATTTACTTTTGGTGAAGAAATCAACAATCCATATTCCAAATCATTTCAAAATCTTGGCAAACAACTTTCAATAAATAATTTCGATATTGCATTCTATCTTTCATATCAATTTGAAACAGAGATGGCCTATTTGACCCGTCTTTCCTGCGCAGATCTCAGAATATCTTTTAAAAATGATAACGAAAATCAATTCTTCAATGTTGAAATAGTACCATCGCGCGGAATTAAATATGAAATTGATCGCTATCTTGAAATGCTCAGAACACTTGGGATTGAAGGATCAGTCAGAGATTATAAGATGGCTGTCGGTCAGTCAATAATCGATGGAGCTAAAAGACGTTTTCTGTCAGGTGAAAACAGCCGCAGGTTTGTGGCTTTCGATCTTACAAAGGAAATAGTCGGTGAACCTATAAGTCGTAAAACCGCTGAATCAGTTATTAAAACTATTTTGAATGATATCAAAGCTCAGGTTGTTGTTGTTTATGAACCTGAGAAAAGAACAATCGCTGCCGCACTCAAAGAGACATTTGGCAGAAATATCATTCTTGTTGAAGACAGACCGATATCAATGGTCGCGGGTATGCTGTCGTTTTGTTTTTTTGCCATTACTCATAATACAGACCTCTTCCAACTCGCTGCGACTCTTAAAATACCCACTTTATGCATCATGAAAAAGGAAGAAATTATACAGTGGTCGCCAGGCGAAAAAAAAGAAATTGTACATTTGCAACAATCAGTTGGCGCATGGCCTCCCTCATCGGCTATTGTTCAATCTGCCAGACGCCTTGTGAAGCAAAATAAACAACCTTAAATGACTATTTTCTCCATACGGCTGACTTTCTTGATATTCAGGAGGTTGGATTGATAATTATATCTCGCACATTACTCATTTTTTTATATCTGACATTATTACAATTTGTGCTTTCGGCTCAAGCCCAAAATTCAATTGAAACTGCGGTCAATCTGCCTCTCGATACATCGATCGTGTGGGGACTAAACTATCAAAATCCGATTACATGGTGGAAAGTATCCCTGCCCTCAGACGGTAATTTAAATATACTGACTGATACAAATCAGTCATTCAATTTATCTGTTTCCTTATACTCCGCTCAAGATATAGCGATTGCAGGTAATCAATATCCAAAATGTGCCATGGGTACATACTATATTAAAGTTACACTTGTTTCCGGTGGGGGTAATTACACCATAATCGCACAGTTCACACAAGCCTCACTTGAAGGAGATACAGAACCGAATTCAACTGTAACCACAGCTGATACACTCGATATAAACGTCAATAAATCAGGACATCTGGGATATTATTCGATTAACTATACCGAAACACTTCATATTGACAGAACAGACTGGTGGAAAACAATACTGCCGTATAACGGCGCAGTTGAAATTGCGGTAGAACCGGAAGAAATCCTTAATACAAAAATTTATTTATATGATCAAAATACAGTATCTTTGCTGGGTACATCTGAAGGTGGTAACAATGTTCAAAAAGTAGTGATTAATAACCTGCTGCCGGGCACTTATTATATTAAAGTATCTCTTTCGGGTGAATCAGATACGTATGGATCATACACCATCAAAAATACACTCACGCCACCGCCGGTTGAAAACGACCCTGAACCCAATGATAGTGCTAATAACGCTTTTTTGCTCAAATCGGGTGTAAGTGATACCGGCCATCTCGGATTTTTTGGTAACGGCGTAACAGATACCGATGACTGGTGGAAAATCACAACACTTACCGACGGATCTCTTATAATATCTACTGTCTCGGACTCGACGCTCTATATGGACCTGTTGCTTTATGATCAGGATAAGACCGAATTACTTTCTTCACAGTTTGGTCTCGGTACCGTAACTGTCCGGCGTTATGACCTTCTCCCCGGTACATATTATGTTAACGCTCACCTCCGTGACGGCGCCGGTTACGGATCCTATACCATTTCAAATACTCTTGTTTCCGCTTCCCTTGCAAACGATGCAGAACCGAATGATAAAGCGGAAAATGCATTACTTATCGATATCGATACCGAAATGACAGGCCATCTGGGCTATTACGGAAACAAATATAAAGATCAATACGACTGGTGGAAAGTAAACACAAGTCTTGATGGTTCTCTTATGGTCACAGTTCAATGTGATTCCACGTTGAATATCGGAGTATTCCTGTTTGACTTTAACTCTACCGCTCATCTTGGAAACAAAACCGGTTCAGGCACGTTATCCATACGGCGGGATGATCTTGCTGCAGGGACATTTTATGTCAGACTCGGTTCGGAAGGAACGAATAATTATGGAACATATACCGTTTCCATAACCCAGCAACCGCTACAATATCTAAATGACCCGGAACCTAATAATTCCGCAGACGAAGCATCCGTTCTTCCTCTCAATATCAGTGATACCGGACATCTCGGATATATTTCCAACCAAATACGTGATGTATCGGACTGGTGGAAAGTGATTACAAAATCTGATGGCGCTTTGACAATAACAACTCAATCGGATGACACTCTTAATCTCAATATCTTCATGTATGGATCTGACAAAACCACGATACTCGCGCAAGCTACCACTCCAGATAACTCCAAGACTGTAATAAGAAATGATCTGGCGGCAGGAACATATTATCTCAATGCGCTGAGAATTACAAATCAGGGTGCATACAGCATCACAGACAATTTTGTTTCGGCTTCATTGGAAAATGACATCGAGCCGAATAATTCCACTGAGTTTGCAATTGACTGTATTACCCAAAGAACATATACCGGTCATCTGGGATATGGCACTATCACATTTATGGATGAATCAGACTATTATACTTTTACTCTCAATTCGAAATGGAATGATCTGTATATCACATCAATAAACGATTCGACACTCGTACAGGAAATTTATCTCTTTGACATCAATGGTAAACAACTGGCATATACAAATATTTTTGGAACCGTGCAGCAGCTTCATTTTACTAATGCCAATCCCGGTTCATATTTTATCAGACTCATGAGAGACAGCGGCTATGGCTCATATGCATTTATCATTTCACAATCCCAGGAAACCAAACCTATTTCTAAAAATTACCCGCCTGTAATACAAACTCAGCATCTCTCCGATGCTGTTGCTGGTTTTACATATATGTTTGAAATTGTAGTAACAGATCCAGATGAAAACGATTCTATCACATATGAAATAATCGATGGGCCACAATGGCTGGAAATAGATGATAATGGTTTATTAAACGGCACACCTATGACCGGTGATATAGGTACAAATATTCCGGTATTGATCAGAGTAAGTGATTTGGCAGGATATGACGATTATCTGAGCGATACTATCAATGTTGTTGAATTTCAGTTATCACCTCCAACCGATATTGTTGTCTCCGATGTGCCTGACGATCAAGGGCATCAAATTCAAATTTCATGGGTACTCTCGACGGATGATGAATATGTAACACACTATATTATTTACCGGTCGCGAAATCCCGAATTTACCGAACCAATATCGCTGGAATCACTTAATTCCATTGAAGATTTGATAAAAAAGGAACAATTTTATACGATACAAATTGCTACTGTTCCCGGAGGAGTTAACACTTTTACCGATAAAATTGTAGTGACATCAGGTGTTGACTATTATTATTGGCTTGAGGCGAAATCTTTAACCGGTTCAAGCAAGAAAGTAGCTTCCCACAATTTCATTACGTATGTCTACGAAACACCATCATCATTCCGGATATTTCCACCCTACCCCAATCCCTTCAACCCGGGAACATCTATTCGTTTCGAATTGCCTTCGGAATGTAATGTCACGATTAAAGTATATGATATACTCGGAAGAGAAACTGTAACGCTGCAAAATGGCTTTATGCCCCCCGGTACACACGAAGTTTTCTGGAACGGCTCCGATAATCTGGGCAACAGAGTATCGAGCGGTATTTATATGTACCGTTTCAATGCCGGAAATGATTATACGGAACAGGGCAAATTATTATTTCTCAGGTAACTTTTAAAAAAACCAAACAGTTAGTTT
>JAFGMP010000203.1 GCA_016927495.1 Candidatus Latescibacterota bacterium | reverse complement strand
GGGCCGTAATAAGCCTCCATAAGACCGGTAAATGCTGGTTCCTCTTTTTCTCCCTTGTAATCGGGCGGATATACATGAAGAACACGCTCACCTTTGTAATCAGTGGGTTCCTGTCGAGTTGTGACTGTAACTGTTTTGCTTGCCTGTCCGCTCACACCATCGGGGTCTTTCAGAACAAAACGGCATTCATAACCGGTACCCGGTTTCAGATCGAAAATACTTCCGGCGAACATGTTCGGTGCGGTAAAGTTTATGAGTTCCCCGAACACAACTTTCTCACCGTTAAGACGAAGCAGAGGTAGCGCTTCCCGCCATTGAGAAGTACCGCTCTCATGGTAAGTGACCTCGACCGAAGCATTACGGTTATCGTCACCTTCGATGTTCCATTCGAAACCGGCGCAAATAATCGTCGGCGGTTCGACAATAAACTTTCCCGGTATGGTTTTATCCATACAGAAAGCAGGTGATGTTAAAAGGAACACAAGCAGATGACACATTGCTATCGTTTTAATTTTGCCCGGTAACAGTACAAAACGGATTTTGATATTATGGCTACACTTTAGTTTTTCCATCACTTATGCTCCCAACTGAATTGTATGTAATTTTATGTTTTATTTATAATTTTCATAATCAGCCAGCGGTGCGTCAGCATGATTTATGGTACAGGTCGACGGTTTCCCTTTGGCTCCCAGCTTGTTAACCGATCGAACGCGAATTGTGTTTCTACCGGACTGCAGAAGCCATGTCCACCGGTCTGACACAGTTTTCCAGCCGGTATCGTCCACGTTGACTTCATAATGGCTGAAATTGGGCGTGTAGGTTTCAAAACGCAGAAACAGGCGGTCATTCCCGAATCCTGTTGTTGCGTCGATATGCACCTTGTTGAGATCGGGCCACATGTCTCTCGGGCGGTCGGTCTGCCAGCTATACTTGCGGTTTGGCGGTGTACGCTCATCATACCAGTTCACATATCCGTTCCACGGCCAGTTGGTTCCGCTGCCGTGCGATAACGGGCGAGGGTAAGGTTTCTCATACCAGTTGTTTCGGGGTACCAGGCGCATAAAAGCAGCATTAATAAACCCCGTCACTTGTTTGTCCTGATGATGAGAAAGCGATCCGATTTTTACCGGGGCGGGTTTATCCTCTTTGATTGGAAACCAGACAAATTCATCGGTCATCCAGTCGAGGGTATGATTCGGATAGTAATAGTCCAGATATTTGTAATGAAGCTCCAGTAAACTTTGTGGTTCTGCATTGGTGACATCATAGTTATAATGGTTCACATAATCGGCATCGAAGAATATCCATTTGCCGTACTCATCGTTCCATACCTCGACAACCTCATGAATGACGACATTGACAATCCGCGCCTGCCAGCCGTAAGCCATACACATACCCGCAAGCACATTGTTGAATGTCAGGCAGTATCCGCCGCCGCCCGCGCTTTCCACACGGTTTAGTATTGACAGGGCATCCCATCCGGGGAACTCCGGGAACGGGCTGTTGTGCCGCCATCGTTTGGTCACATAGTCCAGCAGTTTGACCTGGGCGTCGAATTGAGTACGGCTTCCGTCAATTACTTCATCGAGGTTTTCACGTTTACGTAACTCCTGAAATTCCGGGCGATCCCATTTTTCCCATTCCCAGTCGAGCGATGAGTATTTGATTGTCGGATTTTCATAATCGACGACGTAGATGTTTCTGTGAAGGGGAACACGCTCGAAAAGTTCCGCGGTAACCTCGGCGGATTTTATCACCGGTGATACGAGCGGATTTTCTGTTGACAGCACAATCCTGAACTGGATATACCGTCTGTTCAGGTCTGCATCGCCGGTTTCGAAATCAAGTTTTGCTCCTTCGCCAATATACTGGTAAGGTTCCCATTCATCGGAAAAGGGCTGCGGACCAGCTCCTTTTCGGTAGTAGTATTCGATTTTTGTGCCGGATGGCATTTCAGAATCGATCTTCAGTTTCATGTTTCTGATTTCACGCAAGGGGACGATGAAGCCGGTTGAATCACCTTTCCAGAGGTCGATAACAGGGCTTTCCAGCCAACCGGTGTTAACTGAGCGGTCTAGACTTAAACGTATCGAGTATTCGGCGCGGGTTTCACCAAGGGGTCCGAACGGACTCTCTTTCCATGACTCACCGCCGTTTGTGGACTTAAAAGATGTTTTGCCGACATCTGCCGGGTCGCCTCCACCGTTTTCGAATTCATCGGCACGGGATAAAAAAATTGTCCACCCCTCTTCCTCTGTTTTTGCTTCCGGGCAATAGAGATCTATAACATTTTTGCCTTTTTTCAGCCATTCGGCAGGAAACTCACTCCAGCGGTACCATTCCTTGTTTTTTGAAGTATCCCAGTTCGTGATTTCGCTTTCATGTCCGTTTACGGTAAACCTGAGCGGATATTTCCCCGATTTGTAGAGAGGGAATATAACTATCCATGCCGATTGAGCGCGTGGTTCTTCAATAGACAATATTTTCCGTGCACGATTCTCACCCCAGATAGAATCGGTATACACTCCTTTTTCGCTGTGGCCGGAGCCGGGACCGTCATTCTCTATGAGGTCCATGTCAAATAGGCACACTCCACCGTCGGGATGTTTCATGAGCATATGCATAAAACCGGTGTCATACACCAGTCCGGCGCTGCCGCCCCAAAAAGTGGTGACCGTTTCACCAGATACAGGTAAAGCGGCCGCTATTAATAAAATGACGACAAGAATTCGTGAAAAAAGGTTATTAGACATACTATTCCCTCCGGTAAAATATTGATATGTAATCATAAAGAGGTTTAACGGGAAATAAAAACTCTTATTTATGATACGGAGATTTCATATATATTATCAACCATTTTCCACTGAGTTTTAATGAAAAATACCGGTTAATGATCGATGGTTCGTTCCGGTACTCTAAACTAATATTACAATTGTATGGACTTTGTATTCATTTAAAATATATCGATATACACTTGTTCTTAAGACCATAACATTTTTTAATCACCAAATCCAAAAAATCTGCCATTATGGCATTATATCTGCCATTTTCACGGTATTTTGCCTGTTTTTCTAAATGAAGTAAAATAACCTATATTCCGTAAGTTATTTATAATCATTAACATGTGATGATTTACCATGGATTGGCACATGAATTGCAATTTAATTTTAAAAATATGTAATTAGTAAAATCGAATTAATTATTCGGAGGTGGTTATAATGTTTAAATCAAAAAAACTGTTTGCAGGTATATCGATGATTTTCATATTGTTTTTATTTGTCGTTTGGTTATACAACAATATTGTTACTGACACGCAATCCTCTTCTCAAAATTTACTCGGTAAACATGTTCAAACATTTTTAACACCTCAAGAAGCAATTGCTCAAAAAGGTGTAAATGTTTCTATTTCCGACGTAGCTGAAAAAAGTGTTAAGAGTGTAGTAAATATATCATCTAAAAAAGTTATCAAATCCCCCTATGGCGGACAAAATTCTCCTTATTTCAACGATCCGTTTTTCAAACGTTTTTTTGGACCGAATTTTCGATTTGATGAGCCATCCGAACAACGACAGCAGAGTTTAGGTTCGGGAGTCATTGTGAGTAAAGATGGTATTATCCTTACTAATAACCATGTTATTCAGGATGCTGAAGAAATCAAGGTTGTGCTTCATGACGAACGTGAATTTGAGGCAGAAATTTTAGGTACCGATCCCGAAAGTGATCTTGCGGTTGTGAAGTTAAAAGGTGATGTGAAAGATCTGCAGCCTCTGACCTTCGGTAATTCGGATGTGCTCAGGCTTGGTGAGTATGTTCTTGCCATTGGAAATCCCTTTGGGCTGAGCCATACCGTAACCATGGGAATAGTTTCGGCAAAAGGCAGGAACCATGTAGGACTGGTTGATTATGAGGACTTCATTCAAACTGATGCAGCAATAAATCCCGGAAATTCAGGTGGCGCCCTTATTAACCTTCAAGGCGAGCTTGTAGGAATTAACACCGCAATTGCCAGCCAATCGGGAGGTTATCAGGGAGTCGGATTTGCCATACCTTCGAATATGGCAAAAACTGTTATGGACAATCTCATCGATCATGGTAAAATTGTACGGGGTTGGCTGGGTGTCGGTATACAGGAGATAACTCAGGATATAGCCGATGCCATGAACCTATCTTCGAGAAAAGGGATTTTGGTTTCGGACGTTTTTGAAGACGGCCCGGCAGAAAAAGCAGGATTGAAATCCGGTGATATTATTACACGGGTTGAAAACGAGGAAATAGATTCGGTGGATCAATTACGAAATAAAATTGCATTTATCGGGCCGGATACAAAAGTTACCGTGACGATTCTCAGGGATGGTAAGGAAAAAGATATTTCGGTTAAGCTTGCAGAACGGACCGATGAAGTCAGACAGGCAGCGTTAACACGGCAAAAAAGTGAAAATAGTGACTCACTGGACGGTCTAACTGTGTCTCAGCTTAACGATACCATTAAAAACCAATTCAAAATACCCGAAGAAATTGATTACGGCGTTGTAATTCTTCAGGTTGAATCAGGCAGCAAGGCAAGTCAAGCCGGACTAATGCCGGGTGACGTAATTCGGGAGATTAACAATAAGACAATTGATTCCATCGATTTATTCAGAAATGAGTACAAAAACTCAAAAAAAGCCGTGCTTCTCTATGTTTACCGAAATGGAGGTCACTTTTTCAAGGGTTTGAGTAAATAAGCAGAATAATATAAACATCGAATAGTGTCCGTTTACGATACACTTGGTGTACGTAAACGGACATTTTTTTTATTTGTGAAATTTGCCGAAATTCTGTAAATCATTTAAAAACAATATTTAATGACTTATTTTCTTTTTGGTATGTATTTTGCAAAATATAATAATCACATCATGTGAGTCTTCTACCCGGCTCCATTCTTCTTTCCTTTGAATACTTACATGGTGTACATACCGCATAGCTGCCGGATAAGTGCCACAATACAAATTATGCGGTATAGATATAAAGGACTGAGATCCCATAATGGCTAGACAGAAATTCCATCAGAAGTAATAAGATTTTCATGGGATCTCAGTTCGAAAAATTGTATGCTTACTTCTTGATTATATGAGAAACGTTACGTGGGAACGCCTCCCGGCATCCTACAGTACCACACAAAACCGCCCCTCTATTCTCCTTAAGAGGGGCGGTTTTGTAATATTAATAATTCAAATAATCGTCAAACGGCGCATCAGCATGGTTAACTACAAATGAAGATGGTTTACCTTTTACACCGAGTTTACTTACCGCACGAATCCTGAGCGTATTTCTGCCCGATTGTAGAAGCCATGTCCATCTCTCACTTACAGCCTTCCAGCCTTCATCATCGACATTGACCTCAAAATGGCTGAAATTCGGGGTATAAGTTTCGAATCTGAGGAAAATACGGTCGTTACCGAGCGACGATGTTGCATCAACATGAACTTTGTTCAAATCGGGCCACATATCCCGGGGACGGTCGGTATGCCATGAATATTGACGTTTCGGCGGTGTACGGTCGTCATACCAGTTGATGTAACCGTCCCACGGCCACCAGGAACTGCCGTGAGCGAGGGGTCGTGGATAGGGCTTTTCATACCAGTTATTGCGTGGAACCATTCGCATGAAAGCAGCGTTGCAGAAACCAGACATAGTTCCTTCTGCTATGTAGGAGGATGTTTTATGTTGTGATAGTGATCCGCGGCTCACCGGTACCGATTTTCCGTCTATAGGGTTCATCCACTTTATCATGTCATTCATCCAATCGATGGGCTTTTCGGGAAAGTAGTAATCCAGATAACGGTTATGTAGATCGAGCATATTAAGAGGTTCGGCCGTATTGGGATCATAGTTGTAATTGTTCTCATAATCAGCATCGAGAAATATCCATTTGCCATACTCGTCATTCCATACTTCACATATTTCGTGTCCCACAACATTCACAAGCCGGGCCTGCCAGCCAAAGGTCATACATAATCCGCCCAGTGTGTTGTTGAACTGAATACACATACCGCCTCCGCCTGCATTGTCGATACGGTTCAGGATTGATTTTGCATCCCAGCCGGGATACTCCGGTTGTGGGTTGGAGTGGCGCCATCGTTTGGTTACATAGTCGAGTAGTTTTACCTGTGCATCGAATTCGGTTCGGCTTACTGCGACAACCTCGTCAAGGTTTTCAAGTTTTCGGAGTTCCTTGAATTCGGGCCGGTCCCATTTTTCCCATTCCCAATCGATTGACGAATATTTAATCGGCTCATTATCAGCCTCTATAATATGAATATTTCTGTTGAGCGGAACACGCTGATTCATTTCTACGGAAACATACGCTGATTTCACTACGGGAGATTTAAGTGGATTCGTCGTTTTCAACTCGGCCCTGAGTTGTATATATCGTCTTGTCATGGAATTCTGGTCATAATTAAGCGATATTGATTTACCATCACCGAGATACTCATAAGGCCCCCAGTCGCTTGAAAACGGATCAGGATTGGGACCTTTACGCAAAAAATATTCTACACTCGTCTCCTCGGGAACCTCCGAGTTCATTGAAATTTCAACTTTATTAATTTCACGGAGCGGAACAATAAAATTTTCGGAGTTACCTTTCCAGAGATCGATAATCGGAGTTGCGAGCCATCCCGCATTCACATATCTGTCAAGACTGATGCGTACCGAATATTCCGCCCGTGTCTGACCGAGAGGTCCGAATGGGCTTTCCTTCCATGACTCGCCTCCATCTCTGGATTTAAATGATGATTTCCCCACATCTGCCGGATTTCCGCCGCCTTCTTCGAATTCATCTGCCCGGGCAATATAAATTTCCCAGCCCTCCTGTTCACTTTGGGCTTCAGGACAATATAAATCAATTATGTTTCTGCCTTTTTTCAGGCATTCGGCAGGGAATTCCGCCCAGCGGTAAATTTCCTGATTTTTTGATGGATTCCAATTATCCACCTGAGCCGATTTACCGTTTACCTCGAACTGCAGAGGATATTTTCCCTGATGTATGGTAAAAATCACCAACCATGCTTTGTTTGTTCTCGGATCATCGAGCATAAGATGTTTTCGAGCACGGTTTTTGCCCCAGATTACATCGCTCCAGACACCTTTTTCGCTTGCTCCGGCTCCCGGAGCATCATTGTGAATGAGTTCCATATTGAACAGACAAACATCGTCCCCGGAACATTTTTTCAGCATGTGCATGAAACCGCTGTCATAAATCATGTGCGCATTTCCGCCCCAGTGAGCGGTAACCGTTTCAGCAAGTGAAGAATCCGCGATAATGCAGATTGTAAAGAATAATATCAATACAGCGCGGGATTTTTTTCTCATAGCCTTCTCCTCGGTTTAAAGGTACGTTGTATTACTTGCGAAAAACATCTGCAATTACTGGTATGCGAATAGCTTACAGTAATTATGAGAATTATCCGGTAATATAAAAAATATTATTGTGTATGTGAGTGATTAGTTTTCTCGAGTTCAATTTCAATGTTAAAACGTGATTACCGGGATTTTTTAAAAACAGGTATAAGGTACAGGATACAAGGGATAAGGGACATTGAATTTGCAGGGGCACAACATCTTGTGCCCTGTATTATAATAAATCCGGGTTAATTATAGTATCCGTAACCATCCATGGCTAATAAAATTTTTTATACAACTTGCTTTAAAAAGAATTTGCCAAAAATCGTTGAAAAAATATCAGGAAAAATATATCTTTCATTAACCATTACAAAAAAATACGGAGGTTTGCATGAAGAAACAAATATTGAGCGCAATCGTTGTTTCGTTTATGTGTTCATTTTTTGTCTTTGTTATCTGTGTTTGTGCACAGCCGCAGGAACAAATAGTTAAAATCATCGTTACACCCGATCATCCCGACTGGGTGTACAGGACAGGGGAAAAAGTTAAGTTCACCGTAACAGCATACCATTTCGGAAATCCTGTGGACGGTTTGAAGGTGCGGTGTGTTGTCAGGCCTGAAAAAATGAAACCTCTGAAAGAAGAAACGCTGACGCTTAAAAAAGGTACCATTCAAATCGACGGCGGTACGATGGGAAAACCGGGCTTTCTCAGGTGCTGGGCATATGTGGAGATTGATGGCAAGGAATATGACGGATGCGGAACGGCAGCGTTCGAACCGTTATCGATCAAACCGACAACCGAAATGCCCGATGATTTTGTGCAATTCTGGGATAATGCCAAAGCTGATGC
>JAFGMP010000202.1 GCA_016927495.1 Candidatus Latescibacterota bacterium | reverse complement strand
TGGGACTGAAATAGCCGGTATCCAATCTGGCATTGAATTGATTTCGAAGGAAGTATCTAACTCTACCGGGAGTGTCAAGAAAGATATTTCTGAAATTAACAGCATGATTCATGAATATTCCGAGAAAAATGTTGCAGGTTTTGATGAGGTTAAATCGAAACTGAAACAGGACCTGGCCAGACTTAACGAAAGCGCTGAAATCATCCGTAGAATGGTTACAACCGATGAGGAGAGATTTCTTGGCAGTATGACGACAATGATGTTTCATACCGTACAGGAACTTGCCAAAGATTTAACGGAAATGTCGGGGCAGATTAATAACAGGTTGGTCAATATTTTCAAAAATGCCCAGGATAATATACAGCAAAACCTTTCGAAACAGGATGAGATTAAAAAAGTACTGCTGTTTGATCTCTACAAACTGAACGAAACTGCCGATAGAATCAATAATCTGTGTGCTACGGAGGAAAACCGTCCGCTTGGCAGCGAAATTATAACCATGAGCGATAGAGTGGAACAGATATATGGGCAGATGCCGAACATTACAGAAAAAGTCGACAAGCATTCAGCACAGCTCGACAGTGTTACCGCCGAGGTGAAACGCATGCGCTGGTTTGTGGTGGGAGCGGTTGTAATAAGTCTTGCTGTTCTGATCGCATCTTTTTTTTAGCTAATAATTTCTTGATAAATCACGAAATAGTTCTTCTTTCAGAACATCATATAAATCGCGTAATTCTTCGGCATCTTTCGAAAGTTTTTTATGCGACTTATAGAGATATTCAAGTTCCAGAGCTTTTTCCCGGGCTTTTTGCAAAATAAGAGCTTTTTCACGGTATGCATCACCAAGCCGTTCGATCAGTAAAAGTTCATTTCCGTCCAGCACTACTGCCGATGCTTCAAGGTAATATTCATTTCCGTTTGTATCTTCTTCAAACCATGGGGCTGACCTGAATCTTTTTCGGTCTGCCGGCTGATTTGTCCAGAACCATTCCGCATCGACAAGAAAACTTTCGAGAAACGGGTAATAATCCTCAGGGGTGAATTCTTTTTTTCTCAGCAGCTTATTAGGTTCATCCGTTTTAAACCAACCGGGCGCATTTCCTATCAAACTGAATGAGCCGCTTTTTTGTTTTTTCAATACTACTATATCCAGCATGTTAAGTATATCTTCAAGTTTAACTTTTGCCATTGTTAACCTCTACAAATTATATGAATTTTTTTGCAGGCGTATAGTTAAAATTTTAGCGATTAATAGGTAATAATAAAAAAATCATATTTCTAATCTTTTATTTTGACAGCATCATTCCTGTCAGTGTGGAAAATGCTTCCTCGACACCGTCACCGGTCTTAGCGCTTGTTTTTACCAATGAAATTCCACTCTCTTCCAATGATTCAAGTGTATCCGGTTCAAAATCATACTCATCGGTAAGATCGCTTTTATTTATTACCATAACGAACGGTACTTTATCGATAATGGCTTCAACATTCTTTTTAATCTCAAATGCTTTGTCGAGTGTGGATTTACGGGTGCTGTCCACAACCAACAGGTAACCTGAAGTTCCGCGAAGATAAGATATCTGTATGCTCTGGAAATCATCCTCACCGGGAAGGTCCCATAATACAAGATCGATCTCGCCGCCATTGTATGTAACTGTTTTCTTATCTATTTTGACACCGATTGTTGTTTTATATTTTTCCGAAAAAATGCTTTTTACAAAACGTCTGACCAGGCTTGTTTTTCCTACTGCAAATGCGCCAAGCATACAGATCTTTTTTTTCATCATATGTTAATCCTCCTTTCATGCATATATATAATTAATGATTTCAGCTCTATTATACAAGCAATTGTTTCGATTATCAAGTTAATATCAAATCATTTATGCACAGTTCCCCTTCCCGGATAATGGAAAAGGGGAATTGTGCTGTGGTCATGTCCCTTATTATATTTTAAAGAGATATGACCGGGAGGATGAGTTTTATAACAGGTTCATCTCCAAATTAGTTCGTTATAGGTTATGTGAAATGTAAATACTCAATTAACGTTGGATTAAGAAGTGTTTTCCTCAAATAATCAATTATATACTCCAACTCAAATGGAAAAGTACCAGTTTATTTCTGATAGAGGTGAACATCAGTTTGAGGAAACGGAATTCTGATACCCTCATTATCAAATTGTTTTTTCATATTTTCGGTTATATTAAAATATACATCCCAATAATCCGGGGTTTTTACCCATGGCCTGACTGCAAAATTCAGACTGCTACTGGCAAGTTCCAATAAGCCGATTGTAGGGGCGGGGGAGTCGAGAATACGGGTATCATTTTTCAGAACTTCTTCTATTATTCTTTTCACCTTTTGAATATCCGCATTATATGCAACGCCAAATTTAAAATCTACCCGCCTGATTTCTTTCGTTGAATAGTTCGTAATATTATCACCGGTTAATTTTGAATTGGGGATTATGATGGTTTTATTGTCCGGAGTTGCTAATACGGTAGTGAAAATACCGATAGACTCGACCACACCTGCAGTCCCCGCGCCTTCGATATAATCGCCCACTTTTATCGGTTTAAAAATTATCATGAGAAAACCGGCGGCAAAATTTGCCAGTGATCCCTGAAGGGCAAAACCTACGGCAAGGCCCGCAGCGCCAATTACGGCAACAAACGAAGCTGTCTGTATCCCAAGCCTCGCTAATGCAGCTAAAATGACAAATGTCATAATTAAAACATATATTAAATTTTCAAGAAACGTCATAATGGTTGGTTCGATGTTTCTTTTAACCATAATTTTGTGGATAACCTTTTTCAAAAGTTTAGCAATCCATCGTCCGATAATAAAAATGGCAAGAGCAGCGATTATTCTTAAACCAAATACGGTAAATAAATCCTGGAGTTTGATCAACCAGTTTTCCATCGGTAACCTCCATTTTTTTAAATAAGATATTATTCAGTATATTGTCGAATCATAATCATTATGATGTATGTGTACATTTAGAATGTTGAATTTTCTGAAAGAATAATAATTTACAATTTTGTTTTGAAATCGTTCATAAAAATAAAACCGTCGTCACAGCTTGTCATTGGATCATTAATAATATGTAAATTGAACGATATGGTTTGATTTGTAAAATGCCTGGTTATTCAATGCAGGGGCAATGTATTTTTCGCCCCTGCATTTTAATGATTTGTCTTCTTTAATTTGAGAGATTATCTCAAATTAAACCATGATGGGAATAACTTATTCAACAGGAGTTATGTTTTTGAGCTCTTCTTTATTAAGAACAACAAACTCAACCCTTCTGTTCATTTTACGTCCCTCAACAGTGGTATTCAGTGCTATCGGTTTGTCCGGTCCGTAACCGACAACTGAAAATCTATCACGATGTAAGTTCGGGCTGTATTCAAGCATAAAATCAAGAACTGCCTGTGCTCTCGCTTTTGAAAGCCTGAGGTTGAGATCTCTGCCACCGCTGCTGTCAGTATGTCCTTCAATTTGAATTCTCAATGTGGGATATTTAATGAAGATATCCGCTACCTGCCTGATAATGTCGAATGAATCAGGTGTTATTTTTGAACTTCCTGATGCAAAATTAATTTTATGAACGGTTATTGTCCCCTCATCGAGGAATTTCTTTTCTTCCGGTTTAATCCCGCGGCCAAATTTATCGACAGGGATTCCCGGAGGAGTATTGGGTTCGAGATCGATACCATCAGGCACGCTATCGTTATCACCATCTAAAGCAACGCCATACTGATCGACAACTGCGCCTCTGGGTGTATTTGGTTGTCTGTCGATGCCGTCATAAACGCCGTCGCTGTCGGAGTCTTTACCTACGCCGTATTGATCGACTTGCGCCCCTTTAGGTGTATCGACTTCTCTGTCAATACCATCATATATTCCATCGCCGTCGGTATCTTTCCCCACACCATATTGATCAACCGTAGCTCCTTTAGGTGTATCCGGCTCTTTATCGATACCGTCGTAAACACCGTCGCCATCGGAGTCTTTCCCCACACCATATTGATCAACCGTGGCTCCTCTCGGAGTGTTAATTTCACGGTCGCGGCCATCGGGTACCCTGTCTTTATCGGTATCGAGTGAAACACCAAATTCATCGACAGCATATCCGGCTGGTGTGTCTTTTTCCCGGTCTTTGTTATTTTTTACACCGTCACCATCGGTATCAAGCAGAAAATCCATAGCGCCGCCATATGCGATACCGACATTAAACTGAACTTTTTCTTTCGGATCTGCCTGGTCTTGCGCTACATTAATCAGCGCCCCGGCATTTAACGAAACCGATTTGAACAACTGATATCTGACCGATGGTGTGATGAATACATAGTCATCACCAAAATCCATTCCCTCATCGGTTAACCATCGTGAATCACCTATACGGCTTGCGCTTTCATATTTCGAGGTGTACGGTCCCTCCATGAGCGCTACCATAGGGCTGCGCCAGTGGAATGTTCTGGTATCCAGTTCCAATCCAAATGACCATTTTGGTGTCGGAGTAACCTCCAGTCCGGCTGCGAATACCCAACGGTCTTCATACCAGTCATCACCGGCAAGTACGAATCCCTGTTCAAGATGTAAATCAATAATTTGTGTGATATTGAAAGTTTCGAGGAGAGAAAAATCAATATCTGTTGCGGCACGGGTCCACCGGTAATTCATGCCGTCGATCTGCTCTTTCGATGTATCGAGTGTTGCGCCGATTTTACCTGCGACAAGAAGCCGGTTGGCAATTTTTGACGGAAGCCTGCCTTTGACCGCCAACCGCGCCGATCCTAGTCCTGATGTGGGACTGTCGTAATAATCGAAAACGTTTTCCTGTGTTAGAAAAGGCCGTGAATCATGAAAATAATACAAACTGCCCGTAACATCGATTTCATCGGTTAATCCCAGGGTAATCGGCAGACCGATTATTGTCGGATTGTCTTTTCTATATTCTCCTGCCGGTTTCCAGAGTACCGGGTGTTCCCGCTGCATAAACAGTCCCTGAAGACCGATAACATAATGCGCTTTCCCGAACGTATAAGCGGAGTTCATATTCAATAACCCTCTGCCGCCTTCAAATGAGGTGCCTAAATCGTTTGGTTCGGCAATGACATCGAAAGGAATTATGCAAAAGCATAACATTGTAAGAATAAACACATAAATGGGCATTACTTTTTTTTGTTTGTACATTGTTTTAACCTCCTCTTTTGTACATTTTCATTGTAGAATCATTCATTATCAGTATTGTTTATTTTTTTCATATATAGGGTTCCTCCTCTCAGGTGTTTTTGATGTTAATAAATCTGTCATTTGATATATACTGTAATACTGCCTGGTTTGATGTATGATCAATTCGCTATTGATATTCTTTAGTCCGCCTTAAAAACCCACATGCTCAGCATGTGGTCATGTTTTTAAGGTTATACCTGATAACGTTTTGAAATCACGGTGGCAAAGCCATGAATTTGGCGAAAAGCCACCACCTTTGGTGGTGGATAGTCAAATTCAAGTGATTTTTTTACTGATTTTTTTTAACAGATCAGGGATTTTATCAAAATCATTTGATTTTATCAAAAAGTAATCAGTTCCTATCTCCATGCATTTTCTTCGATATTGCGCATACACAGACTGTGTAAATACAATAGTAATGGGGGCAGACGGTATGCTTTTTATTTCTTTTAACGAATAAATACCATCTCCGCTCGATACTCGTATATCCAGAATTACGACATCCGGTTTATCCTTCTTAATTAACTGAATTGCATCGGACAGGTTGCTGGCATTTAGTATTTCTATACTTTTGAATGTATCAAAAAGTAATGTTGACAGCCTGTCCCGAATAACATCCGATTCATCTGCAATTAGTACTTTCATCGGTATTTGCCCATAGCAAGCGAAGAAGATAATAATCTATTTAATCATATTAATTTGCCTGGAGTGAATTGATTATTTAAACAATTATAAGTTATTGCGACAAAAAAAATCACGGTATAGGCAGAAGTCTGAAATATTTGTAGGATTTGATAGTATTAAGGTGTAGGAAATTTTCTGATAAAAAAAAGGCAATAATGATAAAATATATAGTAATTTAATGCTGGAATTGTATTATCTCCGGTACAATATGTATATTGGGAATTTATCATTCTATTATATGGTTGTGTAATGCATATCTTATTATATCGGCATTATTTTTCATATCCATTTTTTCCAGAATTCGGGAACGATACGTCGCTACTGTTTTGTTGCTGAGTGATAACATATCGGCAATTTCGTTACATGTTTTACCCTCAGCGATTAATGTCAAAATCTGGTATTCACGGTCAGAAAGTGTTTCGTGAGGTAATTTTCCCGAATCTTTATACAACTCATCTGCTAATTTCTCGGCTACATAAGAACTTATATATTTTCTACCCACCGACACTTTTCGTATAGCGTTGATCAATTCGCCAGGCGCTTTGTCTTTTGTTAAATAACCAGCCGCTCCGGCCTTCAGAGTTCTGACTGCATATTGCTCCTCCGGATAGGTGCTTAAAATTAAAACCGGAAGGTCTGGTTTTTCATATTTAATTTGTTTTAATACTTCCAGCCCGTTTACATCGGGAAGGGATATATCAAGCAAAACCACATCAAAGTGTTGTTGCCTGATTTTTACCGGGACATCACACGCCTTGTCAGCTTCATCGGTGATTTGAATATCATCGACTTCAGACAAGATTTGCCTCATTCCTTTTCGTACTATGGGATGGTCATCAACGATCAGTATTTTTATCATTACTCAGTTTCTTCTTCAGCGGCACCCTTAGCGATACCGTGGTTCCTTTGTTGGGAAAGCCCTTTATGGTAAATGTTCCACCACAGTTATTCGCGCGTTCCTGCATACCGATAATACCCAGCGAATTGTTGTTATTTATTTGACTTTCCGTTATTCCTTTACCGTTATCGGCAACCGTCAGAACAAAACTGTCATTATCCGTTTCAACCTCAATCTCTACCTTTGTTGCGCAGGCGTGGTGATATATATTTCTTAATATTTCCTGAAATATCCGATAGATAGCAATTGAGCTATCAGGTTCGAGAAATACATGGTCGGTATGTAGATTCAGTTTGCAGGCAATTTCTGTTTTATTACAAAAATCTTCTGCCGCCCATTCAATTGCGGCGATTAATCCGAGGTCGTCCAGAATTCCCGGTCGCAGTTCAGTTGAGATTTTATGCACATTTTTTATACATGAATCGATAAGATTTTTCATCGATTGTGTTTTTTCGTGAATGGCAATCTGTTGTTTATCAAATCTTTTTTCCAGCCATGCAACATCCATTTTCAAAGCGGTTAACACCTGTCCCAACTCATCATGTATTTCACGTGCCAGCAGTTTTTTTTCTTTTTCCCGTATCGATTCCATGTATCTGGATAATTTCATTATTTTATCATGTGATATTATAAGTTCTTCTTCAGCTTTTGTACGTTCATAAATCTCTAATTTCAGCATTTCATAACTATTTCTTAATTCTTCTGTCCTTTCTGCGATAATGGTTTCCAGTTCACGATGAGATTTCCTTAGCTCATCTTTCAATCTGTTTATGTGAAGATAATCGAGGTGAAGATCACGACCCTTTTGAATTACAGATTTTTTATCCTTATAAACGATATCGAGTTGTTCTATCAATAATATTTTACATTCATTTAATGATAGTGCGGTTGCTTCTAATGCGTAATCCATGTCATCAGAATCGGTTTCTATCCATATACCGGATTTTATTCTTCCTGTTGAACCGGAAAGCCACAGTTGATTTGCATCTATTAGGAAATTTTCAAGAAAGTCCGATACTTCAGACGTAATCAATTCATTGTTTTTGTGAACAGCATCGGCAAAAAGAGTGTTGAACCATGCCGGCGCTGTCTCTATAAACCTGAATGTGCCATTGTCGGAGCGTTCTAATATGGCAATATTTAAAAATGAAAAAATATCAATCAGATCGTTTGTATTCATTTTTTTCTTCTTTACTGATTAAACGAAAACTTATTTGGCAAGTATCTTGAACGATACTCTGCGGTTTTTTTTCCTATGTTCGTATAAATCATCTTCCCAAACAGGTTCATTTGATCCAACGCCGGTAGTTGTTATTAATCGTGAGTCAATCCCGTGTGAGATTAAATATCCGAATACAGTATTTGCACGTTGCTGACTTAATTGTGTGTTACGGGATTCCGGGCCGGTACTATCCGTATGGCCTTTAATCTGAATGAGGAATTCCTTATTCATAGATTCTGCAATATCGGTCAGTTTAAGCATCTCTGCAATAAATTGTTCGAACTCATGTTCCTGGCCAGGTAGTAATCGTGAATCCCCTATCGGAAACAGGAATATCTGGTTTTCGATTGATTTTCTTATGGCGTTAAATTTTTCCATGTCTGTATCAATCAGACTCGAATCATCGTACCGGGTAACAGATACAAGGTTTCTTGCAAGGAGCCGTGCTTCTGTAATCCATTGATGAGATGCTTCCCCCGATGCAAAGAGCGTATCGTTTTCCAGTTTTAACGATACCGTTGATGGAGGTTTGAGGATTTTTTCAGCTCTGGCAATCAGTAATTCAGGATCGAGCGCCTGGTAATAATCCCAGCTTTGTATGATTTTATCAGAATCAAGCAGAGATTTTTGTATAAACGTGGCAGGTTCGGCAGACAGCGGATCTCTGATTCCATTCACATAAAATTTTCCTCTGTGTTTTTCTGCAGAAGTGACCACAATTCCCGGTTCGTTATTCAATTTTTCCAGCAGTGATTTCCAGCGTCGATTGCTTCGTACTGTCGAGAATCCCCAATAACCGATTATACATGCCAAAATCACCAGCACAATCCACGATAAAGATAATTTTCTTTTATGGGTTTCTTTCACAACCTGAAGCAGACATTTTTTTAAAATATCTTTGCTCGATTCAAATACGGAATTATCACCCTCGAACGAAATAAGTTCACTGCCGTATGCAAGGTGAATGTGTTCGAGCGCTTCCTGGAATACAGTCCGTAAATCCTCAGGGGGATTACCCCTTATAGCGCCTGCAAGCACCGCATGTGCGCCATGCTCTACCCAGACGGTAAGTTCACCAACCTGCATGGTTTCAAGGGTTTCGCCATCCTGGAGTTTGAATGAATCATGAACGAAATCCTGAATAGCAGTCAGCATGCTCGAAACAAGGTCGGCATCCTGGCTTTCACTGTTTTCCGCTACCAGATGATTTAGAACAAGCCCGGTTTCCTTGTGAATTAAGAATACCTGCTCGACCTGATAAATCAGTGTATGATAGAGAACTATATCGGTAAAAGATTTGCCGGTTCTGAGAGATTCGATTCTCCATTTCAGGCCCTGCCAGGTAAAGCTTTTTTCGAGCGCTTTGTTCATGGCCTGATGCAGTTGACGCAGCGC
This sequence comes from Candidatus Latescibacterota bacterium, assembly GCA_016927495.1. GTDB lineage: Bacteria > Latescibacterota > Latescibacteria > Latescibacterales > Latescibacteraceae > JAFGMP01. The sequence goes on along the minus strand of JAFGMP010000202.1, from coordinate 3,718 downwards.
CTCGAAGATGGCTTTTCGAATCGACGGCCCCATTACCGGATAGAGGGCATCGGCGAGAAATTTGGAGTCTCTGGCGACAGATATTCTGATAGCCTCTTCCACTGTGGGTAAAATTGCCTGTGAGAACCGTTTATCGTTTTTGGAGCTTATAACGACAGCCTCTGGCAAAACATCACCGATCTCGGCGGCATCGGGTTTGAGTTTATTCAGCCGTTCTCTGAGATCGGCAAGCTGTTCCTTTTCAGGGCCGACAATAAGATCCCTGATCTCTTCCAGTGATTGGTCTTTACCGGCCGGAGAGATTATATCCTGAAACTCGTTCTTGTGCTCGTTGTTATCCGGGTTATTCATCTTTCATATTCTTTACATCCGGCAGGACGAATTCCTCTTTAATGCGCAGCGCCATTTCACTGAGCATATTGGCAAAAGCAGTACGGTCAACTTTGTCTTCACGAAGCTGATGTTCCGCTTTGTGCAGGGCATCGGATATTTCCTTTTTATTGTCCAGCGCCTCACCTCTCAACATTTTAGACTGGTCGAGTATCTGACGGCGGACTTCTTTGTCGTTGGCTGCCGTTTTTTCGGATACATCATCGATCTTGTTCTGAATAGTCTCAGCCGTTTTTTTCAACTCCTGAGAAAGTTCCTTCACAGCAGCTATACGGTCGGTTTTTTCATTCGAAAGCCGGTCGGATAGTGAATCGAGTTCTTTTTTAACAAAACTTTCAAGCGAATCGAACCATTTGCGGGTTTCATTTTGTAAATTGGTGATTTGAGCAGTCAACATCTCTTCGAGATGATTGAAACGTTTTTCGTAATCCTGCATCTGGGAGCCGAACAGAAGGTCTCTGATTTTATCGACACTCCCGTTTTCACCGGTATTCCCGTGCGCGGTTTGTTTTTGTTCGGATTTTGGCATGGCTCACTCCCCGAAATTATAAAAAGTCATGGTACGTTGTTGCATCCCAAAAAATCATCAATAATTAACACTGTTATATTTGTTTTGGAATTCAATCTATTATCCATTTATTCCTGTATAATTCGTCATAAATTGATACAGGTCAAGAAAAATTTAACATATACGGTAAGTTATTATGCAAATCAATATAATCAATAATTTGATGTCATAATATAAAAAACTACCTGAGCAGGGTCATCTTAACCGAATCAGAGAATTTTCCGCATTTAACTGTGCAGAAATATATTCCGGCAGGATAATCAACCGCATTCCAGGTAAGTGTGTGGCTGCCTGCCTCGAAAAAGCCGGAGGTGAGCATTTCGACCTTTTGCCCCGCTGTGTTGAAGATTTCAGCGGTTACCGTACCGGCCTCAGGGGTGGTAAAAGTTATTGTTGTTGCGGGATTGAACGGATTGGGGGAGTTTTGGGATACTTTAAAAGATGCTGGAGTATTGTCATCAACCGATGTTTTTTTTGTAATGGTAAAAAAGTTTTCGGATGTATCGGCATAATATGCCGGATTATTCATGTTGGAAATCTTGATAAGACATCTCACCGATTCAACAGACGGTACTGTCCATGAATAAGATTCACTGTAAAGGTCCAAGTTTTTTGCTATCGTCATCCAGTTTTCACCGCTGTCCGAGGAAAATTCGATCTGCATATAACCATCTGTCTGGTTTGAGGATTTTATGACAATCCATGCATTCCAGATTATGGTATAAACCGAACCGGATTCCAATATTTCACCGCCATTGGGCGTAACAACTCGAAAATTGATACCGGTGTGTCCGCCGATGATTCCTGTGGCAGTGTCACTGGCGACGTACCACCATCCTTTTCCCTGATCACCGAGAGCGGCATTGTCACAGTAGATGCCGTCAAATGCCGAACCGTAGTTTATAATGTGCTGGCCGAACTTGTTCCCAGCGGTTTCGTTGGCAAAAGAAAAATAACCGATACCGGAGCCGTCAGGTGCATACAATCCGAAAGAATTAACACCGAGGCCATCGGCAGGAAACATGGAAATAAGGTTTTCATCGAGCGAAATCGTGTATGTAAACGAAGCTGCTTCATAATCGTGGCAGACCCAGGGCTTTGTTGAATCCTCCGAGAAATTTTTGTCCCCGATATAGTCACCGTTCCCGTTGATCCATAAAACAAGGTCGTCATCGTTTTCGGCGTACGGGTCGATCATCATAGTCAGACAACTGGAGTGTGAACTGAGCACCATCCTGTCGTGTTTCATGATAATGTCGGTCGGGCCGCTCGATTTCTGGCCGCCGGAATTGCCGTCCTCATATCTTATCCACCACTTTGAAAGGTCAATTCTCTTTATTTCTTCGCCATTTCCAATATCGACAAACACCAGTTCCGATACATCGGATACTCCCTTGAAATCGGTATTGGTCGTAACAAGATAGCTGTCTTCCTTATATTCTAACGGTTGAAAAGCGCTCCATTCACCGGGTGTTGAATAAACTTCCCAGAGAAATTCGCCGTTATCGCCCCAGTCGGTTTGAAGTTCCGCTTCACCGTTGGGAACCCATTCGTATTGTTGCAGATGGCCGATAAGATCATTATCGATAGTACTAATAAAGAATCGTCCAAATTCCGGAATAAGCGGGATAATCCGGCAGTGTTCGTTCCATCCGCTGTACAGTGTTGTTTCGATAAGAGTTTCATCTCCCGGGTCATAGCCGATTACCCACATTCTGCGAATTCTTTCCCATGGTTCCTGCTGTGTTTTCCATTCATTGACACCGCTGTAAATACGTGGGTTAGAGAGCGGATATCCCTGCTCATCATACGTAACGATATTGCTTGTGTCATCCCATAAAAAAGGCATATGTTCGGCGACAGGTGTTTTTGACGATTTATTATCAAAGCCGAAAAGGTAATAGGTGTATGTGCCAAAAGGTACCCAAACACCGTCCTGATCTTTCCCGCTCCATACTAAGGTGTTTTGGCCAATATTACACTGCTGAGGTGAGGAAATATATATACAGGTATCGATTTTATTGACATAATGCCAGCCGAGATGGCCGTTCTGTGTTTTACGGATGGATGTTGCCAGATTATTGGTAAAAATGAGAAGTGTGACCGATGCCGGTGTACCGCTGACTGTCACCGGTATTTCGACCGGCCTTCTACCCTCATAAAATAATTCCAGCATATAAGGTGCATCCAGAGTCAGTCTTGTGGGGGAAAAATCAGCGGCATTTACCTGAAATACGGTAAGAATTAAAACAATCGGGAAAATATAAAACTTCATAATGACAATTCTTAATTTTGTTTACAAATAATAAAAAAGCCCATGTGATGAAAAAAAGAAGATATGATGAAATATACCATGCTTTGTGATTTTGTCAACGTTTATTTGGGTAAATAGCCGGCTTGTGGCTCAAAATTTGTCTGAACTGCAGATAACCATGATTAAATGATGTCCATGATCCGTCTACACTATTGTTTGGTGCGATACGTTCAATTTTTTATTCATGTAATCATGAAAATCATGTGAATCATGGTTCATACGATATAGTTGGCTATCACAGGGGATTGCTCTTACAGACAGTGTATCCAAACAGCAAAGGGCACAAGATGTTGTGCCCCTACAAATTCATATGCCTTGTATCGCTCTTTCTCTTTGAACGTGTAATCTTAAATTTTTAAATCCGGTTATGCCTTTAGATAAGCTTTAAGCTTGACAAGGCATGAAAACGTTTATATAATACTCACATAGCCAGTGTAATATATTAT
>JAFGMP010000201.1 GCA_016927495.1 Candidatus Latescibacterota bacterium | reverse complement strand
GTTCGGTATTGAACAGACCGGGGACAAGAACTTTTGCCCCGTCAAACGTGGTCCATTCTTTCCAGTCGCTGTTGGTGAAACCGAACGCATTTCCGGTATTATAGAGCGCAGTGGTATCCACACCCATTACATCTCTGAGATCATTCTGAATCTCACCAAGCATCTGGTATGGCTCGATAACTTTAACGCGGTCGTCCGGGCCACCCAGACCGTATGCCTGCCTGAGATAGTACACGGTGCTCACCGCAATTCCTGTCTCGAATGTGCCTCCGAAATCAACCGGAACCCTGTCGGGCTGACGATGATCCAGCGCATTTCGTACTCGTTCTCTCGATGTCATGGTTCGATCCTTATGTTGTGAGAAAATAAATGAATTATTCCGGTGCACCACATGATGTATCTGTTTGACCTGCATCGTTACACACGATTTCCTTACCCGGTTCCGGTAATGCCTCCATAAATGCGCTGTAGGTCTTGTACCCGCCGGTTAAATTAGAGCATGTGAGTCCGTGCTGTGTTAGGATTCGGCATGCTATGTAAGCTCTGAGGCCTACCTGGCAGAACGCGAGAATTTGCTTGTTCCGGGGCAACTCCGATATACGTTCTCTGAGTTCATCTACAGGAATATTTGTTGCTCCCGGGATTGTACCGGCATTATACTCTTTGGGTGTCCGGACATCGATCAGGAACTGGTTCTCTTTGACATGCGTGACATCCTCGAAATGGCAGATATGAGAATCTCCGCGCATTACGTTCGTTGCCACAAAACCGGCATAATTTACCGGATCTTTTGCCGAACCGAACGGTGGTGCATAGGTAAGTTCAAGATGCTGGAGGTCGTAAACGGTCATTCCGCACCGTATTGCAACGGAAAGTACATCTATACGTTTATCGACACCTTGTAGCCCGACAGCCTGTGCGCCTAATATGACTCCGTTTTCAGGATCGAACATAAGCTTGAGGCTCAACGGGACAGCGCCGGGATAATATGTTGCATGAGTTGCCGGATGAACATATACTTTTTCATATTTTCTGCCCGTTCTAACCAGATTTTTCTCGCTCATGCCGGTCATGGCGATGGCCAGATCAAATACTTTGCAGATGGCGGTTCCCTGTGTCTTTTTGTATACGCTCTCTCGTCCGAAAATGTTGTCGGCGGCAATTCTTCCCTGACGGTTTGCCGGACCCGCAAGAGGAATAAGGGTTTGTATTCCTGCCACAAAATCGGTAACTTCAATTGCATCTCCCACGGCATAAATATGAGGGTCGCTCGTTTTCATGTGTTCATCAACGACGATGCCGCCTCTTTCACCTATTTCAAGGCCTGCTTCACGAGCAAGTTTAACCTCCGGCCGTACGCCCACGGAGAGGATTATCATACCGCATTGGACCATTTCACCGGTATTGAGATGCACCGAAAGGTTGTCACCGTCTTCTATAATGCCGGTAATCGATGTGTTTAGGCGGAGATCGACACCATGCAATTCAAACTGCTGCTTGATCGGGGCGGCCATTTCGGGATCGGCGGTTACCATAACCTGAGGGGCGAGTTCGACAATGGATACATTCAACTTTCTCAAACGAAGCGCTTCGGCCATTTCAAGGCCTATATATCCGGCGCCGAGAACAATAGCGCTGATTGGGCGCTCATTCTCAATGTATTCGTTGATTATGTCCATGTCACGCATGTTCCTTAATGTGAATACGCCCTTGCTGTCTATACCGGGAATGGGTGGCTTAAACGGTTCGGCTCCGGGACTGAGAACGAGTTCGTCATAGGATTCTACACTTTCTTTTCCTGATGTCCGGTCATATACCGTTACTTCTTTGTTTTCACGGTTAATCGATGTAACTTCCGTTTGTGTTCGTACATCGATTCGAAAACGTTCATATAGAGACTGGGGCGTTTGAACGAGAAGTTTATTTCGGTCTTTAATGGTTCCGCCGATATGATAGGGTAGGCCGCAATTAGCAAAAGATATATATTCGCCGCGTTCAAATAGGATAATTTCTGCGGTTTCCGATAAACGTCTTGCACGGGCTGCTGCCGAAGCTCCACCAGCTACCCCTCCTATAATAACTATTTTCTTTACTTCCGTTTGCTTTGCTTCTGACATTAAATTCTCCATTACATAAAAATTAATTATTTAAGATATATTGTGGCTACGAAGTAAAAAAATCATCAAAAAAAATCAGGTCACCCGACTTATTTAAGTAACAGCATCTTTTTCGCAGTCATATATCCGGACGTTTTGATTGTATAAAAATAAATTCCCGAGGGCATGTTTCCCGCAGACCATGTAACCGAATGCTTCCCTGCTGTCTCGATATCATTAACGAGAACCGCCACTTCCTGGCCTGCCGTATTATATATGGTGAGCACAACGGTGGATTCTTCGGGCAACGTATATTCGATCGTCGTTATCGGATTAAATGGATTTGGTGTATTCTGAAAAATAGCAAACTCATCAGGTTTTTGAAACAGCTCTTTCCCCGGCACGGTAATCTTTCCCGAAAATACCTGAGACTCATGCTCAAATCGAATTGTATATTGTACAGTTAATTCTTCCACATCTTCATTCTCAACAGTTCTGAGCAATGCCAGATTATATTGACCTGTTGGTAAATTTGTTAAATCTTTCTGCATTTGAGCCGCCGCAAATTCAACCGGGCCATCCTTATATAATCTGGTCAGGGCAATACTGTTATCGTAATTTGCCCAGTATTCACCTGCGGCAATCGAGATATTACACGGTTCTCTATCTTTACTGTCAACAAATAAATGTAAATAATCCGGTTTTTTATTGCACACAACAACGCATTCACCGTTACCATCCGTGATTATTCGCAGGCCGTCCCATGGGGCGTTCACTTCAGGTATTATTTTTGCCGGTTCCGGTGAAGAATTAACCGTATCCGTCCACCACTGCCACATAAGCGCAAATACCATAAGGTCTTCGAAATCGATTTTACCGTCAGGCAGAACCTTTAATGCGGGTGTATTGTTACCTGTGACAGGGCCGATTTCTTTCGTTATATCATTTATTTCCCATGCTTCGGCGAAAATAAGCAAGTCTTCCGAATCAATTGCACCGTTATGGTTGTAATCGCCGAGAATGTTTGATATTGTAAAGGGGCCGGCTATCGATTCTTTGCCGGGATTATTGTCGTACGGTGTTAGGCGAAGGATGGTTTCCTGGTTATAAATATATCCGAGATCTTTCATGGTATCCCATATAACCGGTTTACTCTCCACAGGTTTTCCTGTTAATATTTCCGGAACCGTAGCCGGTTTATATGTAAGTCCGCCGTCAAGAGAATATTCGATATCCACATGCACTGTGTCATTTTCAGCATCCTGAATATTTAATATGACTGTAATATCTCCCGAGAATTCACCTGTTAATGAATTTATTTCAAGTACCGGCGGTTGATTAAAGTCAACATATAATTCAACGGTTTGTTGAATACCTTCGATAAGGCCGTTATCCGGTATTACAGAAAGCAGTACTTTTCCCTCATAACCGGCAAGGTCAGAACTTCCAAGCCATGTCAGTATTCCTTCATAATTATCAAGCGAATTAAGGTCTTCTTTAACCGTGCCGTAATACCATGTATCATCATTATCTATCTGGTACATGACTGACAAATCTACTTTGCGGTTGTCCGGTTCAATAATGCGATACTGAACTGCGACTTCCGATGTTTGTTGCCCTGCCGGTGGTGTAAGTTTAACTTCACTGCGCTGGAAAACGTCTCCGCGTACATTGATATGAACGACATTCTCATCGATATCATTACTGAATACAAAAATTGAATCCACAGAAGTGCCTGTTTTTGAAGGAGTGAAAATTACATTAACTGCTATACTTTCATTAGGAGATAATGTCACTGAATTTATACCGACAACAAATTCAGACCTGTTGCAGATAATATCATTGATGTGAAGATTTGATGTGCCGTCATTTTTTATGATAATTTTTCCCGAAGCATTTTCATGCAGTTGTATATTGCCAAAATCAATATTTACTGGTGTTACGGTTATTTCAGGAGATATGCCATTTCCATTACTTTTAATATTTAAAATTTCCTCATTCGTAATATTATCTTTAGCAGATATAACGGCACTTTCAGCGCCGGAAGTGAGTGGCCTGAATTTTAATGTTTGCGTTTTGGTTTCACCTTTATTGATTTCAACAGTCTCGGGTATAACGGTAAAAGCATTATTATCGCTCATAAAATCGATTAATATATGATCGATGTTTCCATTATTGGTAACGGTAAAGTCCACCGTACTTAAGGTGCCGACTTCAATGTTCCCAAAATCAATTGACAGGGGTGAAAATGCAATTTTGGGTGCGATACCATTTCCATCAACACCAACGGTGACAGAGCCATCTTTTATCCCATTTGTTATAATAGTGATCGAATTGTCAGAACGGCCTTTTAAAATCGGTGTAAAAGTTACTGTCACTTCTTTGCTTTCACCGGATTTTAGACTGATAGTCTCCGGTATAACCGTAACGGCATCACTATCGCTGCTAAGTGTGCTGGTTACTTCATCGATATCTCCTTCATACATCAGCATAATACTGGCAGCTTCTGTGTTTCCTATCTCAATATCATTAAAATGGACCGTTGTGGGCATTATCTTGATTTTTGGTGCAATTCCCTCGCCAAATGTGTCGAGAGTTACAGTTCCTTCACTCAT
>JAFGMP010000200.1 GCA_016927495.1 Candidatus Latescibacterota bacterium | reverse complement strand
CAGGGAATCGAACTTACTGTCAATTTCCTCGATCCTTTTGAACGCAAGATTAATAACATCCAAAACCTCGATACTTCCCGGGACCTGTATGGTACAATATGTATCCATAAGGAATCTTGTCTGAGATTGAACATCATCGGTATTGTATTTTGATTTCAATACAGCAGCACCGAGTATCAGTAAAACTGCTGCGGTAATTATTGACAGTTTTTTTTTCATTTTTATATCCTGCAAATACTCAAATTTGTAACAGGAGGTATCTGTATGAGATCATTGAATCGTTCCCTTTTGAATGTCCCGAAAACATTAGAATGTCGATCTGAATCCGACAGTCAATCTGCCGAATTTGAGTGTTTCGTTTTCTGTATCCGATTTCCATTTTGTCCAGTCAGCTATATCATACTGTATCTGAATCATGGAACCCCCTGCCACTTCAATCTGAACACCAGGCGTGATAGTTTTATACACTTCCTCACCGGGCAGCGGTGAAAAGAATCCGTTGAAATTGTGCTTGGCATAATCATAATGTAACATGAATCTCGCCCACGGATTAACACGGTACAGAACCTTTGTATAAAAACCGAACGGTGTGGCATGTTCCATGACCCGTGCCGGAATGCTGTTCTCCCAGTTACCTCCCGCCATTTCTGTTCTGGCTGATAAATTTTGCCATTGGTAAGCTATTCCCGCCGCATAACGTGTCATAAAATATTTACCGGCATCGTCCCACTTCCCTCTTGCCAGCGAGCTGTGGAACCTTAATGGACCGATTTCAGGCTCGATATGAAACATCACTGTAGGTGTATTGTTGTTATCATTGAATAGATTTTTCTGTCCGCCTGGCCCGCCGTTCAAAACATAAAAGTATGACGGCAGCGAAAACCTGCTGAATTCAAATGCTTTATAAAGCTCAATGCCTGTTTCATGCATCGCGCCGAGATAGTCGTTGCACGAAAATTTACCGCCGTTGATTTCTTCCTCCCAGAATAGTTCCGTACCGTAGTCCCATGTGAAACGAGGTTTGACGATACCAAATGACATTTCCATTTGATATGATAGATAAGCAGTTATAACAGCTTTTCTGAATTCATTAAATATCGGTTCTGCATTCGTGTATTTATTCTCGCCGATTGCATTGCCGAACTTAGGTGTTGCACCGGTAACCGTATTAAACATAGGCTGCAAATCAACCGACAGATAATCCGATATGGAACCGGAAAAATAAAGAATCATCTCTGAAAGAGCCATTCCGGCATATTCGTTTCCTTTTTTACCATTACTCTTGCCATCTTTATAATCATAGACCGTAAGTTTTACATGTGCTCCGATCGTCGTATCCGCTGCCCGGGGAGATTTCTCAGGGGAAACGGTTACCATTAAAATCAGCAGTATCATGAACAGTTTTTTTACCATAATAAATGTTACCTTTTTACAGTGACTGGCATTTTTGTTGGAGTACTCTGTCAAAAAATCATTTCATCGAAGAATAGGTTTTCTCAGCCAGACATCATACATTAGCAGTACTATGAGTATAAACAGACTGGTTCCAAGACACGTTCCCGCCAACCATAATACCATCGCAAAACCTTTCCACAGATATGGTATCAGATACATCGAAGCGATGTCAATCACTACAACCACAAACGGAAAAACTGCAAAAAAACGTTTCACAATTTCGCTGTATGAGCTGAACATCAGCATTATCACCGGAATAGCGAAAAGAAAGAGCCCATAGTAGGGTAAGTAGAAGTGAGCATGATCAGTCAACTCGATATATTCCATGTTACCATATGCTTCGGCGACAAGCGATGGTTTCAGTTCGGTGTCGATCCAAATATGTACCACCAATGTCAGATAAATCATACCAATGATGCAGATTAACGATGTGACCAGTAGTTTTGTGCTCAGACTTGCCGAGGAAAGTTTTAAATCGCTCATGTTACCTCCAGTATTTATAACTAATAAAGTTTTATATAATCCATCTGTATTACTAATTCATTTTATATATCAATGACATTGAGAACAGGAATAGTCACCGTTTTTGTTTCCGCCATGGCCATTGTTTTTTACCTTCCCCACGAAGTGATCACCATCCGTTACCGTAATCGGCATTGGCGCATATTTACTGCTTGGCGGTCTGACAACATATGATCCGCTGGCGACCTTTTCAAATACATATTCACCGTTTGCATCAGTGACCGTGCTCACCGTCAGCGTACCGACCAGTTCAATTTTCACACCAGACACCCCTTTTCCCGAACTGTCAATGATAACGCCTGATACCGTGTATTCACCGCTCCCCTGTTCACCATCTCTTGTAAACGTTTTCCTATAATCATCATTCATGCTGAAAATACAGCCGCTGACCACTGAAAGTATCACGACCAGCATTATTATATAGAAGCATTTCATTGGAACTACCTTTCTCACTACTATATTCAAATTCTGAAATTATTAATCAGTCAACCACTTGCGAAACAAACAACCTGTTGATCGACTCTAAAAGTTGTGACCGCATTTCTCCGGATTTCGTCATTCTCATATTGACTGTCGGATTATGTAAAATCTTTCTGACTATTCGATGCGTCACCAACTCGATGATATCGCAGGTTTCGGTACTTATCTTATGGTCAATTTTCCTGAGTTCACTGCGCCGTATCTCTTCACATTTCGCACGTAGGACCTTCAGCACAGGCACAACTTCCCGTTCTTCGAACCAACTGCCATATTCCCCGACTTTTTCCTCAATAATACTCGCAGCTTTTCCCTTTTCCCGTACTCGCTTGTCATGGTTTTCAAAGGTCACATCCTCGATGTCATCAATATTGAACAGGCGGATTCCTTCAAGTTTTGATACATCCGGTTCAATATTTCGTGGAACACCCAGGTCAATACATGTCAGTGGGGTACCGTCTCGTTTCCCGATATGTTTTTGTAAAAAATCTTTTGTTATCAGCGGTGTCCGTGTGGTAACCGAGGTTATCACCATATCGACCTTTCCGATTATATCCGACAGATTGTTAAAAGGAATGACCATCCCCGGAAGTTCTGCTGATAAATCATGCGCCCTTTCGATGGTCCTGTTGATGATATACAGCTTTCCGATTCCGGAATCAGTCAAATGCTTTGCACACAGTTTCCCAACCTTCCCGGCACCGATCAGGAGGACTTTCTTGCCATTCAGACCCCCGAAAACTTTTTTGGCCAGTAAAACAACAGCAGAGCTGGCCGAAACAGCACCCTCACTAACCGTAGTCTTGCTTCTCACCAGTTTCCCAACCCGGAACGCAGAATGAAAGAGGCGGTTTAATAAGATACCCGTGGAACCATTACTGCATGCCAATGTATAACAATCCTTGACCTGCCTGAATATCTGTGTTTCACCGATGACCATCGAATCGAAACCGCAGGCGACATTGAAAAGATGCTCGATGACACGGTTTCCCCGCAAAAGATAGAAGTTTTGTAAAAACGCCTTATCAAAACCGGTTGTGTTGAAAATGTACCGGTACAGTTTTTCCTGAAAATTTTCGAAATCATGATTGATTACGGTATAAATTTCAGTTCGGTTGCATGTCGATATCACCACGCATTCATCGACGCCATCAATCGACCGGATATGTGCAAGAACTTTCGGTATCGTTTTGACCGAAAAAGAAAATCTTTCTCGGATCTCAACCGAAGCTGTTTTATAAGAGATTCCGATCAAACAGATAGTATCTATTTTTGATCTTTTCATAATTATTCCATCATAACCGATATACAATTCTCAGAATGCAGCTATCGAGTTCTTTAACAGAGCTTTCGTGTAATTTGCATTATGAACTCCGTGGCTGCCATCTTCCGCAACCATCAGGTAATTCAGCAGAGCACCGGCTTTTGTGGAAGAAACAGTCACACCGCTGACTGTTCCCAAATCACCTTTTTCCGAAAGAAGGCCCGCCTCGATCAGAATATCCTCAAGCTCATCAAGCAGCGCAGTTACTTCGCTTTGTACACCTTCGTAATCGAAATCTTTGATACCCGGATGACAGGCCTCGCAGGATTTTACATTCGGCACAAGAGAGTGTGATGACAGATGACATGCTACACAACCGTCTGCGACACCCTTCGTATGACCTGAATCCAGGTATTCAACAGGACCGGCAAGTTCAAAACCGCCGCTTCCCGCCAGTATGTTCGATTGTGTTCCATGATGCGGCCCCCAGTGCGCTGAATCGATCTTGACATCATCGCCACCAAGTACAAGTCCGTCGCGGGGTCTCGACTGATGACAGTTAGCACAGAGATTACCGGCACCGAAATCCACAACATCTCCATTATACATAATACCTGTTAATTCCACCGGTAATGTGGTGGAGAGCATAAAATCATCCTGCGTAAAATTAGTGTGAATGTTATGACAGGTCCTGCAGTTCTGAGGAGTCGGATTATCAATTCCCACAACTTCTTCACCTGCAATTTTCATTCGAAAACCTTCGTTCGAATGGCAGGGAGCACAGCCTGCGGAAGTAGAACGTAAATACGCCTCACCCTGAGCGTGCCCCGACTCCTGGTACTGAATTTGTTTGGCCAGGATCACCGTCGAAACATTGTGGCATGTCCCGCATTGACCGGGATTTGGGTCGGCCGATAGCCCCATCGGGCCTTCAGGTCCTTGAGGGCCTTCACATCCGATGAACGTGATTAGAGCGCTTAGAATGATAAAACTTGTGAAAATAATGACATACGACGAAATCCTTTTCATATTTATCTCCCACCTTATGTAAGATGTAAATTGTGTATAAAAAACTTTAACCTATACGGTTTATCAATATCATTTATTCATGAATAACAGATATAAAATCTGTATTCATGAAAGTATTCATCATATGCTTTAATAAATTAAAGTATTATTGAGCTTTAAGAAAAGTATTAAGAAAGGTAGAAAAAGAGGGGTATTGTGAGTATATGATAATAGTCACTTTTGTAAAAAATTAGTTCTTATCAGTAAGGTCTTTTTTCATGAAAAAAAGATGGTAATTTATTGCCGAGATCAACATATAATTTCTCATTTTAACCCTTAATGGACTGTATGGACTGATAGGTTTTTATGGTTTTCCAGGATATAGGTAATTAATTCTTTTTTAATCATTTATCGATCAGGATTTTTTATACATCGATAATTCCTTTAATGACTGCAAATAGGATCTTAAATTTATTTTTTTATTTTTTATTTTGAGTTTTGATCTGATATTTCGATAGTGAGCTTTTGCGGTATTGACAGATATATTGATGATTAATGCAATTTCTTTTGCTGTTTTTCCTTCTTTTATCAAATTTGCAATCCTAACCTCAGCGGGAGAAAGATTTATCGACTCATCCATTAAGATTATCGAAAATGGTTTTATTATTTCCGATAGGTTTGATTCAAGAATGTTTAACAATGTTTTTTGGCTTTCAGTTAGTGAGGTATGTTTCAATTTATCAAGAAACGGATAAACGAGAGTCTTAATATTCCCAATGATATTTTTATTCATATCTATCTTTTCTTTGTCACGATGATCAAGGAGTACTTTCAATGCGATATTATTATCCTCGAGATTTTTAGATTTGATTTCTAATTCTTTTTGAATTTTTTTAAGCCTTGCTTCCGCGCGTTTACGTTTGGTAATATCTATGTTGTACTCAATAATCTGTTTCAAATTCATATCTTCATCGAAAATTGGATAACCGTGAACCTCATATTGTCGAATCTGGCCATCTTTGGTGTGGTGTTTGTGTTCAACAATAATAGGTTTCTTTGTTCTTTTTATTTCATCTATTGTACAGGGATGATCTATACTATTACATGGCTTGTTTTTATTATGAGAAATCTGATAACATTTTGTATTCTTTGTTAAATTTTCAGAATTAGCAGCGGAATTAGCCATTACTATCGAGTAATCGTTAACATCGATAACATAAAATGGTTGTGTGAGTGATTCTAAAATGTTATTTAAAAACTTATTTTGATTTATTATTGTCTCTTCTGCTATTATCTGATCACTAATATCAATTGCAATATGAAAAAAAATCTTTTTACCATCCTTAGTATGATAATTCATTGGATAAATTGCAGATGAAACCCATTTCTTATAGAAAGGATCAAATAATTTTTTTTCAATAATACTTCCTGTTTTAAGAGCTTCCTCAAGTGGGCATCCGGGGAACGGTTCATCAGTACCATGTATTATTTTCGGGCAAAAACAACCCGTAATATCCTCTAATTTCTTACCCAGAGAATTTAACACCGGATCATTTGCAAGAAGAATATTATGATCTTCATCTATAATTATAATGAAATAATGGAAAATATTTATTATCTTTTGAATTACGGAAAAGAATACACTGTCAGTATATGTCGATTGTTGTTGTGGTTTTTGCATAACTTGTAAGCTCTTGTTTGAGTTAAAATTGACCCTGATCCCTGCATTATAATTATGGTGGTGCTTTCTGTAATAAAACAAGTATTTCACCTTTTTGCAAGCATGGACGGAGTAAATCAATCAGCGTGCGGAAAATACATGTAAATTTTTTTGAAAGAGATACTATTCGTTTATCAATAAGTTTGTGGTGATTTTTTAGTACGATGAATTTGATATTAGGAATCACAGATAATGTCTTTTAAAATATGACTTTGAAATGGAAAATGTCTGAATACACAATCGACATGCCGATAACATAACCACACATGAGGGAAACAAAATGAAAAGACGTGCGTTTTTGGGATCATCAGCCGGATCAGTCGCGGTGCTTTCTGGCATGGCAGGCTGTGCAAATGAACAGAATCAGTCGGCGCAGATTGAACAAAAAAAGAAATCAGTCCTCGACGACACCGGCAAACTGGCGGGAATGACGCTGGAGGAATTACGTGAAGAGCATCGGTACTGGCTTTTCGACGATTTTCTTCCGTTCATGGATAAATTTGTGATCGACCATGAGTTAGGTGGTTTCATGTGTACAGTCGACCGCGACGGCACTCAACTCAGTTCAAACAAGCGAACATGGTATGAAGGACGTGGCACCTGGGTATATTCCTATCTTTACAACAATATCGAGCAAAATCCCAAATATATTGAAATTGCCCAAAAATCGGTTGATTATATCATGAAACAGAATCCGCTCGGGAAAGAACTTATGCCGTCCTCATACACAAAAGAGGGCAAACCGGTTCAGGATACACCCGATCCCATTTTCTACGGCGATATGTTCGTCGCCAGTGGATTCCAGGAGTTTTCCAAGATCAAGGGTAATGAGAAATACTGGGATATGGCCAAACAGATAGTCCTCAAGTGTGTCGATATCTATGACAACCGACCCGGATACAGCAATCTCCCACCAAGTGACACCAGACGTAGAGGCAGATCACAACGCTCATCAGAGCAGGAAACGGCACAGGAAGAAAACATGCCCGGAGTGGAACGCCCGCGGATCATGGGACACTGGATGGTTCTCCTTAACTGTACCCAGATGATGCTCGAAACACATTCAGATCCCGAAATCGAGGCAATTGCCGACCGGTGTGTCGATGCGGTAATGAATTACCACTATAATCCGGACTACGGCCTTCTTAATGAATATCTCAATCATGACCTTTCGCGAATTGAGAGTGACAATTACGGGCAGATATGTGTCGGCCACGGACCGGAAACTCTCTGGATGGTCCTCTACGATGCGATTCGGAGAAAAGACAAAGCACTTTTCGACCGTGCGGCCGAATTTCTGCATCGTTCGGCGGAGGTATTCTGGGACGACGTCTATGGAGGTTTGTTAGCCGGGCTGAATCATGTCGACAACTACATCTGGGACGTCCGTCAGAAATCGGAATGGCTTCAGAACGAAGTCCTCATCGGTTTACTCTGCGTGATCGAGCACACCGGAGCACAGTGGGCCAAAGACTGGTACGACAAGCTGCACTCATATGTCATGGAAAAATTCCCCCTCAAACAGTATGGTTATCCTCTCTGGTTCGCCTATGCTGATCGTAAGCTAACGTTTACGGAGCATTACAATCGCTGCGAGCATTTTCATCACCCGAGATATCTCATGCAGAACCAATTAGCCCTTGACCGCATGATTCAGAAGAAAGGACAGATTTCCAACGTTTTTTCATAAGGATCCATAACAAAAGCAGATCCGGTTATCACCTTAGCTCAGCAAAAAATTTTTTGTTTAATCATTAAAGCTGATGTTTTTAAT
The DNA here is from genome assembly GCA_016927495.1 of Candidatus Latescibacterota bacterium. Taxonomy (GTDB): domain Bacteria; phylum Latescibacterota; class Latescibacteria; order Latescibacterales; family Latescibacteraceae; genus JAFGMP01. Next base: position 2,256 of record JAFGMP010000200.1, on the reverse strand, counting down.
GAACTCACCTCCTTGTTCCCCCTCTTGAAAATAGAGGGGGATAACCAACCGACACAATCCCTCTTCTCTATGTAAGAGAAGGGGTAGGGGATGAGTTCCGGTGTTGGGATGGGTTGTTAAGCTTAACAAAAGGGATAATCCGATTCTTTTTTACTCCGAAACGCTCCACATTCTGAAATTGCGGTAGCGGGCCTTCATCCATTTCATCTGCCGCAGGGCAATCGAGCCTTCGCCATACACCGGGCCGTATTGTTTGCCGTCATCCTGCCAGTTAATGATTTCCTCGCCATCAACACCCAGAATAATCCTGCCTTTATTTCTTACAAGAGTGATTTTATGAATGTTTCTTGATCCTCCGGGAACTCCCGGAGGTCCGTTCGAAACGAGGTAAAAGCCGGGATTTTTCCTCAGATTGCTGGTAATTCTGCCGGGATTTGTGGGTATGTTTGCAAAATATGAGATATGATAGCAGTTAATGTCCCCTCTGATATACCCTGCAAAATGGCCGTCACGTTTTTTCTGTGAAGAATCGAACACATCTTTACCGTTTTGCCCCAATGCTGAAAATATCGCTATACACAATCCTTCGTCGGTTACCGGCTGAAATTCCCATTCGGCAATAAAATCTGCGGGATAGACACCCGGCGCCCAGAATACAAAATGGCCGTCCCCGGGACCGCCAACATCGATTTCCGCCGATTCCATATACAGCCATCCGTCATTCTCAATGGTATAATTACCGGGACCTTCCATGCTCCAATTGTCAAGATCGCTCTTATTGGAAAAATCGGCGGCATACAGCATTTTCACCTTCAACCGTTCCACATCGACCATCGGACTCTTTTTGCCGAATCCGATCAGGGGACCGATATCATAATGCGGCCGGCTTTCCGCTTTGTCCAGTATTTCGCTTTCCGACCAGTAAATACCGCTTACCTCGAGATTTTCGACATGTTTCCCGGTCACAATATCAACTGCCTGTTCATTTATATTCCATGGAATAACTGTAGTTCCCGGCACTCTAAGAGCGATTCCGTTGAGAAATACATCGAACAGACCTTTCTCACAATCCCACCGTGCGACATAATAATACCAATGATTCCCCGGCAGGAGCGGCAGAAACAGATTCAGACGGTTGCCATCCTCGACTGTCCAGACCCACTCAAGATTTACATTACTCGATGGCGGCTTTTTATCTCCTGATTTTCCTTTTGCCTCTTTTGCACCGAATTCAGCCTGTGCAGCCGCCGCATCAACCGAAGGAACATCGAGGATTACCTGAACTATGTCGGGAATTTCCAGGAGCTTCATCATCTCACCCTGAGGTTCCACACCGTTGTAGCAATCCTCCGGTACGAAAAACCAGAAACCGAGGCTTCCCTGTTTGGTCATCAAAAAACGGGACTGTTCTGTTCCGGAGCATGATACAATCATTAATACAACAATTACACACATTACCGGAAGTAAAGATTTCATCGTATTTCCCCTGTAGTACCAGTGAAAAGTTATTGAAAAAAAATATTGTTTTACGGCATTTTACTCCAAACCCAACTGTCGCCCTCTTTAATATATATACCGGGAAACGACACCAGTGTATGTCCTTCGCTGCCAATGAGCTTGACCGGCATACCCTTTTCGAACCACCAGTGTCCGATTTCTTTTTTGACACCGTCAATATATTTGTAACGCACTGATTCTGTGATGTAGCCGTCCTTGTCGAAAAGCTCGGTGCTTATATGGACACCGTCACGGGTAACGTAATCACGCCGCGAAAGAACACCCTGTGTGTAAAACAGCCGCCGTATGGCTTTACCCTCAGGATTTAAATCGTGCCGTTTCTGTATTTGTCCCCAGGTATACCATTCACGGTGGATGACACCGTCGATTAGATGTACTATCTCTCTCACTGCCGTTTCTGACAACAGAGCTTTGGTTTTATCTGTTTCCCTGTTTTCTACAAACCATCTCTCGCTTGTCCACTGAAAATCACCCGGTTTGTCGAACCGTATAAACAATCTGTCGCTCTTCCCAATGGTTAGCGGCAGGCTCTGCTCACTGTGCAGGTCTGAATTTTCTTCAGCCACCGCCGTATAGGTTCCCTCGCCGGGCAAGGTAAAAACTGAACCGGGCAGCAGCGGTTTTTCTGTGATTCTGCTGCCATTTTTGTATATGAGGTAGCCAAGCGTTTCCCAGTGATTTTCACCGGGAATGAGTTCTAACTTCCCATCGACTTCACGAAGGTATGGTCTGTCGGGT
>JAFGMP010000023.1 GCA_016927495.1 Candidatus Latescibacterota bacterium | reverse complement strand
TCTGGTTCGGCACCGATAACGGTGTTTCGCGATACACCGGGGAAATCATCACTACATCAATTGACGAAACAGAACACTCACCGGAATCCATTCCTCTTATCAAAACCTATCCAAATCCGTTCAATCCATCGACAACCATCGAATTCACGTTGCCCGAATCCGGATTTGCTACAGTCACCATTTACAGTTTGGCAGGCCAGAAAATCCGTGAACTCACTGCCGATTTTTTGCCCGCCGGAACACATACGCTCTTGTGGGATGGCAAAGACACCAATGGCAGGGAAGTTTCATCGGGGATTTATATTACACGTATGCAGGCAGGCAATCACACCGCCACCGGCAGGATGGTTTTGGTGAGATGATGTAGGGGCAGACCCATGTGTCTGCCCTTTCTGGTAGATGGGGAAAATACAGGTACAAGGTTTATGATATTGTTGGGGCAATCCCTTGTGGTTGCCCCGTAATATGTATCTAACAAGGGATTACCCGCTGCATTGCATAACTCCTTTGATAATTTTTTCTTCTTATCTTTGTGGCTTTGTGGCAAATATTTTTGCCCCGCTGCTCAATATCAGGGAATAAAACTCATATCCGGCGTAATAGCTTCCGCGAAGGCCGCCATAAGTTTGGCTGCATTTTCTGCATCACCGAGGTCGAGTGTTTCAACCGGAGTATGCATATAACGAACCGGTATGGAAACAAGGCCTGCCGCAACACCTGCCCGTGTTGTCTGAATGACATTTGCATCGGTACCTGTCGCACGGGGTATACCCTCGACCTGATATGGGATTTTTTTATTTTTTGCGGTCTCGACAAGGAGGTCGAACACACGTGGATTGATATTGGGCCCGCGGGCTATAACGGGGCCGCCTCCGAGTTTTATATCGCCCACATGTTTCGGATCGACACCAGGCTGATCAGTGGCGAACGTTACATCGGTGGCAATTCCGATAGCCGGATCGATGCCGTGCGCGCTGGTTTTTGCCCCCCTTAAACCAATTTCTTCCTGAACCGACGATACGCAGTGGACGGAGGCTTTGAGTGATTTTGATTCCGAGAGTATTCGGAGTATTTCGGCGACAACAAAAGAGCCGATACGGTCATCGAATGCCCGTGCCACCGCAAGGCCTGTTTCAAGTTCCATGAAGTCGTTGAGATAGGTGATCGGATCACCTATCGATACATACTTTTCAGTTTCTTTTTTATTTTTCGCACCGATGTCAATCCAAAGATCTTTGATCTCGGATGCTTTTTTGCGATCATCCGGATTCATAAGATGTATAGGGGCTTTACCGATTACACCGCGAACCGGACCTTTTGAACTGTGAATTTCAATTCTCCGGCCGGGTATAATCGACTCGTCAAAACCGCCAATTGCCCCGAAATAGATAAATCCCTTATCGTCAATATAACGGACCAGAAAACCTATTTCATCACAATGGCCGGCAAACATGACACGCGGTGTGCCTTTAGGATTGATTACTCCAATAGTGTTACCGTGGAAATCGGTCCGGACATCTGCATATTCCTCGGTATACTCGGTCCAAATTTTTTGAACCGGTTGTTCATAGCCTGACGGGCTGGGGCTTGCCAGGATACGTTTCAGGAAGTCGAGTGATTTTTTTCGCACGGGATATCCTTTCAAAAATGGGTAACTGTTATCGTATTATAAAAGGCAAAAATACAAAAAGATTCCATATACTGTCAATGGAATAAAAAAAAGAATAAAATATATCAAATGTACCGGAAAAGATGTTGTGAAATCAAAAAATATTCGATTAATTATAGAGTATGAATAATTGATTACCATTAAAGCAATCGGAGGCGTTATGGCTATTATAACGATATCAAGGCTGTTGGGCTCTGACGGTGATGAAATTGCAATGGAAGTGGCAGAAGGGTTGGGATATGACCTTGTTGAATCCGGATTGATTTTACGGGTAGCTGAACGTGCCGGTGTCAGTGTTGACGAAGTGAAAAATTATGATGAGCAGTATCACTCGAGAGCTGTAGAATGGTTAAAAAGCTTTATAACTCCGCGGATCGGTAAGATAATACTTGAGAAAGAAGAACACCTCGACCCCGAAACATACATCGAATATTGTAAAACAGTTGTTCGGGGGCTTGCCGAAAAAGGCAATATGGTAATTGTTGGCCGCGGCAGCCAGTTTATTCTCAAGGATTTTGAAAATGCGTTTCATGTTCGTATTATTGCGGATGATGTTTTCAGAACGGAGCGTATCAGAATAAGCCGAAATATATCAACTGAGAATGCTCGTGAAATAATTAAAAAATCTGACTATATGCGTGGACATTTTATTGAGCGTTATTTTAAAGAAAACTGGAATGATTCAAGGGCTTATCACCTTACTTTAGATTCTTCAAGGCTCGGAATTGACGTCTCAGCCTCGATAATAATGGATGCCGCACGGCAATTCAGCCGAACCCATGAATACATCCCCGGAGTAAAAGACCGGCGGATAAAAGACCGGAGGTTGAGTGACAGAAGAAAAGGTGATCGCCGTGAACCGGCTTCAATATGGTCAGTTCGTAATATGGAAAATGCCATCCTTCATGACGGACGACCGATTCGGTCTCTCAATAAAGAAGATCGTCGTAAGAAAGAACACAGAATGAAAGAACGTCGGGAACAATGATCAGTAAAATTATATAGAATCATAGAATTTTTTCTCATATCCTGATTGTACAAATACATTTGTAACTATAATTATTGCCCGGAAAGAAGCTGAATCATGTTTGTTTTTATCCGGTTTGAAAATACGCAACGTTCAGAACTTTTTGGACCGGCTTCAATACAAGAATGCCATTTGTGGCTGAAACGTAAGAAAATAAGACCTTGTGAAGTCCATACAAATTTCACCAGGATTACTGCCGGAGATAGAAATCAGTATCAGTTACAATCAATTAATTTTTAAATAATTATATTCATACTTGGTTTTAACAGATAATTCCCAGTATGTTTTAATCCATGAATACGCTGCGCTTTATTCCATATTATATATTTTATAATAACTTACATTAATCGCTCGTGTACGAGTTGATAGGATTTTTTTAATGATGATTGGCGCTTCAAAAATATGTTTTTCCCTATTTATGTACATTTTGCTGGTTAACGGAATGACGAGTGTGGCTTTTTGCCAGTCCAGATATATGGGCGAGGCTATGTTTGAGGGAACCATGGATGAATATATCCAGGGACACTATGAAGATGCGGTAAAGGGTTTCAGAAAATTTCTTGAGTTAAATCCCAATGATTTTAACGGGCATTATCTGCTCGCTCATTCACTTAAGCGTCTTGGCGATTATGAAAATGCACTAAAAAGCTATGAACGTGCGCTGGAAATCAAACCCGACGATGTGGATGCTCATGTTTATGCAGGACAGCTTTATCAGCAGTTAAAGGAATATGAAGAAGCCGAAAAACATTACAATAAAGCGCTCGAAATTATTCCCGGTGACGCTGAATCACTCATTCTTTTGGGAACAATCAGATATGAACTTCAGGACTATGCCGGTGCAATTGTATATTGTAATAAAGCCCTTGAAAATGATCCCGAACGTCATGATGCATACCGAACTATGGGTATGGCACTCAGAGAGATGGATTTTCTTTCGGAATCGCTTGAATCATTACAAAAAGCGATTAGTATAAACGAAAATGATGCCAAAACATATACGGAATATGCTTTGACACTTATTGAAGCCGGAGATTTGGATAAAGCATCCGGAAATCTGACAAAAGCTCTGGAAATCGAGCCTGAAAACGCCCGTGTTTATTTCGAATTGGGGAAACTCGCATTGAAAAAAGGTGATAAAAAACAGTCTGCCGATTATTTCCAAAAAGCGCTTGATCTGAAGCCCGATATTATTCAATCAACCAAAAATCTGAAAAAAGGGAGTGATGAAATAGAAATTAAAACGAAGAGGGGAAAATGAATCTTGGTATAAAGGGGAAAACCGCTATAGTATGCGGAGCTTCGCAGGGGCTTGGAAGAGCTTGTGCCGAGGCGCTGGCATCCGAGGGCGTAAACCTTGTTATCTGCTCGCGGAATTTCGACCGGATATTCGATACCGCTCGTACTATTTCCCAAACATATGGCACCGAGGTAAAACCGGTCGCCTGTGATCTGACTCATCCCGATTCACCGGAAAAACTTGTCAGAGAGGCTGCCGGTAAATTTGACGGAGTAGATATACTTGTCAACAATGCGGGAGGTCCTCCACCCGGAACCTTCGAAAATTGTGATGATGACGCCTGGGAGAAAGCATTCAATCTCACACTCATGAGTGCCGTACGTATGACAAGGGCAGTACTTCCCACCATGGCTGATAAAGGTTGGGGACGGATTATCAATCTTGCCTCAATTTCGGTCAAACAGCCCATAGCAGGTCTACTGCTGTCCAATTCTCTCAGAAGCGCAGTAGTAGGTATGGCAAAAACACTTTCTCAGGAAGTAGCGGATAAAGGAATTCTTATCAATACCATCGCAACCGGAAATTTCGATACCGAACGTCTTCAGTCGCTGTTTGAAAGCCGTGCAAAAAGTCAGGGTATCACTCCCAAAGAGGCCCGTGCCAAACAGGAAGCAACCATTCCCATTAAACGTATCGGTAAACCTGAGGAACTTGCCTGGCTCGTTGTGTTTTTAGCGAGCGAACGGGCATCTTATATAACAGGAACGACCATTTCTGTTGATGGCGGAGCTTTTGGCGGATTAATGTGATACATGATGTTAATTAACAGTGGCACATGATTTTCTTTGTCCGGTAAATATTCGGAAGAAATATAACTCAATACATAACATTGTTTTATTCATTTCAGGGGAGAGAACACCGTGAATCAAATATACAGGGATGATTCCCAACTCGGCCGTAGAATTTCGCTGCTTCAGATGTCGATGCTGGTGGTGCTCAGAATCGCTATAGGCTGGCATTTTCTTTATGAGGGAATATCAAAACTGTATACTCCGGGATGGACTTCCCAGGGGTATCTGTCGGTTTCGAAATGGATTTTTTCCGGTGTATTTCAATGGATTGCTGCACATCCGGTTGTTTTAAAAATTGTGGATATGTTAAATATATGGGGCCTCATCCTAATCGGTTTGGGTTTAATGCTCGGTTGTTTCTCACGATTCGCCAGTATATCCGGAATCGTACTCCTTCTCCTGTACTACATAGCCAATCCACCATTCATAGGAATGGATTTCGGTGTTCTCACCGAGGGAAATTATCTCATTGTTGACAAGAACTTTGTCGAGCTTTTATCTCTTATTGTACTGACATTTTTCCCAACCGGAACATTTCTCGGAATCGACCGTTTGATGTTGCATTTAAAGAGAAAAAGCCCTGAAGTCGAGCGTACTGTTACGGAAGAAAAAGAAATTGTTACGGCTAAATTTATCGATAGAAGGGAACTGCTGAAAAGCCTTGCCACAGTGCCGTTTTTCGGTGTGTTTGTTTTTTTTGTATTAAAAAAGATGGGATGGGAAAGTTACGAGGAAAAGAATCTAAAGACCCGTACGGATGCCGTTACGAGCGCGACGATAAAAACATTTGACTTTTCGAGTCTGAAAGATTTGAAAGGCACGATGCCGCATGCGAAAATCCGTGATCTGGAACTGAGCAGGGTCATTCTGGGAGGAAACCTGATCGGAGGGTGGGCGCATGCCCGTGATTTGATTTATGTTTCCAAACTGGTTAAAGCCTACCATCACAAGACAAAGATTTTCGAGACGTTTTTATTGGCTGAAAAATGCGGCATAAACGCATTTCTGACAAATCCGGTTCTCTGCAGCGTCATCAATGAATACTGGAAAAGGAATATCGGTAAAATAAAGTTCATTTCGGATTGCGGCGGCCAAAACCTTATTGAAGGTGTCAAGAAATCAATCGACAACGGCGCAAGTGCGTGCTATGTACATGGCGGTATCGCAGACAATCTTGTACAGGAAGGCAAGGTAGAAGAAATCGGTAAAGCGCTGGAATTTATTAAACAGAATGGGCTTCCCGCCGGTATTGGAGGTCATGCGCTCGAAACTATCAAGGCTTGCGTCAGTTTTGGACTTGAGCCTGATTTCTGGATGAAAACCATGCATAAAATCGATTACTGGTCAGCCGGCCCGACTGAACAAAACGACAATATATGGTGTACTGAGCCGGTTGAAACCGCAGAATTTATGAGAAATCTCAAACAACCCTGGATCGGTTTCAAAACCCTTGCCGCAGGTGCCATACAGCCGACTGATGGCTTCCGGTACGCATTTGAAAACGGCGCGGATTTTATCTGCGTGGGCATGTATGATTTTCAGATTGTCGACGATGTCAATATCGCTCTGGATGTTCTTAACGGCAGTTTAAATCGGCAGCGTCCCTGGTTTGCATAAAAAATAAAAAAACCGACACGAATCAATAAAAATCAGGGCAGGCAGACGGAGCTGTCCCTACACGATCATTTGGATATTCTCATGATATATAATCAAAAAATAAAATTATCGATTGCATGGATATTATCGATAGCAGTTTTTGCATTTGCAGGATGTATTGAAAACAATGATGATGACGATACTTCTTCGGATCGTACCGCCCTCTATACAAAGCAACCGAATAAGCAGTCACGCTGGGCGAGTTTCGAAAATCCGACCGCTGAAAAAGGAAAAGCAGGTCTGGAAAACAAAGGAGCCAAAGGGCACGCGTTCGACAGTATTAAACCGGGAGAAACCAAAGTACTGCTCGATGTGCACGGCTCGGGAGTGGTGAATCGCATGTGGATGACCATGAATCCGAGAAGTCCGGAACTGCTCCGGTCGCTGCGTATCGAGATGTTTTGGGACGATGCCACTACTCCTGCGGTATCAGCTCCACTCGGTGATTTTTTCTGCCACATTCTCGGTCAGGGTGTCCCGGTCGATAACGAGCTTTTTTCAAACCCCAACGGAAACGCTTTCAACTGCTATATACCAATGCCGTTCGAAAAAGCTGCACGGATCTCCGTGGTAAATGACTCCGAGACAACGTTTATCCAGTTTTACTATGATGTGAATTTTTATCTGGTTGACCGACCAGAGGAAGATGCGCTTTATTTTCATGCATACTGGCGCCATGAGCGATGGACAGAGCTTGGGAAAGATTATGAGATTTTACCGCAAATAAAAGGCGAGGGAAGGTATCTGGGTACGCATATCGGTGTTGTTGTTCGTCCGGATAATATCGGATGGTGGGGCGAGGGAGGCTTGAAAGTCTATCTCGATGGCGACACCGAACATCCGACTTTGATGGGAACCGGAACCGAGGACTACATGGGCGCTGCATGGGGAATGCCGGTATTCAAAAGCCGTTACCAGGGATGCCTTATTACCGATAACAAACGTGGGCTCCATGCATTCTACCGGTATCATGTTCCCGATCCGATTTATTTTCACAGCGACTGCCGGGTTACGATGCAGCAGATCGGCTGTACGCACTGGGAAACGGCGCATGCTCTTATGAAGAAAGGAGTGCCGTTCAAGGCGCATTCAATATTTTTTGTAGGGGAAGCAGGCACAAAATTTGTCCGTCTTCTCGATATGGATCCGACGCCTGAATTGAAAGATATATCTGTTCCCGAGGGATTTGAGCATGAATACATTTTTTATTACCGGACGGATGACTGGTCATCCGTGGCATTCTTTTACCTGGACAAACCGGAAAACGGTCTGCCGAAAATAGCGGACAAGGACGACCGTATTTTAGGTATCGAGGGCAACATACAGGTAAAATGATGTAATACCAGGTATTATTTAAAAAAGTAAATATTAGCCACGGATGAACACGGATATAATAACTATAAGTTAATGTGTAATCCCGACCATTCTACAAGCAGCAGCGGTTCATTTTTTACATCACGATTGATCTTCGCCACCAATTTCTATATACTTAATTCATCCTGCCTTTTTCAACTGCAATAATAAAAGATTTTATTATTTACTTTCATGGTTCTAATAAGAAAAATTACACTTAGAAATAAACGTCTTGACCATAGATTCAACAAAGACTATACTATAAATGTGTATAAAATTGCAGGTGATAGGATGAGGATTTAAATCATGAAATTTAGGATTTTTCTATATGTAACATTTCTTGCAAGTTTTCTTCAGTATATAAATGTTGGTAGTGACCTGGCAGCTTCACAGACTGAAAATAAAGGTTGGGTAAAGTATACAACGGAAAACGGACTGATCGGAAACGATGTAACAGCATATGGTTTCGATCACGATGGTAACGCATGGATTGGTACCACTTCCGGTTTGTCCCGTTTTAATGGCGTTATATTTACAAATTTTACGGAAAAAGACGGTCTTGCCAGTGATTTTGTGACATCCATTGCCTGTGATCAGGACGGCATATTATGGATTGGTACGGGGGGAGGTATATCGGTATTCGACGGCGAATCATGGACAAAATATACAATAGAAAATGGACTTTTAAGTAATGCAATATTAGGTATGGATATCGCTCATGATGGGAAGGTATGGTATTCTTCAAGAGGTGTTGTCGGATGTTTTGACGGTGTAAAATGGTCGAATTATCAATTCGATGTCGAGCTGGATAATCCCGATCCGTATGCTTGTTACAAAACCGACAGATACATTGTATGCTCTCCGAACGGCGATGTATGGGCTGCTATTACAGGTGTTGGAGTTGTGGTTTTCGATGATTCGAACTGGTGGCAAGCGGAGTTTGAAGGACATGATAATGATCTTGAATCTTTCTCAGGACTTGACATTACACCGGACGGTTCGGTGTGGTTGGCATATACTGATAGAATACTTTGCTATGAAAATGGTACATGGAGAATTGTAAAATGCAAGGATAACATTTACAAATCTATAACCACAGGATATGACGGATCAGTGTGGACAAATAACACGTACAGTTGTGGTGGCTCAATAGAACGATATGATGGTATTGAATGGAAAAAAGTTGATGATACCGGGCCCCACTGGTCAGATACGATGTCCGTTTCACCCGATGGAAAACTGTTCGCGGTGGCAGGAAAATACAGTATCACTGAATGTAACTTGTATAAAGAAGGATTTTGGTTGTACGACGGTTTTAGCGGCACGGTGAATGATGAACCGGTTGATTTAACCGATAGGGCCGAATTTACATTAAAAGTAACTCCTCAGGTAATAATTGGAAATGAAAGAATCATCGATAGTATCCGGTCTGATTCGTCTGAAGGTATCTGGTCGAGTTTTGATATTGGAAATGTTTACGATATTTTTTATGACGACCCGTATATATGGTGTGTGACATCTCATGGTGTTGGCAGGTTTGATACGAGAAATGATAGGTACTTATCGATAGGCGGTGTGTATGGTGATATAGCAGTTACGCCTGATGGTAAAGTATGGATAGGGTACCGCCCCCATAAATATACTTCATTGTATCTTTGGGATAGTGACAAGTGGTCAGGGAATCTGGTTCCTTTAGATGAGTATGGCGAATATATCAAAATTGAAGGTGAAGAAAGCACGTTGTATGTTTATGAATACAGGAATATTTTGCCCGGGAAAGACTCGTCCTTATTTATGATCGCAGCAGGTAGTATACTGAAATATAAAAATGAATCATGGTCAAAAATAACTAATGAACGCATCAGGTTTGATCCGCTTTTTTATTCAGATCCATTATTCCTGATTGATAATAATGACACAATGTGGTTTACATGGTTTGGTAGTCTGAGTTCTTATACAGACGGTGAATGTACCGTTTATGATGTGCCTCAGATAATCGATACATTTCATTTTTCGATGATAGAATATACAAACCGTAAAACAATATGGTTTACTGCATATGAGTATGACAATAACAATGAAAAAGTAATATATTTTTCTCTTGAATATGACGGAACGAATTGGTTACACTACACCGGTGAAGAATCAGAGGCGGCGTATTATCACGCCATGGCCCGTGACGGTGTTTTCTGGAAAGGTGATGATAACGGTTTGCACAGTCTCGGACTATCATCCACATCTGTTGAAACCGATGAGGAAGCGCCTATCACTTTCAACCTGCTTTCCAATAATCCCAATCCATTCAATCCATCGACGACTATCAGGTTTGAGCTTGTAAAGGAAAGCCATGTTCGGCTGGACATTTACAGTATAACCGGTCAGTATGTCGATACACTGGTCAATGGAACACTGAATGCCGGAATGCATACTTTCATCTGGGTTGGGTCAGACTACTCAGCCGGAGTTTATATAAGTCGTCTCACCTGTGGTGGTAGTACTCGAACAGGGAAAATGTTGTTATTGAAATGATATTGAGTTAGTGTGTAATCCACGACCATTCTACCAGCAGCAGCGGTTCATCAGCCGGTATAGCACCTGATTTTTGCTGCATATTACGCTGCATTCTGTTCATTCTGCCATTCAGTGGAGGCAGGTTTAAGCCAATGCCCGGAGGATTACCGGGACCGATCGGTTGCCCGGAATTTACCAGTCCCCGGACATCGGAATTTTCCGGTGGAGATACGTTTATTGAAGTGAGAATTTTCAGTGTATCATCATTTTTTTTGTTGCTGTTGAAAAATTCGAACTGAGTATTATTCAAAATCAAGTACGCTTTACCATTTTTACCCGCCCAACGTCTGATTTCAGCAGCATATTCTTCGAATGATTCATACGTATGATTGTTAAACATGCCACGGGTCGAACCTCCCGGCATCATACCCGGTATGGGATCTGCGATACCGTCAGGGGCGAAAAAATCATCATCGCGATTACCCCGAAATCTGTTCTCTCCTTGCGGTGATCCTTTCTCAAGAAACCGTGACGGTCGCATACCGCCATTTTTACCTGAGTATAATATTGCAAGATTCCATAAACCGATATAGTCGAGATTTTTTTGAATGTTGCCGTCCGCTATAACGATGTTACCCGGTTGAACATGCTTCTTCAGTTCCCGTGAAATTTTCACCAGCGGTTCATTTACATGTTTAAGTCTGATCATTGAAGAGATAGAACCTGACAGCCCAATTATTGACATCAAACACAGTAAAACCACCGAAACATTCCGTGCTGCAAGTTTGTTGTTCTGTGTGAGGTTTTGAAGGAACCATACTCCCGCTATAATATATACGGGAAATGTGGGCAGAAGAAAACGCAGTGACATACTGTCCGCCGGCCAGAAATAAAACATGTATAACAGGGTCACAGGTAAAATGAGCAGCGCAAGGAGGAGTCCGTGTTTTCTTGACGTTTTATCGGTAAACAAAACAGTGATACCGGACAGACCGAACGCCAGCATAAATCCGATTCCATTTCCGCAGAGATTTTGCAGATAGGCAAGAGCGTTTCTTTTGAAGTAAACCCAGCCGAATGTTACCTCCAGAGCTTTCGGTAAAAGGCTGTAGCCTGTTTTCCAGAATGCTCCGAACGCCAGTTGATTACGCAACAGCAATGCCAGCAGCGGTAATGTGAAACCGGTTATAACACCTGCCCATGAAATCTTTGTGACTCTGCCGTTTTTTGATCTCGCTAGCAGGTATACACCAAACGCGCCTGCAAAAAGTACTTCAGGATACCGTATCGTAGGAATAATACCAAGACACAAGCCGGTAAGAAATGCCAATATAAAGGATCGATTTTTTTCCCATAAAATCAAAAAGCAGAGCGCCCAAACAAGAAAGAAAAGTACGGATGTATGAGAATCGGCGGCAAGGGCATGTTCATTCGCAACAGGATTCAGCGCCATTAAGGCCTCAGCAAAAAGCCCCCACCATCTGCCGATCCACATACTGCATATAAGAAATATCACGATCAATGAGAGCGAAGCCATAAAGGGATTGACAAGAAGAGCCGTATTCGGGCCTAATATCCGATATACCGGTGCTACGATGAATGAAAAGCCGGGTGGATAGGTCGAGAAATAGCGATTATTGCCTGCATGGTTCCAGTGGGGGCTGATAAACTCTGCATCCGATTCCGAATCGAAGTGAGTTGCCAATTTTGTTGCCAGCAGCTTTGCCTGATTAAAATACCCGTTCGCATCCATGGTGGATATTGCCGGTTCGAAGAAGTACATAAGAAAAATAAAATGGAATACTGCTATAATGAGTGCTATAATAAGTGTGATGTGGATATTCTGTTTACTTGACATATTTTTATCCTTATTGTTTTCTTTTTATTTTTTTATATATTTGACACATACGCCATTATAAAGGTTTAAGCGAAATGGCAAGGGATTTCAAAAAATGAAACCGTTCAATATATGCCCTGATTGCGGTGGAGAATTGATCGAGAAAGGCGATAAAAACTGATTTGCGGTGGAAATAATACTGCGGTAATTACGGTAAAAGCCGAAGTCTGCCTTCATTGTGGGGAACGACTCTATACTCAGGTAACAGTTCAAAAATTTGAACAGATCAGAGAAAAACTTTCCGGGAAAGATACCGAAGAGTTTAAAACTTAGGTTAGTCTTTTCAGGTGGTATAATGTAAATTCTATAAGAAATATTATGAAAAATCCAGACGAATATTTAGTTCCGATCATTCCATGTATGATGAACAAGAGTCTTTTGGTGGAACAAGTTTTTTTGTTGGAAAATCTCCATTATTATTAACAGCAGGGCATATTGTCAAATGATAGGGGGAACAATTTTAGAATTAGTGTAAATAAAGGTACTACATCCGAATCATTTTCAATGAATCAATAAAGTGTCACCCTGAACACAATGAAGGATAATATATGTATTTTTTAAAAGTTCCTTCGTTTCGCTCTGCATGATCCGAAAGGTTGATAGTTCAGACAATTTTCCCCGAAACAAGGGGGCAAGCCCCCTTGTTCATTTCCCTTCAGTTCCTTCATATGCTTCATGGTAAATGTTTTTGAATCAAATTTTCCGATAAATTCAAATATTTCGTTATTTTACCTTAAACGATTCACCTAACCGGGGAATAAATACATTCATACCGAGACCCTTAAGGTTGTCTGCAAGCGTTTGTGTCGCTTCTTCCTCGCCGTGAACCAGCGCTATACGGTCAATTGAAAGATTGGATTTGGTCAAAAACCTGATTATTTCATCACGGTCGGCGTGACCGCTGAAACCGTTAAGTTCTACGACTTCGGCATTTAGCGGATACTCTTTGTTCATAAACCTGACCAGAGGTGCGTTACCCTTTTGATTTTTATATTCCGCTGCCAGTTCGATGATACGGCGTCCCAATGTGTTTGCCGCCTGATATCCTACAAACAGGATGGTATTTTTTTTGTTGTGAATTCTGAAACGAAGATGATGAAGTATTCGACCCGATTCACACATTCCCGAAGCTGAAATCACAATATGAGGATTCTGGTTGCGGTTGAGCATCATGGATTCTTCGACAGATTGTATATAGTTCAATGTTTTAAAACTGAACGGATTTTCGTTATTCTCCAAAAAACTTTTATGGGTTTCACGGTCGTAACATTCAGGATGTTCCCCGAACACTTCGGTAAGGTTTAAAGCCAGAGGGCTGTCGATGTATACCGGAATATGCGGAATTTTGTTTTTATTGTACAACTCATGAAGCATATATACCAGCGTTTGTGTTCGCTCCATGGCAAACGAAGGGATCACTACCGATCCGCCGCGATTAATGGTTTTTGTTATGACCTCAGATAGTTTGGCTTCCATATCCTCCGAAGGTTCATGGAGACGATTGCCGTAGGTGCTTTCAAGCATGAGCAGATCGAGTTTGCGATGTTCGGCGGGAAAATCAAGTGTCGGATCACGTAAAATAGGAACATCAAACCGACCCAGATCGCCACTAAATCCAATGGTAGTTCGGGAACCGTTTGAGTTCGCTTCCAGAATGGTTATTGCCGAACCGAGAATATGGCCTGCATCATATAGAGTGCATGATAGATTTTTGCCGACTTCAACTGTTGTTCCATATGGATAACCTTGAAATAGTTTGAGACAATCTTCGGCATCTTCCATTGTGTATAATGGAGTGATCATAGGAAGATTGTTGGTTTCCATTACCTCCCAGATTTTTTCTTTGTTGAGGTACCATTTATCTTTTTTAAGGAGTGTTTTTATCGATGCCATTTCCTGTTTGGAAATGTTTTTTTTATTCTTTTTTGAAGTTATCTGGTTCGAAAGAAATGCACGGGTTGTTTTATAATTGAGATATTCCGCATCGGATTCCTGAATATGGGCACTGTCTTTCAACATGAATTTACATGCATCTTCGGTGGCACGGTGGGTGATAATCGAACCTGTAAATCCTTTGGAACTGAGAAACGGAAGCCTTCCCGAATGATCGATATGGGCATGTGACAGGATTACATTGAGAATACTTTGAGGGTCGAATGAAATGGTTTGATTCTTTTCATCGGCTTCTTTCCGTCTACCCTGGAACATTCCGCAATCCAGCAGAATATTGCTTCTGTTCACTTTAACACGATGACAGGATCCGGTTACTTCTCCACAAGCGCCGAAACAGGTAATCTCCATAATAATTCTCCGTAATTTGTTGATATTTAACTTACTGTTTTAATCAATTGAAAACTATATAATATATTTTAATATTGCGTTAACTGCTTTCATAGACTGAATATTCGATGCCCGGTTGTATAATAATTTTCATCACCGAAACAGTAAGGAACTTTCGGAAAAAAATGTTCCCGCAACACAACCGGTCATGAGGCATGCGAGTGTTGCTGCAATAAGGGCTTTTATACCGATTCTGCTCAGGGTGTTTGTCGTTTTCGGGGCAACTGCCGATATGCCTCCTATAAATATTGCTGCTGAAGCGATATGGGCAAATCCACAGAGGGCATACGAGCAAATAACAGGTGAACGGTTGCTTTTGAACGTACCTACTTCCATGGCAGCGGCAAGATCCTGATAAGCAGTGACTTCAGTTACGATAATCCGTTCTCCGATAATTTTTGCTATGGCAAGCGCATCTGTGGGCGGTATTCCGAGAATTAATGCGATAGGGTAAAAAACATACCCGAGAAGGCTTTTGAACGACCAGTCGATGCCGAGACCAAACAGTGCATTTACTTTCCCGCCCAGACCGACGACAATCGTATCTGTGAGCGCCACAAGGCCAAGTACGGCGATAAGCAGGGCAACAATCCCGACTATAAGTCTGACAGCCGAATTGGCGCCGTTTATTACCGATTCGATTACGTTGTTTTCACGTGTGTAATGGAGTTCAATATTTTGCCCGAGTGTTACCGGCGTGCCTGTTTCGGGTACGATGAGTTTTGACATTATGAGCGCTGCAGGAGCAGACAGGAATGATGCGGAAATAAGATGTGCCGCAATAGTTGGAAACTGGGATTTTAGGCTGAAAACATACAGGGCGAGCACATTGGATGCTACGGTTGCCATTCCCGCCGTAAGAATTGTGGCAAGTTCGGATTGGGTCATGTTTTCCAGATACGGTCTAATCGTCAGGGAAGATTCAACGCCGACAAAAATGTTCGATGCGGTACAGAGCGATTCAGCACCCGAAACCTTCATCAGACGAGTGAAAATCCTGGCGAAAAAAGTGATGATTCGCTGCATAATGCCGTAATAATAGAATATCGACATAAGCGCCGAAAAGAAAATGATAGTGGGCAGTCCCTGAAATGCAAGAATAAATCCCAGCGATCCATCTATACCGGGCGGCAGTGCAAGCGGACCGAAAACGAATTCCGCCCCTGCCATTGCAGACCCCATGATTTTAACCGCAATATCGTTAATCCAGAGAAAGAGACTGGCGCCCGGAGGAAATACGAATATAACCAGAGCGAACAACATTTGCAGGCTGATTCCCCAAAAGATAAGTTGCCAGTTAACCTTTCGTTTATCTGATGAAAACAACCAGGCGATGAACATCAGAATGAATATGCCGCAGAATGAGATGAGGTTGTAGAGTGACAAATTTAATCCTTTGAGAAATTAATATTAGTTATATACCCTCTATCAATATATTCTTGATTATTTTCCTCAGTAGTATCTTTTATAGTACACCCTATAAATGGATGAGAAGCTGTTTTTAATAATTTATAAAAAAACATTATAAAATTTGCGTTTCACGCGACCATATTTTCTTTTTTCCGGATCAAAAAGAAAATATGGAAAAAGAAAAGACCATTCACCCGACAAAATACTGTATCCTGTTCGACTTGTCTGCTCGCTGAAACGCACATTCCGCTTTGCGTTCAACTGCGTTTTTTAACGCTCGCATCTGTCGTCTCACAGGGCATTTTGAAGGGTGAATTTATACCGCATTATTAGCTATCGGTTTTCCCTATTGAAAAGCTCCGAGTGATCGTTGTTTTTACGGAAAAAGAAACGAAGCATGTTTGAACCTCCGAAACAGAGTGAAGGAGGTGAGTTCTGCTTTTCCCGAAAAAAAATGTGAACGAGGATTAAAGCTTTTCATGAGGGTGTCTTTTTTTGTTACCTTTTTTGGGCATTCAAAAAAGTAAGTTACATTTAGATATGAATTCATAGTTCCGATGGCAGTTTGGCTATTTTAAAAACATTACAGATAAATTGCGTTGATAAACAATCAAATACAAGAAAAAAAAAAGAACAGGCATTTCAATTTCTAAAAAAATATATGTGTTAAAAAAAAATTGCATTACCTTGTACGGACACTTTTATATCATCAGGACAATCAACAGGAACAGTCACATTACATAATATCGGAACACAATGGAACAGACAATTACTTCATTCGGATGGCTGAACTGGAGCATTTTGATATTTTTTCTGGCGGGGACTACACTCTTCGGGCATTTGTCACGGGGTGATACCTCCAGTATACGGGGATTCTTTCTCGGCGGGAGGAAAATGCCGTGGTGGGCAGTCGGTGGATCGATTGTTGCAACACAGGCAAGCGCATTGACATTTATTTCAGTCCCCGCAGCCGTATTCATGGATGGCGGTGATCTTTCTTACCTTCAGATGACTTTCGGATTTATTCTTGGTAATTTTTTAATGGCCCTGATTTTCATTAAAGCATATTACAAAGAGGAAATTTATAGCCCGTATGATTTTATGGGTAACAGAATTGAGCCGAGAGTTGCTCAGCTTGCACGGTTTTTATTTATGCTGGGTGCTGTTATGAGTCAGGGTGTCCGATTGCTTTCGACAGCTTTGGTACTGAGCGTGGTTACAGGCCTGAATCTTGGTGTATGCGTTATGATAATCGGTGTTTTTTCCATGATCTGGACACTCATGGGCGGTATAACGACGGTCATTTGGACTGATGTGGTTCAATTTTGCGTCTTCACGTCGGGAGCTTTATTTTCGCTGTTGTGGATTTGTAACATTTTCTCCGGTGGAATAAGAGAGATTCTTGAAATTGCCGATGAAAAGGCAAAGCTTGTAATTATCGATTTGTCACTCGATCCCCGTAAAACATATACGTTGTGGGTAGGTCTTTTCGGTTGTTCCATATTCCAACTCGGCCAAAATGCCATTGACCAGGTCAGCACGCAAAGGCTTATGTGCTGTAAAAGCGCCCGTGACGCACAAAAATCCCTCCTTCTCGCCGCTACGGGTGTGTCTCTGAATTATCTTATGCTCACAGTCGGGCTCGGGCTTGTGGCATTCTATCATATCAATCCTCTGCCAGCCGAAACCGCGCAGCTTATGGCTCGTGAGGCCGACAGAATTTTCCCGTATTTTATTGTTACGGAAATTCCTCCTGGAATATCGGGATTAATAATTGCGGCGCTCTTTGCCGCGGGAATTTCCACGCTTGATTCGGCTCTTGCAGCGCTTTCGCAGACTTCGATTTCAGGTATATACCGGTCCTATTTCAGGAAAGATGCAACCGAACAGCATTACCTGAAAGCTTCACGGATTTCGGTGATTCTCTGGGCAATCATCCTGTCCGCTCTGGCGTTCTTCTTTCATTCGCTGTCCAGCGAGGGACTGCTCAAACTCGGTCTGAAAGTTCCGGGTTATGTTTACGGTTCCCTGCTCGGTATTGCATTATTGGCGCTCTTCGGCAAAGGAAACTGGACAGGCATCGTAACCGGTACTGTTTTTTCCATAGCAGCAGTAATCGGCCTGCAGGTTCTTAATGTAAGCTTTTTCTGGTGGTATCCGGTTGCCTGTGTGGTTCTGGTTGGTGTGTCGCTCCTGTTTTCGAAGGGTGATAGAACCTGATATGTAACATTTCAGATTTGTATCAGAAGGACAGACAACATTATCAAGTTTTTTTATTATGTTCATCCTTATGTATCTGCGACTGATATTTTATGTTTTTGGGCCGATAATTTCACTCCCGGAATTCAAATTATTGTATTTCACCACCGTTTTCAGATTTTAGTTTTCCTTTCCTCCGTCTGCGCACCGATTCCCGGAGAATAAATTCGATCTGGCCATTCAGGCTTCGGAGTTCATCGTTTGCCCATTGGTTGAGTTCGTTCCAGAGTTCCGGGTCGATGCGAAGAAGTATCGATTTCTTTTTGTTTGTTGTCTCAGTCATGAAATTATATCTAATATAAAGAGCCTGTGTTAATTATCGGTTGGGTGGCTTCCTCGGAACACAACACACACATCAGATTGCTTACCATATTGGCTTTACGTTCTTCATCGAATTCAACCACGTTATTTTTCTGAAGTCGATCGAGCGCGATTTCAACCATACCGACCGCACCTTCGACTATTTTTTGACGGGCAGCTATGATCGCTTCCGCCTGTTGCCTGCGAAGCATCGCCTGTGCAATTTCGGTTGCGTACGAAAGGTGATTGATACGGGCTTCGATAATTTCAACACCCGCAGCAGCGGTACGATCCTGGATTTCGATTTTGAGTGCTTCCGAAACTTCATCGATCGATGACCGCAGACTGATTTCATCCTCAGTCTCGTATGTGTCGTACGGATAGATCGTTGCACAGTGACGTAGTGCCGATTCGGACTGAATATGCACATAGTTCAGGAAATCATCCACTTCGAATACCGCCATCGCCGTATCTTTTACACGCCATACTACAACAGCCGATATTTCTATAGGATTTCCTTTTTTATCGTTCACTTTCAGTTTATCGCTGTCGAAATTACGTACCCGTAACGAAATCTTTTTTTTTCGGTACAGCGGATTTGCCCAACGAAATCCGGTTTTTTTCTCTGTTCCTTTGTATTTACCGAATAACAATAATACAATACCTTCGTTTGGTTCAACCGTAAAAAACCCGGCTGTTAAAAAAATGTCAAAGATAAAAAGGCCAACAAATGAAACAATAGCTCCGGGACTTCTGAAGACTTTCAATCCTCCTATACAGCAAATAACGAGTAACAGGATAACGCCAAGAACAGCCCAACCGTCAAACTGGGCTTGCGTTTTTTCCGAAGTCATAACAGCCTCCTAAAAAATAAGTGAAAGGATGATATATATTAGATATCATATTGATATCATATTGATATCATATTACTATATAATACATAGTTTAAAATTTGTCAAGCTTTTTCTTAAAATATTACACTACAAAGATTAATAAAGTCCGAGCGGTTAATTGCAAAATTATAAAATGATTTCATTCGATGAGATTGCTTCGTCATTTCATTCCTCACAATGACATGTGAAAGATTATTATTCTTTAATCATGCAGCTTTTTTATAGTGTAAATTTTTTAAAATGTGGGGCGGTATTTTGACATATAAAATTTGTTACAGGTAATTTTTGTCTTTCTAAAGGAATATATTTGGATTACATCCGTTATATCTTATTTTAGTTAAATATTCATGTCGTATTTAAATTTTCACAATTTATTTTTGAGCTACATTATGACCCATCGTGAACGTTATATTCGCTGCCTGACCGGTCAGGATGTTGATAGGCCGCCGTACTGGCTGCTGTGGAGTCCCTGGAAAACTACGAGGGAACGCTGGATTCGTGAGGGTATGCCAAATGTTGAAAATCATCGCGACCTGTTCGATACCGACCCACGGCCAACTGTTGTGCCGGTAAAGTATGGCCCTTACCCAAACCTCGAACGTATTTTGAAGGAAGACGCGGAATTTGTTGTGCATTTCGATAGCTGGGGTGTTAAGCGACGTGATTTTAAGCATGGTGAGTCCATGTCCGAATTTATTGAATTTCCGGTGAAAAACAGGAACGACTGGGAGGTATTCCGTGACATGTATCTTGATCCTGGCCATCCCGGACGTTTTCCGCAGGGCTGGGAAGAGACTTGTGACAGATATGCTTCAGATGGCATACCTGTGCATATAGGATATTATCCCGATGTCGGCTTATTTGGTTGCCTTCGCTGGCTTCTCGGTGATGAGGATATGCTAATCGGTTTTTATACCATGCCTGACCTTATCCGTGACATTCTCGGGCACCTGACCAATCTATGGCTTACTTTATTTGAGCGGGTAGTTTCAAAAACACGTGTCGATATCCTGCACATGTTCGAAGACCTTTGCGGCCGTCAGGGTCCGCTTCTTTCTCCGGCCATGTGGCAGGACTTTTTTGCACCGCATTACCGCCGTTTAAGCGAGTTTGCCGTAAAGCACAGCATACCGCTATTTTCTGTCGATACCGACGGCAATCCCTATGAACTGATCGAACCGATGACAAATACAGGAGTCAATTATATGTGGCCGTTCGAGGTGGCAGCCGGATGCGATGTGAACGAAGTTCGAAGAAGACACCCAAAGCTTGCGCTAATGGGTGGAATCGACAAACGCGTACTGGCAGAAGGCAGGGAAGCAATCGACAATGAACTAAAACGGATTCGGCCTGTAGTGCTGAGTGGCAGATATATACCGGAAACCGATCACAGCATACCCGATAATGTTTCATGGGATAATTACCGGTATTTTGCCGATGGATTACGAAAGCTTGCAGGTAAAGAATAATAATTAGAGTATAAAAATTAAAAATATTTTTGGTGAAGGAGCACATATGTCTGAATTTCCCCGTACTACAGTGGGCGGTGTGTCACTGTCGCGGCTTATTATCGGGATCAACTGGTTTTTGGGCTGGTCGCATACAAGCGCTGCAAAGGATGGTTTTATCAAATCTTTTCAAACCCGTGAGAACATTGCCGATATCCTGACTGTATTTCTCGAACATGGGATCGATACGATTATGGGACTGCCGATCTCCCCGCTGCCGGAGGCAATTGAGGATGCACAGCAGCGAACCGGCAGGAATATAATCAGGGTATGGACGCCCACTTTCAGTATTTTGCCCGGAGGTCCGCCCGAAAAGGAACCTGAGCGTGTATTCGATGAGATGAAGAAGGCAGGTGCCACATTCTGTTTACCGCATCAGGCTATGACCGATGCTCTTGTTGATCGAATGCATGGGATTATCCGTGACATCGACCGATATTCGAAAATGATTCGAGACCGTGGCATGATTCCCGGATTATCGACACATATGCCGGAGACAGTTGTTTTTGCCGATAAAACAAATGCTGATGTTGAAACATATATTCAGATATATAATGCTGCCGGATTTCTTATGCAAGTCGAGGCCGACTGGATTATGCGTGTTATCCGGGAAGCCAAAAAACCGGTTATGACTATCAAACCTCTCGCTGCAGGCAAACTTTTGCCTCCTGTCGGTCTTGCATTTGTGTGGAACACTATTCGCTCATGCGATATGGTAACCATTGGTACGACAACACCCGATGAAGCCCGTGAAATTATAGGCCTTTCACTTAATTTCATCGAAAAACGTATTCCCGAAAATGAATTGCAGACAACACGAAGCAAAAAGTATTTACAATAACGAATAACATTTTATCTAAAGTATTTTCTTTAATGAACCTATTTTGGGGTATGGAGCGTTAAAAGAAAAGTTAAAAAGTAAATTTTACTACT
>JAFGMP010000199.1 GCA_016927495.1 Candidatus Latescibacterota bacterium | reverse complement strand
CTAACTCCATCCTTCAGGCATCGCACTTTATTTATTATCCCTGTCTCTGTTTGTGACGGGGATTTATGCAGATTACACGTAAAACTCCTTTACGTTTCACGAGTTTGCATAGATTACAACGCTTTTTTACTGATGCTTTTACTTTCATAATCGTTTTTCCGATTTTTAATGTTCTTTGTATATTTTTTAATTTTCAATTATGTGTTCAGTATTAAAACCATTTATAATTTCATGACATCAATGATATCGGTAATTACATTACCTTATTTATGCCGGTAGGTAATTCGACCTCTTGATAAATCATAAACAGAAAGCTCAACCGTCACTCTGTCACCCGGCAATATCTTAATAAAATGCATTCTCATCTTGCCGGATATATGAGCCAAAATAACATGCTCGTTTTCCAGTTTTACCCGGAACATAGCATTAGGCAGAGACTCAACAACAACACCATCAGCAGTTATTGTGTCGTCTTTTGCCATGCTTCCTCCCCACTTAATAATGTCAAAATTTCAGCGTATCCTTCACGGATTACACAAGTATTTTCATAATGCGCGGACATTTTCCCATCAGAAGTCACCATTGTCCAGTCATCACTCAGGACATCAACTTCCCAATCGCCCATATTGATCATCGGTTCAATGGCCAGAATCATACCAGATTTAAGTCGCTGACCAGAACCTTTCACGCCAAAATTCGGTACCTGTGGATCTTCATGGAGATTCCTGCCGATACCATGACCGACCAGAGCTCTTACTACTCCATAACCCCGTTCTTCAGCGTAGTGCTGTACAGCGTAACCAATATCACCTACATGATTCCCCGATACAGCCTGACCAACTCCTTCGTAAAAAGCCTCACGCGTTGTTTCAATTAATGCTTTAATATCTTCAGAAATTTTCCCAACCGGATAAGACCTGGCCATATCACCAAAAAAACCATCGAGATATGTGCCTATATCAAGCTTGATAAGGTCACCCTCCTCAAGCACCCGGTTGCCGGGAATTCCATGAACCACTTCTTCATTTACCGAAACACAAATGGCGCCCGGATAACCGTTATAACCGAGAAATGCAGGTTTTGCACCTTTTTTTTCAATAAAAGATTGTACCTTTTCTGCTATTTTTCCGGTTGTTATACCAGGTTTGACTTCATACCGTGCTATTTCCATCGCCTCGGCCGCAATACGGCACGAAGTTCGCATCTTATCTATTTCATCTTCAGAACGTATCTGAATCATACCTTTATACTTTCAGAACCTGACTATCAGATAAAAAAATTATTCATCAAATATTGTTTTTTATCATTATCTCTATAAATCAACAGCTATAAACCGGACGTTCATCTTATCGAAGAACAGTTATTATTCTTTCAAAAATCTCATCAACAGCACCAACACCATGTATTGATTTGAGAATCCCATGACCGGTATAATAAGACTTAAGCGGTTCTGTCTGCGCATAATAAACCCTGAGACGCTCCTTGATAGTCTCACGGTTATCGTCGGCACGACCTTCAATTTCAGCCCTTTTAAGCAAACGATCGACAACCATTTCGTCGGGAACATCTATGGATACTACAGCGTCAAGTGAACTGTCACGGTCATGAAGGAGTTTATCAAGTCCTTCAGCCTGAGGTATCGTCCTTGGAAAACCATCGAATAAAAAACCTTTTGACATATCCGGCATCCCCAGGCGTTCGTCAACAATTCCAAGAATTATCTCATCAGGAAGAAGTTTTCCCGCATCCATGTATTCGGCAGCTTTTTTCCCTAATTCAGTACCGGATGACCGGGCTTCACGAAGGATTTCACCTGTTGACACATGTGGTATTCCGAAATGATTCTTTAATTTCGCCGCCTGGGTACCTTTTCCTGCACCCGGCCCGCCAAGGAGTACAATTTTCACTTTAGAATCTCTACCTTTTTTAGCTTTAATTTAAACACATTGAGATTTATACATTTTTTGATTCCACAAGTTCCCGAATACACCCTGAAATCAATGTACCGTTATTACCGCCGTCCCCTAACTTTAGCGCCTTTAAGCAGACCCTCATAATGACGCTCAACCATTTTAGCCTCGATCTGTTGCAGGGTATCAAGCGCAACTCCCACAACGATCAAAAGCCCGGTACCACCGAAAAATGACGCAAATTCCGGATTAACCCGTGCGAAACGTATCATGAAAAACGGCATAATAGCAATCAAAGCAAGGAATACCGACCCGGGAAGCGTTATCCTCGTAAGAATTTTATCGATATGCTCTGCAGTTTTCTTTCCGGGTGGTTTCTGCGGAATTACAGCGCCATACTTTTTAAGATTATCGGCAAGGTCAACCGGGTTAAATACAATAGCTGTATAGAAGTAGGTGAAAAATATAATCAGTGATCCATAAAATATCCAGTAAACCGGATGGGTCATCTGGAAATATGCCGATACCTGTTTTAAAAACTCCCAGGGAATCATGGTAGCCGCTGTCTGAGGTACGAACATTATCGCCTGGGCAAAGATTATAGGAATAACACCAGCAGTGTTTACCCTGAGCGGAATATAGGTAGACTGTCCGCCATAAATTTTACGTCCCACAACTTTTTTTGGATACTGTACACGAATTCTTCGCTGCCCCTGCGTTAAAAGAACTACAGCCGCAACAACAATTACCAGAAATGCGAGAAAAATCACAAATGCAATAGGATTCATCGTACCAGCCAGCAGTTCGGTAACCTGCATTTTCATAGCATAGGGAAACCTGGCGATAATTCCGATAAAAATAATGATTGATATACCGTTACCGATACCGTGTTCTGTCATTTGCTCACCGAGCCACATAAGAAATACCGTGCCGGAAACAACCGTAATCATTACAAGCAAAGTAAATCCGAAACCCGGAGAACTTACAATCGGTACACCGCTTACAGGCTCAAGCCTTTCAAGCCATTTTGCAATTCCGAATGCTTGCGCAGCAGAAAGAAATACCGTGCCATAACGCGTATACTGAGTGATTTTTTTTCGGCCTTCCTCACCTTCTTTTGATAACCGCTGAAAATACGGTACAACAGAGCCGAGAAGCTGAATGATAATCGAAGCCGAAATGTACGGCATGATACCGAGGGCAAAAATGGTCATTTTTGTGAATGATCCCCCTACGAACATATCATACATTCCCAGCAGTGAATTATTTAGTCCGCTCATGTACGCCACCAGCGCCTGAGCGTTGATACCCGGAATCGGAATAATACCGCCTAATCGGTAAACGATACACATGAGCAGAACAAACGTAATACGTTTTCTAAGATCCGGTATCTTGTACAGACTTTGAATTGATCCCACCACGTTACATTACCTCGATCGTTCCGCCGGCGTTCTCGATCTTTTCTTTCGCTGATCTGCTGAACGCATGGGCTTTGATTGTCAATGCCTTCTCAAGTTGTCCATTACCTAAAATTTTTATTTTTCTATCGGTTTTTTTTATAAGTCCTGCCGATTTTAGCACATCAGGGTTTATTTCACCCTCAAGTTCTTTTCTTACAATGTCAGAGATATTGACAATCTCGAACCGTGTGCGGAAAAGGTTGAAAAAACCTTTCTTCGGTAATCTGCGTATGAGCGGCATCTGCCCACCCTCGAATCCACGTCTGACTCCGCCACCGGAGCGGGCTTTTTGACCCTTATGCCCCTTTCCGGCTGTACCACCCTGACCGGTCGCACTTCCAATCCCACGGCGTTTTGTAGGTTTCACGGTGGCTTTTACGGGAACCTTTAACTCATTTAATTTCATATGCTAACCTGTATAACCCGTTTATAGTTTACAATTCTATCTTCATATCGTGTACGTCAATTGATTTCTTTAACTTCAAGAAGATGGCTAATCTTGTCGATCATACCTTTTATCTGAGGTGTATCCTCATGAGTAACAACATGGCCAAGTTTGGTAATACCAAGCGCAACCAGTGTTTTTCTCTGATCATATTTTCTACCGATAGCCGAACGAACTTGTTTTATTTCGAGTTTACCCATCACAATTCCTTCCGGTAATCAGCAATCAGCCTTCCGTCATTGAAAAAACTGAAGAAATTGCTGAAAGCCGTGAGCACTATTTAACGAATCTTGTTGACCGGCAGATCGCGTAATTTGGATACGTCATATACATCTCGCAGTTCCAGTAAACCCTTCATGGTCGCCTTCACTACATTATGTGGATTCGGAGATCCAAGCGATTTTGCCAAAATATTGGTTATTCCTGCAGGCTCCAAAACAGCCCGCACCGTACCACCTGCAATAAGTCCAGTTCCTGGCGCCGCAGGTTTAAGCAGTACTTTTGCCGCAGAGTACTTTGCCTGAATGATATGCGGAATAGTGCCATTTTCGACCGGTACGGCAACCATGTTCTTTTTGGCGCTTTCCGTACCTTTTCGAATCGCTTCGGATACTTCCGAAGCTTTTCCAAGGCCAATTCCAACCTTACCATTGCCATCTCCTACAGACACAAGCGCACTGAATGAAAATCGACGTCCGCCTTTTACAACTTTTGCAACACGGTTGATA
Source organism: Candidatus Latescibacterota bacterium (assembly GCA_016927495.1). GTDB lineage: Bacteria > Latescibacterota > Latescibacteria > Latescibacterales > Latescibacteraceae > JAFGMP01. Next base: position 9,404 of record JAFGMP010000199.1, on the reverse strand, counting down.
TGAATTACATTTTCCAGTAATTCGCTTTCTTCTGTCTGCATTCTTGCCAAGCTGTAACTTCTCCTTTTTTAATTTGTATAAAGGATAAAAGGAAAAAGATAAAAAACAGCCTTATTCCTCTAAATTTCTACTTCATCCTCAAAATTCTATTCTTAAAATATTAATCCACCTTCACGAGCGCCTTCCGCAACCGCTTTGATACGGCCATGATAAAGGTAGCCCGACCTGTCAAATACCACCTGTGTAATACCCTTTTCTTTTGCTTTTTCAGCTACGATTTTACCGATAACTTTCGAAACCCCGACCTTGCCCTTATCTTTTTCATTAATTTCGGTGCCAATAGAAGATACTCCAACAAGAGTAACTCCTTTTGTGTCATCGATAAGTTGAACATACACATTATTGAGGCTTCTGTATACTGACATACGCGGACGGTCGATTGTTCCGACTACTTTTGATCTTACCCGTTTCGCCCGTTTTTCACGTGCTGTCATTTTTATTTTTTGAGCATGCTTCATTGAAATCATTACCTCGTTTAAGTATCATGAAGTTTGAAGTATGATAATAAAGACAACTTATACTCTTATTACCATACATCATTTTCACAGTTTACCCGTTTACGGGTTAACCGGCAGCTTTACCGGCTTTTCTCCGAACATATTCACCACGGTATCGTATTCCCTTGCCTTTGTACGGTTCAGGCGGCCTCTCACATCTGATATTTGCTGCCGTATCGCCTACAAGCTGCTTATCGATTCCTTTTATGCGAACAATCTGCACATTTTGACCGGCGATATTTTCCTGACCAACTTCAAAAGTAATACCCTTTGGCGGTTCAATCTCGACAGGATGGGACTTCCCAAGCTGAAGATCAAGGCGTTTTCCTTTGAGCTGAGCACGGTAACCTACACCATGAATTTCAAGTTCTTTTGTCCATTCATTGTGGACACCCCTCACAGCATTATAAATTAAAGCCCTGGTAAGCCCCCAGAGAGCATTATTCTTCTTACTCTCAGTTACCAATGATACTGTGATCGTCTTTCCATCATTCAACACATTCACATTTTGCGAATATGGTACCTTTAACTCACCTTTGGAGCTTTTTGCGGTTAATACACGGTCAGTGATATTTACCGTAACTCCATCTGGTATCTGTATCGGTTGTTTGCCAATTCGAGACACGGCATACCCCTTGTATTTTCGACTGACGATTTTTGATATACATCATCGCTTACAGTTTATTGTATGTATATCAAAAAAACGTAACATTATTTTACCAGATATAACAGATTATCTCTCCGCCGACACCTTTTTGCCTGGCGTCGCGGTCTGTCATTACTCCACTTGAAGTAGAGATTATTGCTATTCCGAGACCGTTCAGAACCCTTGGAAGCTCATTTGCACGCGAATATCTTCTCAATCCGGGTTTAGATACACGCGTAATGCCCTGAATAATAGGCATCTCATCTTTTCCATATTTGAGAAAAACTCTCAATATTCCTTGTTTGTTATCCTCAGTATATGTACAACGATCGACGAAATGCTCCTCAACGAGAATTCTTGCAAGCTCTTTTTTCAGTTTTGATGCAGGTAAATCAACCCACTTTTTACGTGCTTTGGAACCGTTCCGAATTCTTGTGAGCATATCAGCGATAGGGTCAGTCATACCCATTGAAGCGCTCCTCGTTCACTTATGATTAACTTATATGCAAGCGATGAATCGCCTTACCAACTAGCCTTTGTAATACCGGGGATATCCCCCTGCAGGGCCAACTCGCGAAAACAAATTCTGCATATTCCGTATTCTCGCATGTAAGCTCTTGCTCTTCCACAACGAAAACAACGATTATATTTACGAACCTGAAATTTAGGTTTCCTCTTTTGTTTCACTACTAATGAAGTTTTTGCCAAAGAAGTAAACCCTCCCGAAATTTATGATTTTATGTCATGAATTATTCATAAATCAACTACACATCAACTTATTCTTTTTTCGGTACTTCCTTAATCCCTGAACGGCATCCCGAAAGTCTTTAATAACGCTTTTGCTTCCTCGTCCTTTTTTGCCGTCGTGACAAACGTTATATCCATCCCGCGTGTCTTGTCGATCTTATCGTAATCGATCTCAGGGAATATTATCTGCTCTTTTACTCCAAGCGTATAATTACCATGTCCATCGAAAGAACGTCCCGGAACCCCCCTGAAGTCCCTGATTCTCGGGATAGCAAATGTCAAAAGCCTGTCAAGGAATTCATACATTCTGTCCCTGCGCAATGTTACCTTGCAACCAACAGGCATACCGGTCCTTAACTTGAAATTTGAAATGGATTTTTTGGCACGTCGTAAAATCGGTTTCTGTCCGGTTATTATCGTGATATCTTCAACTGCTCCATCAAGATTTTTAATATCCTGAACCGCTTCTCCGACACCCATGTTGACAATAATCTTTGTCAGTTTCGGAATCTGCATCATGCTCCTGTATTTAAATTCTTCCATAAGAGCCGGAGCAATTTCCTTTTCATATTTTTCTTTTAGTCTCGGTGCCATACATTCAACCTTTATTTTACTTCGGATACTAAACTCACCGGTCAACAATTTCCGGTAATCATCTGTTTTAAACTTTTACTTATTCGATGCCTATTGTGCTGAACCCGTGATCATTTCACCGGATATTTTACTTACTCTGACTTTATGGCCATTTTCAAGCTTAACCAATCTTGTTTTTGTGGCCTGGTTTGTTTTTGGGTCTATTACCATGAGATTTGACATGTGAACAGGCCCTTCTTTCTCAACAATACCACCCTGAGGATTTGTCTGAGTAGGCTTCTGGTGACGTTTTACAAAGTTGATACCTTGAACAATAGCACGGCTTTTCCCAGGATCTACCTTAAGCACAACACCTTCCTTGCCCCGGTCTTCCCCGCTGAGAACTATAACACGATCACCTTTTTGAATTTTACTCATTATATTGCCCCGTCATTGTACTATCGCAAAATAGTTTGAAACTTTCATCTAAAACTTAACATCTTATTAAATTTTTTCGAACCCAGTCAGCAATCCGGAAAACATACACCGAATTTTTATATTACTTCGCTCGCAAGTGAAATGATTTTCATATACTGCTTTTCACGAAGTTCTCTTGCAACCGGCCCAAAGATACGAGTCCCCGTCGGTTCTTTCTGAGCATCGATAATAACCGCTGCGTTATCATCGAACTTAATATATGAACCGTCTTTCCTCCTGAGAGCTTTTTTTGTGCGCACGACGACCGCACGGGCCACATCACCTTTTTTCAATTGGCCGTTCGGAGTGGAATCCTTAACAGAACAGACAATAATATCACCGACAGAGGCATACTTCCTGCGTGTTCCACCGAGTATTCTGAAGCACATAACCCGCCGTGCACCTGTATTGTCCGCAACATTAAGCACTGTATATTCTTTTATCATTTGATAACCTCTATGATTTATGAAGTATGAGTTATGAATATTTTAGTTATTTTGGTGTTTACACCTTCACAACTCAATAATGCTCATCCATACACCATACGTGAAATTTATTTTGCCCGTTCGATTATATTCGTCAGACGCCAGCGTTTCGTTTTCGAAAGAGGCCGTGTCTCCATTACCTCAACAAGATCGCCATTATTTGCCTCATTTTTTTCGTCATGGGCAATTAATTTCTTTTTGCTTTTTACCACACGTCCATACAAGGAATGACGGAACGTACGTTCAATCGTAACCGTAATCGTTTTGTCACGCATATCGCTTGTAACTATTCCCGACCTGATTTTTCTTTTTGCTCTTTCACTCATTATATTTCACCCTCAACGCCAACCTTCACATTTGAAACCGTAAGCTGGTGTTTGCCAAGTTCATGTTCTTTAATGATGGTTTCCAGTCTGGCTATTTCCTTTTTTGACTGCTTAATCAGCGACGTCTTTTCAAGCTGTGATGTAACCAGTTGAAACCGAAGAGTCCTCAAATTTTCTTTGGCTGCTGTGAGGTCATTTTTTATTTCTTCCAACGTTTTTTCACGAATCTCATGCGGTTTCATTGTTCTTTTATTCCACTTTTTTTAAAGTTTCAATCACTGTTTCGATATGTATAATTCACCAATGCTGATGTATATGTTTATTCCTGTCCGTATTCCTTACGCGCAACAAACTTTGTTTTAATGGCAAGCTTATGTCCGGCGAGACGCATAGCTTCCCTTGCAATTTCTTCCGAAACGCCTTCCATTTCGAAAAGCACACGCCCTGGTTTTACAGGAGCCACCCAATGATCGGGAGATCCTTTGCCTTTCCCCATTCGTGTTTCCGCAGGTTTAATCGTAATCGGTTTCGCAGGGAAAATGCGGATCCATACCTTACCACTTCTTCTTACATGTCTGGTAATGGCAACACGAGCAGCCTCAATCTGCCGGTCAGTTATCCACCCCGGCTCCATCGCTGCAAGGCCATATTCACCGAAAGATACATCACGGCCTCTGTAGGCAATTCCCCTCATACGGCCTTTTTGCATTTTACGATGTTTTACTCTTTTTGGCATTAACATTATGTAGTATCCTTAATGTCGATTTATTATTTCTTTGTTTGAATCCTTAAACTCAATTCCAGTCCGTTCATTTATACCATTTATTTTGAAATTCCCTGCGTATCGAGAACTTCACCTTTTGAAATCCAAACTTTAATGCCTATTGTCCCGTACGTTGTAAATGATATTGCAGTCGCATAATCAATATCGGCTCTGAGTGTATGAAGCGGCACTCTTCCCACAAGATATCCCTCATTCCTTGCCATTTCGGCGCCGCCGAGACGTCCTGAACATCTCACTCGAATACCTTCGGCGCCCAAACGCATTGCAGAAGTAACAGCCTTTTTCATGGCACGTCTAAAGCTGACTCTTTGTTCTAACTGACGGGCAATACCTTCGGCGACCAGTTTCGCTTCGAGTTCAGGGTGTTTTATCTCCACGATATTGATGAATACATCTTTTTTGGTAAGAAGCTTTAGCTCATCCCTTAACTTATCGACCTCTAATCCTTTACGTCCGATAACAATACCGGGACGAGCAGTAAAAATGTTTACCGTAACCTGGTTAGAGGTGCGCCGCTCGATTTCGACTTTGGATACTCCTGCCCGATTAAGACGTGTTTTAACATACCGCCTCAGAGCAATATCCTCTTCCAGATTTTCACCAAAATCACGGCTGCTGAACCAGCGTGAATTCCATGTTTTTGAAATTCCAAGCCTGAAACCAACGGGATGAGTTTTCTGTCCCAAATTTTTAACCCCCTTATATCAATTATGAATTGTGTGATGTTTTATGATTAAAGCACAGCCAATTTTTAAGTCTTGTACACAATCCATAATTATCTTCGATGTGTTTAAATATTATTGATGCTGTTACTCAAGACTCCTCTGAACTAACAACTATTTTCATATGACAGGATCGTTTCCTGATTCTGTAGGCTCTACCCATAGCACGCGCACTAATTCGTTTTAGCATGGGGCCATCATCACATTTTACCTCGGTGATTGTGAGATCATGAGGATCAGGAAGCTTATCGCCATAAATATTCATCGCGTTTGAAACGGCGCTTCTCAGTAATTTTTCAAGGGCAAGAGCGCTCTTTTTACGCGTAAACCGTAAAATATTCAGAGCATCTTCAACATTCTTGCCTCTTACAATATCCATGACCTGCCTCATTTTTCTGGCAGAACCTCTTACATATCGAGCTTTTGCAACAGCTTCCATGTGTCGTTTCCTTTATGAGCATTCTGCTGTTAGCATTTGGCTTACAGCAATATTTTCACAACTCTATTAAAAATCTCAATTATACTTTTATATGTAATTTATTCCCGGCAGAAATTGAGTTTTCATATAATCAAAACCTGTCGGTCTTTTTTTGTTTATTTTAACGATATGGCGCGTTCAACGAGTTTTCCCCCGTGGCCACGATATGTCCTGGTCGGTGCAAACTCGCCGAGTTTATGACCAACCATGTTTTCCGTAATGTAAACCGGAACAAACTTATTGCCGTTATGCACAGCTACCGTATGCCCAATAAAATCAGGAGTTATAGTCGAACGCCTGGACCATGTTTTGGTAACCTTCTTGTCACCTTTTTTATTGAGATCGGCTATTTTCTTTATCAGATGATTATCTACAAATGGTCCTTTTTTAATCGACCTCGCCATGCTTGACCCTCTGTTTTTTTATTTATGGTTTCGTATAATTTCAGTCGTAAGCAACCCAAAAGTGCAGCGAAATCATTATACCATTATGTTACTTTTGCCTGCGTTTTATAATTACTTTATCCGAAGCTTTGTTGAGCTTACGGGTTTTATATCCTTTTGTCGGAACTCCCCACGGTGTCACAGGGTGACGGCCACCGGAAGTGCGACCCTCGCCTCCTCCATGAGGATGATCATGCGGGTTCATCACTACTCCACGAACTTTCGGACGTTTGCTTTTCCAGCGTGATTTTCCTGCTTTTCCCCAGTTTTCGTTCGAGTGATCGAGATTTCCCACCTGCCCAATCGTCGCCATACATTTTTCGCTGAACATTCTCATTTCAGATGAAGGCAGCTTGATCGTAACTTTCCCACCGTCACGTGCCATGACCTGGCATGAAGAACCTGCACTTCTGGCGACTTGCGCACCTTTTCCGGGCTTTATCTCAATCGCATGCACCATGGAACCGAGAGGTATCTTAGCCAGCGGAAGCGAGTTTCCGAAACGGATTTCTGCATCCGGTCCGCTCATTAATGTTTCACCTGCTGTAAGTCCATCCGGCGCAAGAATATAGCGTTTTTCACCATCGGCATACACCAGCAGCGCTATACGTGCTGAACGGTTAGGATCGTACTGTATCGAATCTACTCGTGCAGAAATCCCAAATTTATTGCGTTTGTAATCGATAATTCTGTAAAACCTTTTATGTCCCCCACCACGTCTTCTTACGGTTATCCGTCCGTTCGAGTTTCGACCAGCGGCTTTCCTGACAGGTAACAAAAGAGATTTTTCCGGTTTTTCACACGTTATTTCTTTAAAATCTGCTGTCGTCAGAAAACGACGAGATGGCGTAACAGGTTTATATGTCTTAATCCCCATAACTATCCTCTATTTATTAGGCCGGTTACAGTTAATCAACTCCGGTATACACAAAGATCATGCTAAACTGCTAACATATATATTCATGGTTCCGGAACAATCAACCTGATCCTGCTTATCAAACTCCCTCAAAGAACTCTATTGTATCGCCATCTTTCAATTGAACTATGGCGCGTTTCCAATCCGGTCTTTTGCCGCTGAATCTGCCGCGCGATCTTATTTTCCCATGCGTTGTAGACGTCTGAATATTTTTTACCGTAACGCCGAAAAGTCTCTCGATCGCCGATTTGATTTCTATTTTGTTACAGTCCTTACTTACTTCGAAAACATACTTGTTTGATTTTTCTTTTTGCCAAGTAGCTTTTTCAGTAATGACAGGTCTGCGTATGATGTCATCTTTTTGCGACATGTAACAAAACCCTTTTTAAAATACGTTCTGTTATTAACAATTATACGTTCAAATCAACTTTCATTATCAAAATACTCTTTAACTTTATCCACTGCAGTTCTTGCCAGGAGCAAAACATCCGAATTCATCAATTCATAGGTGTTGGCATTTTCTGCAACCTTCAGATTAAGCCCCGGTATATTCTGTGATGATTTTTGCAGAATTTCATCGTTTGCGCTTAATAGAAATATTGTTTTCCCGCCTTTGATACCAAGAGCCTTGAGAACTTCGGCAATATTACGGGTTTTGATTTCATCAAACGAAAAATCTTCAACGACTTTTATATTGTCTTCCTGAGCTTTAATACTGTACGCACTCTTCATTGCGAGCTTTTTCAGCTTACGGTTGATTTTTTGGTTATATGAACGGGGTTTTGGCCCAAATGCAACACCGCCGCCAACCCAAACCGGTGAATTCGCGCTTCCGGCACGAGCTCGTCCCGTACCTTTCTGACGAAACAGTTTTTGCTTCGAAAGATTAACTTCGCTGCGTGTTTTTGTGGAAGCAGTTCCCTGACGCCTGTTAGCGAGATGCGCTTTAATAACCTGGTAAATCGCAGTCGCCGAAGGCTCTATCCCAAAAATATCCTGGGGTAAATCAATAGTACCGGCTTCACTGCCGTCCTTGTTATATACCGTTACTGTTTTCATTATTATAATCTCTTTTTTTCGATTGACTGCAGACGGTCCTTATTTCATTGTTTCAATTCAAACCGCTACATATAACCAATACCATGTATATCAAATTCACTGTTTTGTTATGTAAACAACACTTTTCCCGGGTCCCGGAACAGCGCCCTTCACAAAGATTACGTTGTTTTCCAAATCAACCATCAGAATCTCAAGACCTTTGATTGTATGATTTACAGCGCCATAATGTCCGGGCAGCTTCTTGCCTTTAAAAACCCGTGACGGATCGGACGAAGCACCTATGGAGCCGGGGATTCTGTTTGCACGGCAACCATGAGTGTCATCTCCACCCTTAAATCCATGACGCTTCGTTACACCTGCGAATCCACGGCCTTTTGTCGTACCTCTCACCATGACCTTTTCACCAACCGAAAATAATTCCGCAGTGAGGGTAGCTCCAGCTTCATAATCGCTGATTTCATCGACTCGAAATTCACGCATAATCTTCACACCGGGAACTCCGGCTTTCGCCGAAATACCTTTTGACGGCTTCGAAAGTTTCTTTGACTCCCAAAATCCTAATTTTACGGCATTGTAACCGTCTTTACCCTCGTTATTTTTCACCTGGAGTATCGGACATGGCCCGACCTGAAGCGCTGTTGCCGGGCATAACTCTCCGTTTTCCTTGTAAATCTGGGTCATGCCGATTTTTTTTCCAATAAGTCCTATCATTTTATCACCTTATAATTTACGATTTACGATTTACAGACAAAATACCGTCACCCGCATTCGTAAATATCGATCATACTTGAATTTCTATATCAACTCCGGCCGGCAGGTCGAGTTTCATGAGTGAGTCAACAGTCTGCGGATTTGAGTCATAAATATCAATTAACCGTTTATGAATCCGCCTTTCAAACTGCTCTCTCGACTTTTTATCTATATGCGGACTACGAAGAACCGTATAGATAGTGCGTTTGGTCGGAAGAGGTACAGGCCCTGAAATCCGGGCGCCTGAACGCTTCGCCGTTCTAACAATTTCATCACTCGAATGATCAAGCGATGCATGATCATATGCTTTTAATTTGATTCGTATTTTCTGACCTGCCACAGCACGATCTCCCACTATTCAATAATTTCAGAAACAACACCGGCGCCAATAGTCCGTCCACCCTCGCGGATAGCGAAACGAAGGCCATCGTTCATGGCGAT
>JAFGMP010000198.1 GCA_016927495.1 Candidatus Latescibacterota bacterium | reverse complement strand
GTCTGCTGTAAGTGACGGTGCATGATGAACGAGGTTCACAGTGCAGCCGAGAGCAAGAAGTTCATTTACCGCTGCAAGCGCAGAATTACCGCCTCCTATCACGGAGACTGTCTTATCACGGTAATATGGTGCGTCGCTGGTTGTGCAGTAGGTGACGCCGCGCCCTGCGAATTTCTTTTCACCGGGAACATCGAGCGGTTTCGACCGTTTACCGGTGGCTACAATCAGGCTTTTGAAAGTATATTCCGAGCCAAGTTTTGTTATTACCTTTCTCTCGGTATTACTGATTCTCACAGCAGTTACATGGTCGTTATATTTAATGTGGACAGGCTGTTGTTCGAGTTGTTCACGGAGATGAGTTGCCAGATTCCAGCCGGATATTACATCGTAACCCGGATATTTTTCGACCCAGGAGGACCAGAGCGCATGGCCGCCGAGATACGGTGTTATAATCAGCGTGTTGATCTGTTTCCGAGCAACATAAACACCCGACGATATACCTGCGGGACCGCCGCCGATAATGATAACATCATATGAGCCTCCCTCGGATGCGGGCAAACATTTTTGAGGTTTGGTTTCTGTCGTTATTATCGGCTCCACATACTCTACCAGGCCGCTCAGGTTATTCATAATTGCTGTCCGCCAAATAATTAATTGATATAGGATTCATTTATTAATGTTTCAGTATAGTGTAAATCTTTTTCATTTTTCAGGATAATACGATAAATAAGCGGATATGTCAAGTACTCAAAATTGTTTCCGGTTAAACCATACAAATTTTTAACAGAGGAGAATATAACAAAAATATTTTATAACCGAATCCATAATAATTATTTATGTGTTAGAGTTTTCGCATAAAAAAGGAGGATTCACTGATGAATCCTCCTTTTTTACCTTGAAGTCACTCATTTTGTATGTTATTTAACTTCGACGGTAATTTCTTTGGGTATTGCTTGTTCCTTCTTCGGAAGCGTCAGGGTCAGCACTCCGTTTTTGTATGCTGCGCTTACTTTATCGGTTTCGACCATGTCACCGAGGCTGAACGAGCGCTCGAATTTTCCATAGTTCCGTTCGATGCAGCAATTTTCGGAATTTTCGGTTTTCTTTTCCTGTTTACGTTCACCCGACAAAGTGAGTACATTATCTTTTACTTCCACTTTGATATCTTTTTTCTCGATTCCGGGAAGTTCCGCTTCGATGACGACATCTTTTTCATTTTCGTTAATGTCCACCCTTGGTGTCCAGGATAAATCGGTTGTTGCATCATATGACGGCCATCCGTAAAAGAAACGATCGATAAAATCATTCATAGTAGGACCGCTTAAAGCACTTCTTTTTCTCCAGAGATCAGGTAGCATAATAATCACCTCCGTGATAATAATTTATTGGTTCAGTTTATTATTGTTATTTAATTGTAATGGTATGAGGTTTTGCCTCTTCTTTTTTCTGTACTTCAAGTTTCAATACACCGTTTTCGTATGAAGCCTTTATCGAATCGCTGTCGATAAAGTCAGGCAGTCTGAATGATCGTGAAAATGATCCGTCAGGCCTCTCATAATACCTGAAAAGCTTTTCGTCTTCAATTTCGCTACGTTTTCTTGTTCCGCTTACAGTCAGAATACCTTCATGAACTTTCACATTTATTGCTTCTTTTGCAATTCCCGGTACATCGAGAGTAAGAGCGAAACCGTCTTTGCTCTCAACTATATCCGCTCCGGGGTTCCATGTTGTCTGAATTCTTCTGGTTTCCGTTCCCGGTACTAATCTTACATACGTCATTTTAGCTTACCTCCGTTTGTAGTGTTCTTTTTCATTTTCACCCATTACCAAATAGCAATGACCGTGCCAATTCATATACAAACAGACGTAAGTATTTGTTATTAATTAATTAATACAATATTTTACATATCAGGAATTTTTCACAGAATCATATCAGCGGCAGATCAATACTGTCACAATGGCAGCATTTTCTGTGGTGTTGGCAGTATACATGTCATTCAGACAAATTATAGCCTTCAGGGGGTAATAATGTTGAGAGAATGGGGAAGAACTTTTACATTTGTTGTGGCGCTGTCTTCAAATGCCTCGCCATCCACATGGTACAACCCGGCTTTTTCACGTATGATTTTCATTGTTTCAAATTCATAATACTCGATACCGTGAAATTTATTTATCGAGCCGTTAAAAAGTTTGATTACAGCCGGTATTGCCTGAAAAATGTTGAACTTGGGGATTAATACCGCAATCAATGTTCCGCTCCGGGGATCAGCCTGAGGCGCAATTATGGCGCCCCCGCCGTACTGGGATGTATTGGTCGCTGTAAGAGCAAACACTTTGCGTTTTATCTCTTTACCGTTTATTATGAGTGTAAGATTTTCAGAATTTTTCATAAAATAATGTTTAACAGCGAGAAAAAAATATGTGTGAAGTTTACGCCAGGATTTTTGCTGCAAATTGAAATCATATGCGATTGATGCATCATAACCCAGACCCGCAGTTGCGAGAAAAAACCGCGAGGAGATTTTACCCACATCGATAGCGGTCGTTCTGAATGCCAGCAGCATTTCAAGCAGTTTGTCGGTCTCAAAGGGTATTCCGAGCGCTCTGGCGAGACCGTTACCTGTTCCGAGCGGGATGATTCCGAGTGGAGTAGGCCGGTTTATAAGGCCTGAAGCGACATCATTGATGGTACCGTCACCACCGGCGGCATAAACCGCATCATATCCCTCAAGCGCGGCACGGGATGAGTGTTTATTTCCAACACCGGGTTTCATGGTATATGTGATATCCACATTACCGCCTTTATCGATGATGCTGGATGCGATCTTTTGTATAACGGCACGTTTATCCCTGTTAATACCGACTATGGGATTTGCTATAATAAGAACTCTCATATGATTTGAGCAATAAAACCTTTCATGTATAAAATATATATAATGGTTACATAAGTATAATCATCGGTCATTATGTTTGATTAATCCTGAATGATACTACAATTATAAAGCTGAGTCAACTAAGACTATCGCAGACTATCGCAAAAAATGAATAAAAAAAATAAACAGTTCCTTAATATATATTGTTAACTCCTTTGATTTTCCAATATAAATTTATTATCTTACAAATCTTAGAATAAAATCAACAAATAAACCGTAAAATAATATATCAACAACATTATTATTTTAAAATTGTGAATTTTAGGAGGAAACACAATGGCCAGTACATTTACATTCAAATCCGTCGAAGAGACAAAATATGACGCCGTATCACTCGGTGAAGTTATGATGCGTATCGATCCCGGTGATGTTCCCACACCTCGTGCCCGTACAGCGCGGATCTGGCATGGCGGCGGTGAAACCAATGTTGCCGAAGGACTTGCTTGTGCATTCCGTATGAGAACCGCAATTGTAACCGCTCTTGTGGATGACGGCATTGGTCGTAACATCGAGGCACAACTTAACGAGGCCCGTGTCGACACATCCAATATTATCTGGTTTAACACTTCCGGCAAAGGCGAACATTCCACCGATGCAAAGGGATCGTTGCATAACGGCATCAATTTTACGTGGAAAGGTAAAGGTGTCCTTCCCTCGGTCACCGAATACTACCGTGCCCATGCGGCGGCAACTGCCCTGAAACCGGGTGATTTTGATTGGGGTGCACTGTTTACTGAGGGTGTCAGATGGTTCCACACCGGCGGTATTTTCACGCTTATCGGCCCTAAAACCGCAGACTTTGCCCTTGAAGCCATGAAATCGGCTGGCAAGCACGGCACGTTCCGTTCCTTCGATCTGAATTATCGTTCAAAAGTTGAACCCAACAAAGACAAGGCTCGTGAAATCAACAAAAAAATCGTCGGCGAAACCGAATTTCTCGTTGGCAATCAGGGCGATTTCTCCGATGCGCTGGGATATGAAACCCGTAAGGTCGGGAAAGACGAGCCAATGGAAGTATTCATGGCCGCATATACCGATACACTGCGCGCCGTATCAAAGGATTATCCGAACCTTAAGATCATCGGTACACAGCTCAGAAGCGCTTTATCGGCCGACCTTATCAACTGGGGCGCAGTTCTCTATGATGTGAAAGAGGATAAAATCTATCAGGCTGTTGTTCGCGAGCGTGTCGAAATCACCGACCGTACCGGTGGCGGCGACTCTTTCTGCAACGGTGTCGCAGCAGCGCTCATGATGGGTAAAACCACCGAAGAAGCTGTCGACTACGGCGCTGCTCACGGCGCTATTGTCCAGGAATTCCCCGGCGACACGACAATGGCAACCCTATCGATGATTGAAAAGGAAATCAAGAGAGCGAAAACCGGCGGCGGCGTAAGCGCTCTGCGCTAAACTATTGCACCTTTATCAGAAGAAGCAAACTGAGTTGGTGAGTT
>JAFGMP010000197.1 GCA_016927495.1 Candidatus Latescibacterota bacterium | reverse complement strand
TGCCAATTTCCAGGCGGACGTGACCCTGTACCAGACACCGGAACTGGAAATACTTCCTGGAAGACGGGACCACAACACATTCGGGAGTCTCAGGGCCTTGGCCGATGATGTGAACAGCTATGGCTATTACGGGGGAATCCGGATTATCAAAGCCGCGTTAAAAAAGTTTCATGAATATTGTGAACTAAACGAAATCAGGCTGGATGACAGGAATTTTTCTATCCGATACCATTCCTCGATACCCGCCCATTTAGGCCTTGCCGGCTCCAGTGCCATAATTACCGCGTGTATGAGGGCTCTGTGCTCATACTACGAGGTTGTCATCTCTAACCCGTCGTTTGCCAACCTGGTGCTGTCGGTTGAGACAGAAGAGCTGGGAATAGGCGCGGGACTGCAGGATCGGGTGGCCCAGGCCTATCAGGGCATAACCTATATGGATTTTTCCAGGGAGATTATGGACCGGCAGGGGTATGGTAATTATGTCCCACTCAAGCCATCACGATTGCCCAATATCTACATCGCGTATAAACAGGACTTAAGCGAAGGCAGCGAAGTGGTTCATAATGACCTGCGGTACAGATACCGGAATGGTGACCAAAAGGTCATTGATGCAATGTCCCGGTTTGCCGATCTTGCAGATGCAGCCAGGGATATGTTCGAGTCGGAATCGTATGAGGGTTTTTCCCGGTTGATGGACACGAATTTTGATCTTCGTGCGTCAATTTGTTCGATCAGCCCGCAAAACAGGGAAATGGTGGAATGTGCGCGTTCGGTCGGCGCCAGTGCCAAATTTACCGGTTCCGGCGGAGCCATTATTGGTACATATGAAGACACATCAATGCTTGACCGATTGAGAACAACTTTACATAAAGTAAATGCTGCAGTTATTAATCCAGAGATTATTTAAGAAGAAGGAACAGAAGAAATGGTACGAAAGGCAGTCATTCCTGCGGCGGGATTCGGCACCCGGTTCTTGCCGGCTACAAAAAGCCAGCCTAAAGAAATGCTTCCTGTAGTAGATACACCTACAATAGAGTATGTTGTTCAAGAAGCAATCGAATCCGGTATAAAAGACATTCTGATGATCATTGGCCGCGGCAAGCGGGCCATAGAAGAGCATTTTTCAAGAAATTATGAACTTGAAGCGCAACTAAAAGAAAAAGGCAGAACGGTCGAACTTGCACTGATCCAATCCATTCCCGATGATGTTCACATACATTTTGTGTGGCAGCATGAACAGAACGGTCTGGGTGATGCTATAAGGTATGCCCGTGATCATGTGGGTAATGAGCCATTTGCGGTGTTGCTCGGTGATACAGTTTTAGAGACTAACGAACAGCGACCTGTTACCCGGCAGTTAATGGATGTATACGATAGATATGAAGAATTGGTCGTTGCCCTGGAAGAAGTTCCCATGGACAGGGTGAGTAAATACGGTGTCGTCGATGGTAAAGAAATCGACACGAATGTGCTTCTTGTCCACGATCTTGTAGAAAAACCGTCACCTGAGCAGGCACCTTCTAATCTGGTGATTGCGTCCCGGTATATTTTACCACCGGAGATTTTCCAGGCGATTGATCAGACGCAGCCCGGAAAAGGTGGTGAAATACAACTCACTGATGCAATGAAGCTTCTTCATCGTGATCGTGCAATGTATGGGTGCCGCATCAATGGAATACGTCATGATTTGGGCGACAAACTGGAATTTTTAAAAACATCGATTCTTTATGCGCTCAAAAGGGATGATATGAGAGCCGAATTGAAGAATTGGCTAAAGGAGCTGGTGGGATGTTAATGTTGTATCATGCAACAGAATCGTTCATCCTTTTACAGACTACTTGCTGCGTCTATCCAGTGTTGTGTCCAGTCGAAAAAAAAGGCAGATGCCCGGGAAGTGCATAATGATTTCAATTTTTGAAAATACTCACTCGAAGTGGTGCACTTTTCAATTATATCAGCTATAGCCATAGCATTTTGTACGGGAAAAAGCAGCTCGTCATGAAGCAGCATATCAGGAATTCCCCCCGCTCGAGTACCGATTACTGCTGTTCCAGTATGGAGAGCCTCCAATACGGTGTCCGGAAAGCTGTCAAAGATTGATGGTACGACTAATAAATCGGAAGTTTCGAGAAACATGAATGGATCGCTGATCCGGCCGTGAAACCTGATGTTATGGGCAGTATTTTCTTTTATAAAGGAATTTTTCCATTCATCCCAGTCACCTGGTCCTATTATATCAAGCTCTAATTCTCTGATGCCGCGGTTTTCGAGAATATTCATGGCATCCACAAGGTACCGTAATCCCTTTCTGTATCCCAGATTCCCAACGAATAATAATTTGTGGCATGAATTGCTGTGATTTATTCCTCTATGTTTTTTTTTGAACCGCGGTTCGCCAATGTTTCCCGGAATTACGCGGGTATTTCCTTTTGCTCCGGGATTTCTAGAAAGAAATTCTTTTTCATCATATGTACTCTGAAATAAAATTGCACGTGCATGATGAGTTATGAGGTTTTCGTACCGGCTGAACATGACAAGTTCTGCAAGTGCTCTTACCTTTTCTTTTATCGAAAGACCTTCTTCTTTGAGCAAAATAATGTTTTCCCGTATTGCATTGCTTCGTTGAGCAAACAGTAACGGTGCGTTCAGGGTTTTGGCTAGAAAT
>JAFGMP010000196.1 GCA_016927495.1 Candidatus Latescibacterota bacterium | reverse complement strand
TGATGTAAATAAAAAAATTTCTCGATATATAATGTCATTCTGAACGAAGTGAAGAATCTCATATTTTCATATTCAAGAGACTCTTCGTTTCACTCAGAGTGACATATCAATAATATTCACTAACTTTACGTTGATGGTTAAACATGCCTATTGTTTTTCCAAAACAAGCACATAATCACCATCTGCAGGTGACAATGTTTCTATCAGTCCGTTTTTATGATCAATGGACGCAGCGGAAAAGGTGTTTGTCACCGGATTAAACCATTGGCCGGTGTAACGGTTTTCAAGCGTATTGAACAGGCTGACCTTTGACCGTACCGGCACATAGGCCATAATGATATCGTTGGTGTCGGTTTTCAATACTGAAATGAAGTTCTGATAATTTTCCTTGCCCGGTTGGTTAACCAGTAATTCCGGGGCGGGCCTGAATCGCCACCATTCGTACTTCCGCATGAATCCGGCTAAATATCCGACCTGAATAGTGCCGGGAAAATCCAGACTTTTATCCCATGTACGGATTTCCGGGAAATGACGGTGGTTCAGAAGAGTTTCGCCTTCACGGAGCCATGACCAGATACCGTTAGCGCCGTAAGTGATTCCCGCAACCGGTGTGGCAAAAACGCTCCAGTAACAGGCATGCCGCACATCATTGTCGGTCAGTTTTGGGTCGATATTTTCATACAGCGGTTCCATGTTGATTATGGGTCGTGCAGGTAATATATCCCATTGTTGCGAGGGCGGGCCTGTATTGATCCATTCAACCGTACCCTTTGCTGCGCTGTGGCTTGACTGGTATGCGATGATATCGAGCCAGTCCTCCCCAATGTACGCATCACCTATCCATGATAATCCGTGAGGATGCAGCGTAACAAGTCCCGGATGTTCTTTGTCTCCGAAAACACCACGGCCGATATTTTTCCAGCGCTGTTCGAATTCTTCAACATATCTGCCGTCACCGCCAAGAATCCAGACAATATGGTGCCCCCCATACCGTGCGACAAGGTATTTCGCCAGAAGAATCGCTTCCTTGTCCGGCAGGTAATATCCCGGACTCAGTTCTCTGCCTTCCCCGAATGGCAGCGCCCACAAAAGAACCGGGGCAGCAACAAGGCCGTAATCGTTTATCCGGTTAATTTTTCCGTCCAGATGCTGGAAGAATTCCGGATTTATGCGGATTCGTTCCGAGCCTTCGAAAGCCACCTGACCGAGGCTGTTGGCAGCGCACCCGCGCCATTGTGTCGTTGTAAACTGGATGACATTGTAGCCGTGGCTGGCACGGTGTTCGAGATAGGTATCCCATTCCTTTTCGGTCGATTTAAGGGCGCCGTTCCATGCTGTGCAGGCAGCCCAGAAAAAAGGAGTACCATCCGCATGAGTCAGGTGGTATGTGCCTTCGGGACGTATAATGCCGCCTTTGGTATAGATATCGAGCTTACTGTTATTGGAAACACATTCAACCGTGCCGTTGATACCGTGCAGTCCTGTATTCTTTTCATCCGAACACTCTGTTTCGTATGTCCATGTACCTCTCTCGTCAGGGCAGAACCTGATTTTCCATACCTGCCCTCCGTCCCAGAATCCGTTGATCTTTTTAACACGGCCGGTCGGAGATGTAAAAATGGTCTCAAATTTTTTAACATCATAAAGGGAATTTTCATACGCTTTGCTGCTGATGAATGACGCCTCGAAACGCTGCCAGATTCCGACTTGAACAGCTGCATTTGAATTTTGAGTATGAAGAAAAACTGACATCAGTACGATCGGTATACTGGCTATTCTTACAATAGCCGTAATCAATTTAGATTTATTAATCAGCATGCTGCATCCTTTATTAGAAGATAATATTCTGATTACTTTCGGATAGAAATTCGATCCACAATAAAGCGTTCCAGCAGTTTTTTATCCGGTTCGATTCCGATTCCCGGTTCCGGCAAAGCGGCAAACTGCGAGGGTGCTGAATGTAACAAAGGCGGATTGGTAACATCTTTTTCATAAAACCGGCAGGTCGGGAAGATATCCGAAGGATATTTGATATTTGGCAAAGTGGCAAGCGCAATACAATGATGCTCCCCGATTGCCGATTCCAGCATTCCTCCGATCCAGCACGGTATTCCGGCATCCCGGCAGATGTCGTTAATAGAAAGCGCGGGAGTAATGCCACCCACTCTGCCGGGTTTGATGTTGATCCACCTGCATGCGCCGATCTGAATTGCCTTACGGGCTTTATCCGGCGTGGTAATGCTTTCGTCGAGACAGATCGGTGTAGCGATTTGAGTCTGAAGTGCCGCATGGTCGATAAGGTCGTCATGACTCAGCGGCTGTTCTATCATGGCGAGATTATACCGGTCAAGTTTTTTGAACATCCCGGTATCCTGCAATGTATATGCGCTGTTGCAGTCGATATGCATGGTAATATCCGGAAATGTTGCCCGAATTGCATCTACCACATCGATGTCCCAGCCGGGACGGCATTTCAGTTTCACACGTTTGTACCCGTCATCGACCGTCGACTGAATTGTTTCTGTTAATCGGTCAATAGTATCCAGAATACCTATATCAGCGCCGGAATCGACAACAGGACCGGTTCCGTTCAATACTTTCCATAAAGGTTTATAAAGTTTTTTAGCGTGAAGGTCCCACCAGGCCAGATCAAAAGCAGCTTTTGCAAACTGATTACCTTTTATATCCGATAAAATCGACTGAAGTTCTCGACCGGACCGAATATCTTTGCCCTTGAGAATTGGCGCTATATAGTCACGGGATATAATGAACTGGCATGAAGCACATTCCGGTGAATAGTTAGGATAACTTCCTGAAGCCGCTTCACCCCAGCCGTACAATGATTCTGAACCGAGACGTACAAGTACCGACTCATTGACAACATCGTCGCCGCATGCCGTCCTGAAAGGATATTTGAGCGGCAGCGCGATATAATATATGTCTATGGAATCGATACGCATTTTGCATTTTCTCCATTTATACCATGATATCTTTTTTATATGCAATAAAAACTGCATTTAGGGACAGAATATATCCTGTCCCTGCTTAAAAATGGTTTGGTTAAATATAATAATTAGAGTTCATACAGGGAAAAGTAATAATTACCGTATCACTGCATCCTCAAACAATTGCCGTGCTACAACTTTCCATTGCTTGTCACGTATCCGGCCAAGAGCCACAAGAGGTTTTTCCCCAGGTAACAGCGCCGCGCAGGCGCCATCGAGGAAAAGTTCTCCGGATACAATAACCGGTTTATTTCCCGACATCCTGACAGCAACTTCCACTGGTTTGCCGCCGTCGACTGAAACCATGAATCTTACAGAACCTTCCGGGGCAGGAAGTATGCTGACATCAGGCATCGGAACTTTGCCTTTGTCCGGCAGGAGTATCCATGCGAATGTCGATACCGAATCTATGCTGCCTTTGTACATTGCGACGGTATTTGGTGTTTTTTCGTTGTAACGTACGCTGTACCAGCCCTGTATATCGGGTGTTTCCTTGCCCCTGATAAGATCGATATTCCAGTTTATATCGCCGACGGGATGAATACGGATATTACCTTTGCCATCGTCCGTCGAAACCACAGTATTACCTTCGACAGCAACGGTGCAGTCAGGGTGGAAATGCCATAGCGCTTTGGCTTCATGAGGTTTGTCCGAAGCAATGTGATCGACAACTACCCAGAATTTGCCACGAAGATATAACACAGCCCGTGAATGTTTTGTGGTTACCGGTTGAACTGCCAGTCCGTTTTCCTGCTTCGGTTTTCCTATCTGTGCTTTTCCTTCTTCTTCACTGAACCGGTCACTCTCAAATCCTTTATCGAAAGTGCCTACGGCGAAATCGAATTTTGACAAAGAAGCGTAATTATACCTAAATGGTTCTGCTGAGAGCAAATCGTCCTTTTTTTGTCCCATGTCATCGAGCAGAATAACATTATGAGCATGCGAGGAAATAATCCAACTCCGCCATATATCAGGTTTGTACCAGAGTCTTCCGCTGTCGACAAGAATGTCACGTCCATATGCAGTGGCCGATATATGCAATCTGTCGTCATGCTGATGTGACCATCCCCATGGGCCGAAATCGAAAAACGCCCAGTGTGCATCATCATTCCAGCTGTTTCTCATGATAAGATGGCCTGCCCAGGGGTAAATTGCAGATGGCAATCCCTCAGGTTTTGTGCCTTCGCTTCCATTCGATACTATGTACAACCAGTCGGGTCGGTTATATTTTTGTGATGTTTTTTCGATTAACGGCCGATTGAAATCGAGGTTGGAGTCATTGTTCAACAAACCATGACCGTCAGGGCGGATCGAGTAGGCCATATAACTGTACATATCTTCGAGTTTTTGTTTGAATGATGAGGATACCGGTTTCCCGTTACGATCGAACAGGTTGGCAAATTTTTCAAAATTATTGAGGGCAACCCCGTGATAATGGCTTGTGAGTTCATTCTGCACACCATCGGGATATACCTCGAATTCGATTTCTTTTATCATTTCAGATGATGCATAGGATTGCCAGTTCTCCGATTCCCTGAATTCCGGCCAGCAGAGCGCCGCTCTGGCAAGCCCGTAGAGTTCCATTGCAGCGTGATTGTGCTGTTTCCAGTGATACTTCCTTAGATAATCCGCGTGGCCGTGAATGCTCGAAAGCATGAGGATGATACCTGCGGGTGTGAATTCATCTGCCTGAAGAAATCCGTAAAAAACTTCCGGCCATGAATCCGCCATCCTGAGTCCCGCTTCGAGAACCCGCCAGTTGACCGTCCATTCGCTGTCTTCCGGGCATGGATTTGCAATAACCCAGTCCCGAACCAATATATCGAAATGAGCAGAATAATCGGGATTGCCTGTTGTTTGATAGGCATCGAGGAGTGATATGAATATGTGGTGTCGGTTGAGAAAGTATGCCCATTCCGGATCGTTTCTCGGACCCAGATTCAGCCAGTCCAATCCGCCGTCGCTTCGTCGCGGCTGGGTTCCGGTTACACTCTGGAAGGTAAATGTGTCTTTGAGAATATTTTCGGCGTCCGTATCCTTGCCCGTTCCCTGATTGACCGGTGCTTTACGCAGCCATGGACAGGTTCCGGCGGTTCTGTAATAAGAAACAAGGGCGTTACATGAGGTAAATAAATCATTCTTTTCAACGGCGGTTTTTACATCTTCGAGCCCCGGATAATTCAGATTCAGCGCATCGAATAGGGCTTGTATTTCGCCCGGATAATCACAACACAGGGATTTCGTATCCGAGCCTTCCAATCCATAGGAAAGGGGACAGTACAACACCGCTGTTATAATCATTCCCCAATAGGTTTTTTTCATTGGTTGTTTAAATCCTTTTTGAATTATCTCGAATATTGTGCTATCATCTCATCACACCGTCTCCTGAGTTCCGAAAGCTGCTGCACATAACGGCTGTTTTCTGCAAGATTGATTTCCTCCGGAGGATCGGCAGCAAGATCATACAGTTCTTCGGAATCGGGATATTCACGGTATCGCAGGTATTTCCACCGGTCGGTACGGATTCCTTCATTCTGCGGTATTGTGGGGAATAATTTACACAAATGTTCGCAAAAAACCTCCGAACGCCAACCAACCTGTTCTCCGTTCAGCAGGGGCACCAGACTTTCGCCGTGCATTGCTGCGGGAACTTCGACGCCTGCATATTCAAGAAAGGTCGGCGCCAAATCGACATTCAGCGCCATCTGGTTAAGAACACGGTCCCGTTTTGACGATGGCATACGTGGATCATAAACGATCAACGGGACACGTATCGAATCATCATACATCAGCCATTTCCCGGCAAATCCACGTTCCCCGAGGAAATAACCGTTGTCACCCATGAGCACGATAATAGTATTACTGTCCAAATTTAACCGTGCCAGTTCCTCTGTCAGACGACCTATAACCATGTCGATACCGGATATCATGCGATAGTAGCCTTTGACCATCTCCTGATATTTTTCCGGAGTATCAAACCGCCATTTCCAGCGCTCTCTGTTCATCGATGTTTTAAGATATTCCGGCAATTTTTCGAAAAATGACGGATCGGCTGTATCAGGTGGCGGGATCACTATGTCCTTATACAACTCATCACATGCATGCGGCCATATGTATTGCCGTGGGTCGTTATCCTCCGCATGCGGCGCATTAAAACTGACCGACAGGCAGAAAGGTATATTTTGAGGGTTGTCACGAAGAAATTGTATTGCTTTGTCACCGATGATATCGGTCAGATGACGTTCCACACCATCGACATTTTTGAAATAGGGATCACGGAAAAGGTTTTCATATTCGTCAAACATATTCTCAACAGCGCCGTCTTCAACCTCGATACCGAATTTACCGAAAAATCCTGATCTATAACCGTTCTGTTTGAGTAATTTGGGATAACTGATATCCGTACAAGCTCGCGACAGGGGAGGTGTTCCAAACGAATAACCGTGTTTTCTTTCATAAAGGCCTGTGAAAAAACTCGCACGGCTCGCCGCGCATATCGGTGTGGTAATAAAAGCACGCTCGAACCATGTTCCATTTTCTGCCAGCCTGTCCATGTTTGGGGTCTGAATAATCGGATTGCCCGCACAACCGACTGCATCCCACCGCTGGTCATCGGTCAGAATGAAAATGATATTCGGTCTGTTTTTATTTATGCCTTTAGCATCATGTGATCGGGAACACCTATTCAGTTGAACGGCGCTCAAACCGAGTATCGAGCGCTTGAGAAATTTTCTTCTCGTTATTGAATGTGACTTCACGGTTTGCCCCTTCTTATTCAAATCGTTCCACAACCGACGTTATTCCCTGTCCGCCGCCGATACACAATGTTACAAGCCCACGGTTACATTGCCGCCTTTGCATTTCGAACAATAATTTTACCATTAGAATCGCTCCGGTGGCACCAATAGGATGCCCAAGCGCAATAGCGCCGCCGTTCACATTCACTTTGTCTTCATCCCATCCCAATTCTTTCGTTACGGCAATATATTGTGCAGCAAACGCTTCATTGGTTTCGATCAGATCTATGTCGTCAAGGTTTATATTAGCTTTTGATAGCGCTTTTTGTGTCGCAGATACAGGCCCAAGCCCCATAAATGCCGGATCGACTCCTGCAGAACCATACGTGGTAACCCGTACCATTGTCGAACTGATTCCCATATCCTTAGCTTTCCGTTCCGAGACTAACACAAGGACTGCGGCGCCGTCATTGATACCGGAGGAATTCCCAGCAGTTACCGTACCGTCATCTTTAAATGCCGGTTTAAGTGCAGCCAGCTTTTCCAGCGTTGTATCGGGCCGGAGATGCTCATCGGAATCGAAGAGTATCGGTTCTCTGCGTTTTTGAGTCAGTGAAACCGGTACGATTTCCTGTATGAATAAGCCGTCACGCTGGGCTCGTGCCGCTTTTTGCTGGCTGGATAGTGCTACCTGGTCCTGTTCCTCACGGGTTATGCTATATTTTCCCGCCAGATTCTCGGCGGTGATCCCCATATGGTAATCATACATCTTTTCCCACAACCCATCGATAATAAGCCCGTCTACCAGTGAATTGTTACCCAGACGGTATCCCCAGCGGGCATCCTTCAACAGAAAGGGAGCCTGACTCATATTCTCCATACCGCCTGCAACCACTATTTCAGCATCACCGGCTCTGATTGCCTGAGCAGCGAGATTGACCGCTTTTAATCCTGATCCGCACACCTTGTTGATGGTCATGGCGGGTACTTCCACCGGTATACCTGCCATGAGCGATGCCTGTCGCACCGGATTCATTCCCTGCCCGGCCTGCAGCACATTGCCCATGATTACCTCATCTACTTTGTGCGGTGGTATACCCGCTCGTCTCAGAGCTTCGGCAATGACTATCGATCCCAGTTCGATTGCGCTTATATCTTTTAGACTGCCGCCGAACTTACCGACAGGAGTACGAACACCGCTTACAATTATTGGTTCACCCATAATGATTCCTTAATTTGTTCTATTTATCTCCCAATTACATACCTGAAAGGATCGACCTCTTCCCTTAAAATCCGTAACTCCTCGTCCTGCGGTGGTTCTGTATCAGTAATTTCCGGCGATTTCAAAAGTTCGAATTCGGTGTTTTCCTGTACTTTTTCGAATGTTACACCGGAATGCAGGCTCTCCACTCTCATTCGCTTTGTCGTTTCATCGAATCCCATAACAGCCAGATCGGTTATGATTTTCAACGGACCGGAGTTTTCAGGTAACCCGGCTTTTTCACGGGCGCCCGGACCGTTTAGATAACCCGGAGTAGTCAGAAAATCGAGTTTTTTCACAAACCGGCGGATGTCATGTTGGGTAATTACCAGAGTATGCCAGCAAAAACTTGCAAAATCATTGGCGCCGCCGCTGCCCGGAAACCTTACTTTCGGTTTATGATAATCTCCGATCACCGTCGAGTTAATGTTACCATAGGCATCGATCTGTGCGCCGCCGAGAAATGTGTAATCCACCAAACCGCGCTGGCATGTTTCAAGGATATCGCTCATGCTGGTCGCCATCAGACCGCGGTAAAAGGTACGGGAATCACCCACGGAAATCGGCATCGAGGGCAACTGAGGAGCGATTCCGCCTGCCTCGAATGTAATAAGCAAATTGGGAGCATTTGTCCTTTGCGCGAGCATCGCCGCCGCGCACGGCGCTCCTGTCCCCACACCGACTGTCGAACCGTCCTCGAGGAGCCGCGCCGCAACACATATCATCAATTCAATCGCATTGTAATCTGACATTGAGCTATTCCTTTCGCGGTAGCAGAAGTTCCTGTGCCCGAAGTTCCTTTATTTTTTCCACACCGCCGCACAATTCAAGATAATGTTCGAAATCGGGAACATCATAGATGTACTTGTCGAGAAATTGTCTGAATTTCTCAACATCATTTTCAGCGCGCAACCATTCCACAAGATGCGCCTCATCCGAAAAATACTCGCCGGGCATGTTTCCGGGATACGAGCCGTACGGGACTTCACACACCGCATCGACACAGTACGACGGTATAATTGTTGCCCATGGTTTGCTGCGGATATCGTCGTTGCTTATTATTTTCTCGGTGGTAATGATGACCCTTTTCGATGCCCGCGCAAGATCGCCGTCGGCAACTGTAATACCGTTGATACGGCAGTTTCCGTATACATCGCTCTCGTGTACATGGATCAACGATACATCTGGGTACAGTGCAGGCAGCGCGACGAGCTTACGGTCGGTGAACGGACATAAAATTTCCTTTGCTGCGCTTTGGAAAAACGTATCGGTGCCAAGCATGTTTCTTGCCGGTATAAACGGAATACCTGATGCGGCGGCACGGAAACGGCATGCAATGGCATAATTTGTCCACTCGCAGATCTCGATCTCTCCGCTTTGCATAACTCTTCTTGCATGAGGAGAAAGGCCCCGGGCCTCGAGTCCGACAATATAAGCCACATCAACTCTGGAAAGCAGCTTTTCGCCGTCCATATTTCCTGCCGTCAAAATCTGGAAATCATGGGTAGTTGTGTGTCCCGCAAGGCCGAGGTTACGTTTTTTCTGCCGCAGGATTTCGTGAAGCGCCGCTGTTGCGATACGGTTCGATCCGAATCCTCCCGAACCCAGATAGTCGCCGTCTTTTACGAATTTTGATACCGCCTCTTTTACCGGCATTACCTTGTTGACGAGAGCCTTCTCTTTCTTTTTGAAAAAAGAACGGGCATCATCGGGATCGGGATTCATAAATAACGGCCCTGTCCCTGAAAAAAGTTCTGTCATGAGTTCACCTGCCTTCTTGTTCTTTTAAAATTTTCAGCATTTTCAGAAGTATGGTATCTCGTTGTGAAATGATTCTGTGTAAATCCGTTTCTGAGTAAGTAAAGAAACCTTTGCCTGTTTTTGCACCCATATTTTTGTTTTGTACCAGTTCCGTCAGTAGTTTCGGCGGTTTGTCGTCGGAACAAAGCTCAGGGAACAAATAAGTGCTGATTGCATGGAACACATCAAGCCCACCCAGATCGGCTGTTCGCAGCGGTCCGAGAATACTGTAACGCAGTCCCGGCCCGGCAGTCATGGCAGTTTCGACATCTTCTGCCGATGCTATACCTTCGGAAAGGATATGGAGCGCCTCACGGAGTACCGCAAACTGAAGGCGGTTGCCGACAAATCCCGGAATGTCATGCTTAACGAGGATCGGTCGTTTGCCGATTCGGTTGCAAATATCGATCACGAAATTCGCTGTCGAATCCGATGTTTTTTCTCCTTTAGTAACCTCGACAAGGGGAATGATATGCGGGGGATTCCAGAAATGCATACCGGCGACAAATTCAGACTGTTTTGCCGCCGAAGCCATTTCGGTTATCGACAATCCCGATGAATTCGTCACGATTATAGTGTTTACCGGGCAGATTTCATTAAAGAGGCCAAACAGTTTCTTTTTGAGAGCCATATCCTCGAATACTGCTTCGATAACAAAGTCAGTTTCGCTACACGCCTCCTCAATAGCAGTATGAGTTGTGATACGGCCGAGGGCTTGCCGGGCATCCAGCGCTGAGAGAAGACCTGCATCCATCAGGGATTTCTGTGCGGCATCCAGCATTTTTCTGCCTCGCTGCAATTGTTCGTCGCTTTTGTCCATCAGCCGTACGTTACACCCGGCCCGTGCAAATTCACCCGCTATACCCGCACCCATTGTTCCGGCTCCGATAACAGTTACTTCGGATATCTCACTGGCTTTCACAATGTTGAACCTTTCGTTAATGATTTTATGGTTTCAATTCAATAATTTTTTCCCATTACATCGCTGTCCATCCGCCATCCACAAGCAGCGTATGCCCGGTTATGAGGTCGGCAGCCGGGCTTGCGAGAAATACCACAGATCCCACGACATCCTCAGGCTGACCAATCCTTCCCAAAGGTATACGACTCAGTAAGTCTTTCCTGAGAGCCGGATCATCGAACGTCGACTGTGTCAGCGGTGTCAGGATAAATGTCGGCCCTACCGCATTGACATTGATTTTGTACTGTGCCCATTCGATTGCCAGGACACGTGTCAGATTCACAACTCCGGCTTTGCTCGAACAGTATGCCGCTCGTTTGTAATAGCCGACAACGCCGTTCTGGGATGCTATATTCACGATCTTACCTCCACCATTTTTAACCATCTTTCTTGCTACACGCTGGGAAAGAAAGAACAAACCCTTAAGGTTGACATCGAGCACACTATCCCAGTCAGCCTCGGTGAGTTCCAGCGCATCCCGCGGAATGTTGACTCCGGCATTATTCACCAGAATATCTATTCGCCCCATCTCTTCATGCGCCTGCTCAACAAGTGTATCGATACTGACCAAATCGGGAAGACTCAGCGGGAACGGCAGGGCTTTTCGTCCGGTCTCTCTGATTGTTTCACAAACCTGGCCGAGACTGTCAATTTTTCCGGGTAATTCTGTAACAATACAATCGGCTCCAGCTTCGGCCATCGCAAGTGCAATAGCTTTGCCGATACCGGAGCCTGCGCCAGTTATAAGCGCTGCTTTGCCATCTATCCGCATACTCGGTAATATCATGTTATATATACTCTCCTGTAAAAAAGAATATTATTATATAGTCAATATTTATAAACTAACCCACCAAATTCAGAGTTTAATACAATTGAATGGTATTTAGATTCAAGTTGTCTGTCATTGCGAGGAATGAAATGACGAAGCAATCTCTAAGAATTCAAACGACCATTAAGTTGTTTCCTTTTCAAAAAAAGTATTAAAAGATGAGATAACTTCACTCGCTTTGTTTGTTCGCAATGACAAAATAATTGTTTGATCATCGGTTTTTCATAGAATTATTACCATATCCGATATTTTTTACCGCATCCTCACCCAGCCTGTTCTTCAACTGTTCCAGATACAGACTTTGCGGATCGACATGTCTGTCCCATGACTCAATATAACCGTTCTCTTTGGTCAGATCCTGAAAGTATGTATTGAAAACCGTCGCATGGATACCAATATGGCCGAATGCATAATTCTGAGCGGCGGGAGGTTTTTGAATGAGGTACTGTCCCTCGCAGTTCCAGAACACACAGTTTGCTCCTGCCCATCCTATGACAATTTTCTGCCAGAACCTCGCTGTAAGAGGTGCGATTACGTTATCGTACAAGGCTCCGGTGACAAATTTGTAGTGCGGTTCACTGCTTGAATAGGGGACGGTTACCGAACAGTCGAGGAACACATTCGGTCCGCATGCCTGAGGTCCGCTCAGGACGAACGAGTGACGGCCTTTGTCGGAGGAGCATCGCTGTATGAGTATAAGTTGCCCCTGAATCAGG
Organism: Candidatus Latescibacterota bacterium; assembly: GCA_016927495.1. Taxonomy (GTDB): domain Bacteria; phylum Latescibacterota; class Latescibacteria; order Latescibacterales; family Latescibacteraceae; genus JAFGMP01. Next base: position 9,212 of record JAFGMP010000196.1, on the reverse strand, counting down.
TAGGTGAAACGCTTGCCTCCCCATCTGCCCGATACCGGTTCCAGAGAACTACAATCCTGTACGGTAATCCATTTTGTTCCCTCGCCGACGCCGATCAGACTATAAGCGAAGTGAAGCCCTGTGACGTTTCTGATCCATGCGTTTTTTGTGTTGTCAATTGCTATAAAATTCCAGTAATGTTTCTCATCGGAATAATATTCCTCGCCGATGTAGGGTTGACGGTCGATGTTGCCGTATTCTTTGGTTCTTACGCTAACATCAAAGTCAGAAAGACCCCGGAGGTTTTCGATGCCGACCTGAGAGATACGTTCCTTGTCAGTATATTTTACCAGCTCACCGCCGCCCCACCGATTCTCGATTGCGCAGACAATGGGAGCATCAATGGTTACTATGTTACCCTCGATTCCGGTGATAATACGGTCAAATTTGATGGAAAACGGATCCCAGCGCCACTCTTTGTTTTCAAGGTTCATGCCGAGTTCATCTATCCAGTCCTGATTGCCGTGACGAACCACCAACACTGTATCGCCGACTCTGAAACCTTTTGCATCCTTTATTTGAAAGATGTTCGCTCCGACCGGGACATAGTCATCGGTAATTGGTTGTGCCGATCCGGATTGTTCATCCCAGCAGCTTTTACCTCCGACAACGATCAGGTTGGCTGTCGTCCGGTTATCGGGGCTATCGAAAACCCCGTAACCGAAAAGGATTGTTCCGGTATCTCCCTGACCCTCGCCCCGCAGTACTACACCGCTCGCCGATATATGCAGTTGTGATTCCAGTTTGTAGTAGCCCTGTTTTAACAGTACTGCTCCGCGGAATCCATCGGCATCAGGCGGCATACTCGATACACGATCGATTGCTGCCTGGATGAGCGGTGCGTTGTCACCCGCGACCGGCCACAGCGTTTCTTTTACCGGCACATACGGCAAAGCAACGCCGCCGCCCTCGTAACCGGCATGGGAAAAGTCGGGTATGGTGTTGCCCAAATCGTCGGGAATATAAATAAGCTTGCCGTTCGGGTCGGGAAAAATCCGTGAGGTGTAATTTGGCGTTTCTTCGGCTGAAACTATCACAGGGAGCAATACTGCAATAATGCCATGAATAACGAAAAAAATACGTATTATTTGACTTTTCATGTATACTTCCTCCCGAAAAAACCGATAAAACACCCTTCTCAATCACTGACAATCCTGAATCCGTTGTATTCACTTGTGGTGCCCGGTGTCTGGTAGTCACGGCTCCATGATGTTAATCCACTACCGGATGCTGTGCCACCCCGCAAGACACGCCAACTGCCGCTTTCAGGCCCTGTCGGATTGTATTCCGGGCTTTCATCGTAATATCGGGGATTATAGTGGTCATAGCACCATTCACGGACATTTCCATGCATGTCATACAGTCCCCAGTTATTGGGTGTTTTAAGCCCTACAGGCCGGGTAGAACGTTTTTCGCCATCCCATGTATTATCCCAGCACCATGCAGCATCGAGAACACTTTCGTCATCATCACCGGTATAATATTTCGTAGTGGTTCCGGCGCGGCAGGCATACTCCCATTCCGCTTCTGTGGGCAGACGGTACTCATAGTATTCGGCGAATGCTACCGCACCATACCAACTCACCCGTTTGACCGGATGCCGGTTTTTGCCATCCTGAACCGTGAAATATGATGTCGGGCTATAGCTGATGTCACCAAAATTGTCTTGTTGTATACTGTTATACAGATCTATGATTCTTTCGCTTTTTGTTCCCCACATATTCAGAGTAAAGGGCACATAGACCGTTTTATCGGTGTCATCAAACGTCTCAACCAAAATATCGCCGGTTGCAAGCGCTGCATTGAGAAAACACACAAACTGTTCGTTGGTAATTTCAGTCTGGGTCATTTCGAATCCATCGAGCCTGACCCGATGAACCGGCTGATTGACCGTAGACCCCTCATCCGAACCCATATCGAACGATCCGCCGGGAATGGTCACGAATATCAGGTTTGGATCGACAATCGGGGCGGATGGCAAATCGCTTTTCTCTTCGGTGGTTATATTTAATGATATTGTGTAGGAGCCTGTGTACGGGGCAATGCAGGCGCTGTTTACCACCACGGCATAGAGTTCGTTGGTCTCCTGCGCAATGAACTCCTTAAGGCTGGTGATGGTAATTTCGGTGCCTTTCTCAAAAAATGTGATATTTCCGCTGTTGTCTTTTTTGTAGAGCAGGACAGTCAGATAGTCCGTATTTATCTCGCCTCCGACTTTGAAAGTGAATTCCCTGTCGGGATCGCTGTCATTGTATGTGAGATCGATCTTATATATTTTCGCCGAAAGGTCGCCGTAGGAGTTCGAAAACGTTTTTGTTTCCTGCGCTGAGGAATTTATGGAATAACTGCCCGATGTCGAACTAAAGATTTTATCGATATCGACAGGATAAACGTCCCCTGCAAGATACGATTGTATAAATTCAGGCCACCAGACATCCTCGGTTTTCGGTATGCTCTGTAAAAGAGCCGTTATCCCGTCCTTCGAGTCGGCAATTCTGTCGAGCGCCGATTTAATGACCGAACCGTCGCCACCGTTTGTTTTATCGAGATACTTTACAAGCGCCGACATACAATCCCCGAATTTTTTACTTGTAGTTCCGTATTCAGTTTTTCCCGTTTTCAGGCCGAGTAAAGGAAAATTTTCATTACCCTGAAAATATTCGGGAACATACGTATCATCATCGAGTATTTTTGAACCTGCCCACTCATGTAACGCCCGTAAAAAGTAATTCTGCGTATCCTGATTATACGTTTGAGGGGCAGCCAGATACGTAAACATTGAAAATACTTTTTTACCGGCTTCGATTTTCATGAGATTACGTTTTTCTTCGGTCGTTCCGAGAACCGATTCATCAAAATCAAAATCGAATACTGCCGAATAACCTCCTTCAGTATTTTGTTTAAGATAACCGGCAATTTTGTTGGAACTATCACTGACTTCCTTAATGTGAACTTTAATGTAATCGCTGCTAATAGTCGTATTATTCTTTGAACGAAATTCAAATCCGGCTTCCATGAATTTTACCATGGCATCTTCAAGGTATGCACCTACATAAGGGGCCGAATCTTCCCATAAAGTGTTATAATACACCATAAACCAGTCATGTGGACTTTTTTTGGTATTTTTCACGGCTTTAATATACCGTTTAAGCTGTGTTCCTATATCTTCGGTAGCAAATGATCGCTTCTCAACCTGGCCACTGTATTTTCCCGGGATTAAACCGGAAGATAAATCACAGATAATCCAGCCGGTTTCAACCTGAGCGGCAACCAGATCGTAAAAAACGTCCGCTTTGCCGTCAACTATATTTTCATGTTCCTCTCCTGTGGCAACACTGATAACATCAGGCGCTTCGCCATCATATTTTATTTTGACTGTGGCCGTTCCCGTGAACGATACAGGTAGTCCCTCGATTGTATATGTCGGTGTCAATGTGTCTTCGGCAAAGGTAGTTTCAACGGTTTCCGAGAGCGTTATTTCTGTTTCTGCATTCAGTAAACCATCGGGTATTTCGAGTGCCATGCCTCTGCTTTCCACCGTGCCTCCGCTTGTACCGACTGTCTGTTGCACCGTCGAGGGTTTCGCAGTATCGCCATTATCTTTAGTAGGACCTCCCGAATCTGAGCACCCCCAGATAACGGTCATAACGCAACACAGAAGAACAACCTGCCGTACCATTGATCAATCCCCCTGTCGTGATTAGATTTGAAATAAAATGAAGCAAACTGATGACCAGAGAAACATGAGATATTATGGAATAAACAGGGACAGACAGCGGTCTGTCCCTGTTTTAAATGTCGCTATATAATCACACTGTACGGGAAATACAGTATCGGGATCAGAACGCTAACGCCCTTTCTTTTCATCCCACAATTCTTTGTAATTTGTCAGTTTGATCCCTTTTTGCATTATGGTAGCTTTCACATCGTAACTTGTGAGCGCTTTCAGTTCGGCAGCGCGGTGTTTTCCAACTCCGCCGCGAGCAAAAATATGTTCGGGTTGTGTATGGATAAGCGCATTCTGCTCCGGTGTATCGGTTCCGATGTGGCATACCCATAAATACAGTCCCGGTTTCAATTCCTCGAGCATTTTAACCGCGGCGTCAGTTTTTTCCTCGACCGGAGTGTTATAGATACTGCCGGGACGGGTTTCGCCCATCATATGAGAAATGGGAAGGTCATATTCGCGCCCGAGTTTTTTATAGACCTCCTCGAGCCCCGGATAACTCGAATAACCCAAATAATGACTATCAAGATACTGGACGTTTATGCCTTTTTTGAGCGCCAGTTCGATTTGTGCCCTGAATTCGGCCTCGATTTCCGCAAGTTTCGGTTTATGAGCAAAAAGCTCGTCAGGATACCGGTACAGAAATCCGTCCTCGTCAACGATGGATGAGACTTTGTCCCAGGGAAGCACCGGACGCCAGCGGTATCCCTGCCATTCACCGATGATGGCGAGATGAACACCCACACACCATCCGGGATTCTTTTTGCACAGTTCCGCTGACGCCTCGAACCAGGGCGCTGTCGCCTGAATCGCTCCGCAGGTTAAAACTCCCCTGTTGAACGCTTCCTCGAAAGCATCGAGAGATCCTTGTGTCATTCCCATATCATCGCCGCGGACAATGAGTCGTATCTCGTCCTGGGCGTAAGAAATTAAAGGTAAAACAAAGATTAAGAAGCATACTGATACAGCGACAAACAAATTTCTGATTGTTGTGTTTCTCATGATGCGCTCCTTTTTTATTAAATTTGAATGAATGTTGTGGTAAACAATAATGTGATTAAACATATATATGCAACATTAAAGTGTATTCATTTTGAAAATTTATATAGAAATTTGAGAAAATATTTTGTATAAACATATTTTCTGCTATACTTTATTATTAATAATAACGGTTTTCATATCATATTCAATCACATAAAACAACATAATCAAAGGATGTCAGCATGTCGGGAATGATGTCGAGACGTAAAGCGCTTGCAGCCGGGGCGACAACTGCCGGCCTGTTTGCAGCAGCATCATGCACTGAAAATCAAACCGGAATGAATAAACCGGAAACCCGTGAATCGAGATGGCAGGAATCGGAATGGTCGCGCGGGCCAAACAAAAACCTCAAACGGGATCTTACACCGGGGCCGACACCGATTCGGCTGGCCTGCAGTTCGTTTACAACAAGATTATGGTATCCGGAGGACAAAAGCATCACCGAGGCGGTAAAAAGCATCCGTGACCAGGGTTATACCTCGGCCGGAGTCGCTCATGGGCCCTACAAACATAACAAATGGCTGGATGCGACCGATTCCGAGGTTACCGAGCTTAAGGCGGCGCTTAAAAAATATGATGTCACATTTTTCGATATGATGACCTATGACAACATACTGCATCCCGACCGGGCAATTCGCGAAAAAGGAATCCAACATGTTACCGAAAATCTTGAGGCTGCCGAAAAATGTGGCGCTCAATCGGTCTGCGCCGGTTTGGGAACCTGCGATTCGGAATTCGGACTCAGCATGCATCCCGACAACTGGACCGAGGAAACATGGAAGCTCGGCGTGGATGGCATCAAACAAATCCTGCGCGACACATCGGGTTTTAAAGCTGTGCTCGGTATGGAGGCTGTCATCACCACACCGCTCGATGGCCCGATGGCGCTAAAACGGCTCAGGGAGGATGTCGGCGACCCTCATGTTCAGGTGGCGCTCGACCCTGCGAACATGTTTACCATCGCGAATTATTACCACTCAACCGAGATGATCAACCGGTGCTTCGATATACTCGGCGAGGATATCGCATGCTGCCACGGCAAAGACACCTTTATCGAGCGTGACAAGATGCTTGCGCTCATGACCATGAAACCGGCAGGAAAAGGCGTTCAGGACTACGAAACCTATCTGGTGAGAATGAGCCACCTTAAGTATCCGCGGACATTGCTGCTCGAGTTCGCACAGCCGGAAGAATATCCTGCCGCCAAAGCATTTGTGGAGGAAACCGCGGCGAGAGTTGGGGTGAAGATTTATAGTTAATGCTAGTTTTGGAGGTACATGGTACAAGTCATAAGAGATGAATATTGATAGTAACAAACCTTTATTCGTACTTTTCTTTAACGAATGAGAGCGGGGAATAATCACAGATTTTCTGTCATTGCGAGCGAACAGAGTGAGCGAAGCAATCTGTTGGTTAGTTAATGAATTTCATCGAAAATTGCGAGTTATACATGATATGTGGATAACACTATTTAACATAATTTTGATAACACTTTTAAGTTGTGCCACTTTACATGCCGATAAAACTCACTCTCAACAAAATCTCAACGAATACCGCTTGTCCCCATTTCCCGCCTCACTTGAAAGCAAACGGGGGATTCATCCCCGTATTTTTTTGGATAAAGCACGGATTGCCGAATTAAAACAACAGATAACCACTACCCATAAATCGCTCTGGCAGGAAACGCTCCGGCAGGCAGACCGTGCGGTTCAGGAAGGACCCCCGGAATACCGTGGAAACGGCGACGGTGAGGGACGATGGGGATTCGAACAACTCTGGCAGCGTAATGTGGGAAATTACATGTCGACGCTGGCGATGGCATGGGCGCTGACGGAGGACCGAAAGTACCTCGACAGCGCACGGCAGTGGGCACTTGCTTCATGCGGGTATAAGACATGGGGCGGCCTCGGTTGGGCGGACGGTATCGATCTTGCGGCAAGCCATCAGCTTTTCGGCCTTGGTTTAATCTATGACTGGTGTTACGACGGTCTGGACGAGGAAGCGAAACAGATCATCCGTGATACGCTGATCAGACGAACATCGACAATGGTTGGCACAGTACTGTCGGATAAAGTCTGGTGGCACAGGGCTGACATCAGGGAGCGTATCTGGTACAGATGGCAGAACGCCTATTTGCAGAATCATTTGTGGGTGAATATGTGCGGCGTAACGGTTGCAGGGCTGGCAGTGTTCGATGAGGTTGATGATGCTTCCCTCTGGATCGGCCTTGCGCTTGATAAATTCAGGGGCACAATGGCGGTACTGGGCGATGACGGCGCAAGTCATGAAGGGGTACAGTACTGGGATTACGGCGTCGAAAACCTGCTCAAATTTATGAATGTAGCCCGTGACCTGCTCGATACCGATATGTTTGACAACGAATGGTTCCGAATCACTTCGAAATATCGAATTTATCTGTCGCTTCCACTCAATTCATGGACATCCTACAGTAATGTTGTCGATATTGGTGACTGTTCCCGTGAAAGCTGGTATTCCGATTACAATCTGCGTGCGCTGGCATCGGAGTACGATGACGGATATGCACAGTGGCTGGCCCGTCAGGTGGATGAGGCAAAAGACAATTCTCCGCGCCTGAGATGGCTTAACCTGATCTGGTATGATCCCGCGGTTCCTGAAAAACCGCTTTCCGGCCTTCCTGCGATGCGTCATTTCGAAGATATGGGTATTGTGTCGGCACGGTCGGACTGGTCCGGCGACGAATCGCTGGTTGTTTTCAAATGCGGCCCGTTCATAGGTCATAAAGGCATTACTGAAATGCCGTACGATGCCGCTTCGGCGCACCATGTACATCCCGATGCGAATCATTTCGTACTTTTCGGCGGCGGCGAATGTTTGATCCGTGATGACGGTTATCACGCCAAATGGACTGATCAGCACAATACGCTCCTGATCGACGGCAAAGGGCAGCTTGGCGAGGGCGGCCTGTGGTTTGACGGGACGGAAGCACACCGGCTGAAGGCACGGCCCCGTATTGTCCGTGCGGTATCGACACCCGAACTCGACCTCATGACCGGCGATGCAACGGTGGCATATCCACAGGAATTTGGTTTGCAGCGATTCACCCGTCATATTCTGTTTGTGAAACCGGATATATTGATTGTCGCCGATGATATTGTTGTTAATTCACCCCGCGATCTCGAGTTACGGTTTCATCCCGAACAATTCGATACGGTGCAGGATAACGGATCGTTTCTGTTTTTGGGTAAAAAATCTGTATTACGGCTCGATCCGCTGACCTCTGACGGTGTCGACATATCTGCCGAAGTAATGACCGCCGAACACGACAGCGGCGAACTCGACCCGATCAATACGGTCAGACTCAGGACACACCGTCAGGCATGGCGTAATGCGGTCGCGCTGTCATGGTCGAAAAAATCAGGTAAGCCTGCAAAGATTACGTTATATGAAGACGGCGATGTCTGGACTTTTGTTGTCGATGGGCGTGCGGTGACGCTGGAATGGGTGAGTGGGGAAGCGGGGGTGGGCGAGTGAAAAGCGTATCAAATACTTGTCTTTTAAAAAGGAGTAATTTTTTATTGACTCAGAGATATTCATCCAGATTTTGAAGAGCTTTATTCACCTTATTTATATCAAATTCTTCAGGATTATAATCACCAACCCATTCTAAAAGATCATCGTAATCTTTGTCATTATTTTTTAATACATCTATTATATTTGCATAACCATGTATACCCCCGCAATCTTCAGGTGGGCCATTTCGTTTTCCGGCAATACATATCGGATATTTGATATTATCTTTCTCTATAATGTCAACTATTTTAATGTTGTGTTTCCAATTGTCGCCATAATCATAGGTATAAATGCATTTTTGTTTTTTTGAATAAAAATATTCGGTTATCTTGTTTCTTGCATCCAGATCCTCATTCCAAAATTCTTCATTAGGGTAAGAAAAAATGGTGCCGTTTAAATCAAAATTATAGAGATGGGAATTGGTCCAACCAAAAATAATTTGTATTATGTTATGAAGTTCTTCAAAGGCAATATCATTTTCGACTAAAATTTCACGCCAAATTTCCGGATTAATATATAAAATGTTTATCCGTAGTTTTAAGATTTTATTCATGTTGGTATCCTTATTTAATATTTGCGGTTTCAAGTTCCAAGCGAACCCATTTGAAGGGGGATGATTTGTTGGTGCAAATAGTATATAAGCCAACTCAACATCTTTTCCAACCTTCTGTTTTGTACTAGGGTGTTGAATCCACAATATTATATATTCGCTGTAAATCTTATTTTGCAGAAATGCTATCACATGAGTATGTTGTAATATAACAATATATAATTATTTTAGTAAAATTTCAAGAAAAATTATTAATATTGTTGAATAAAAAACCGTTTTGAATCATACTATTTACTTACCCAC